>NZ_VTHL01000013.1:0-146461 GCF_008271285.1 Hymenobacter lutimineralis | reverse complement strand
CGGTGCCCCCACCCGTACCCGGACGACCCAAAGTGTGCGGTTCGACCAATTTCCATTCCCGTTCGCTTAATTCATGGCGGCGTAGCATGCCGCTAAGCTACGACCACTGTCCACACTCCCTAGGAAAGTATCCTAACCTTGCCTACGCTGGCCAGCCCATCAAACTCGTGCACTTGGCTAATACCACCTCGGCCCTGCCCGACAACCTGCCCGATCTGACCGCCATTCTGCAGCAGGCCCCACCCGATTCTATTCCGGCGCTTATTCTTAGGGCATCGAGCACCTACACCAAGCAGCAGTTCTACGCCGACCTGCACGCCGTAAAACCCGATACGGTGCCCGGCCTGATTCCGCGGCATTCCAACGCCGGGGCGCAGCTGCTGGCCTACATCCTGGAAAGCGTCTACCAGACGCCGTACGAAAAGCTGGTGGAAAAATACATAGCCAAGCCGCTGCAGCTGCAAAGCGCCGTGCAGGCAAAAGCCGGGAATAGCCAGCTGGCGGTGGGGCACAATGAAAAGGGCCACCGAATGCCGTACCACTTCATCGGGAACCTGGAACCATCAGGTGGCTTGCGCTACAGCGCGGCCGACATGGTGAAGTATCTGGCTTACCAGCTGGCAGAATCAAATAAAGCCGTAGCCCTAAGTCATCAGATAACCTGGGGACGCGTGGACGCAGAAGCTATTGGCCTGAACTGGACTATGCGCCAGACCCCGGACAGCAAGCGGCAGTTTGTGCACACCGGCGGCACCTTCGGCTTTGCCAGCTACTGCAGCTTTTACCCCGAGCTGGGCTTTGGCATTGTGGTGCTGGCCAACGAATCGGACCCGCAAACGCAGGGGCGGCTGTGGGATCTTGCCCACCAGATAGTGGAAGGCGTGTACGGCGTGCCGCCGGCGCTACAGGCATTCCGCAGCGCTCTGGCCTCGAAAGACCACGGCCGGGCTCTCGATGTGTACAATGCCGTGAAGAAAACGCACCCCGAGCTGCACCTGTCCGAAGACGCTGTAAATGAGTGGGGCTATGTGCTGGCTCGGCAAGGCCAGATCAAGCAGGCAGTTGAGCTGTTCCAGCTGAATGTGGACCTGCACCCTAACAGCTGGAATACCTACGACAGCCTGGGGGAGGCCTATGAAATGCAGGGCAATAGCGCGCTGGCCATTAGCAACTATCAGCAGTCCTTGGCCCTGAATCCACAGAACACCGGGGCAGTTGAGCATCTGAAGAAGCTGAGGGTGGGTGCAGGTAAGTAGTCTTTAAATTGCCAGGCAGTTACGTGGTCCGGTTTGGCTGGTAGCCTGTATGGGCAATACACGCCTAAGGACATGAAAAACTTTCCAAACTGTCATGCTGAACATAGCCGAATCATCTCTACCGCTTCGTCCTCACAGTAGAAGTTAGCCAGCTGTAGGGATGCTTCGGCTATGCTCAGCATGACGCCCTTTTTGCTCACTGTCCACCTAGCAAAGGACGAATGAGCAGCAGAAACCCGCCCAAAGCGTACCGGCGTTTCGGGCGGGTTTCTGTACTTTTGACTTCTTCCCCTGACCTGCTTTTTCGCCTTCCAGATGCGCCAGTACCACGCCCTGCTCCAACACATCCTCGACCACGGCACCCAGAAAACCGACCGCACTGGGACGGGCACGCTCTCGGTGTTCGGCTACCAGATGCGGTTCGACCTGGCCGAGGGCTTCCCGCTGGTGACGACCAAAAAGGTGCACCTGAAAAGCATCCTCCACGAGCTGCTCTGGTTTCTGCGCGGCGACACCAGCAACCAGTCCCTGGAAGACGTGGGCGTGACGATCTGGCGGGAGTGGGCCGACGAAAACGGGCAGCTCGGCCCCATCTACGGCAAGCAGTGGCGCAGCTGGTCGGCCCCCGACGGGCAGAGCATCGACCAGATCAGCCAGATGGTGCACCTGCTGCGCACCCAGCCCGACTCGCGCCGTATGGTGGTATCGGCCTGGAACGTAGCCGATTTGCCGCTGATGCGCCTCACGCCCTGCCACGCCCTGTTTCAGTTCTACGTGGCCGACGGCAAGCTCAGCTGCCAGCTCTACCAGCGCTCCGCCGACGTGTTCCTGGGGGTGCCCTTCAACATTGCCTCCTACGCCCTGCTCACGCTCATGATGGCCCAGGTAGTGGGCCTGGAGCCCGGCGAGTTCATCTGGACCGGCGGCGACACGCACCTTTACAGCAACCACCTGGAGCAGGCCCGCCTGCAGCTTACCCGGGAGCCGCGGCCCTTGCCCCAGATTCGCCTGAACACCGAAGTGCAGGATATTTTCAGCTTCCGGTACGAGGATTTTACGCTGGAAAACTACGACCCGCATCCGGCCATCAAAGCCCCAGTGGCAGTTTGATTTCTACCACAGCATCAGCATGTTTGAGGCAGTTATAAGCTTTATACTAGAGGGGCTGGTCGACGGGCTTTTTCGTTGTTTGGCGCGAATAGTGGGGCTTTTCAGTAGCTGGACTAAGGGCCGTGGGCGGGTACCTCTGCGCCAACTCTGGCAGCAACCCAAGGTGCAGCAGCAGGAAGCTAACCAACTGCTTAATTACATCGGCCAAGCTTTCTGTATTGCGTTGTTACTGAGCTTTTGGGGCTTTATGCTGTGGGTAGTTTACCGCCACGGGTGACGGTAAAACGCGGGTTTTGGGTAGATAGCAGCCCGATTAGACACCAGAAATGTGTTTAGGCGGTTGTCCTGCTGAGCGGAGTCGAAGCATCTCTCCCGCTGGCTAATCAATAGCCTTGCAACGCAGCGGTAGAGCTTCGGCTCCGAAGACGCCAGATGAAGCATGACGAAAACGATGTTCTACAGAATCCCCAATTCGCACTGAACCCAAGCTGCCTAGCTCTTCTCATCCGCTGCAGGGCAACGATATTAGGGCTGCGCCTCCCAGTGCCGCAGCTGGCTGAGTAGCGGATGCTCAGTTTCCCAACAGACGGTGCTCAACTGCTTGATCCAGCGTATTCCAGCTACGTTGGCTGAAAAGACAGCTTCCGCCTGGTGCAATTCATTGGGAAATGCCAGGGTTTCGTGGCACTCGATGCCTTGCTGCCTGGCTACCTGCAGCAAGTGCGCCCGCCTAACCCCAGCCACGCATCCCGCCGACAGCGCTGGTGTAAAGAGCTGCGCATTCTGGATCCAGAAGATGGCGGCCGAAACTGTTTCGGCTACGTGCCCGGCCCCCGACAGCAATAACAACTCATCGAAGCCACGCTGCTGCCGCTCCCGTGCCGCCCGCACGTAAATCCAGGCCTGCGGCCCCTTGCAAAAGCTTAGGGGTGAATAAATGGCGTAAGTATCCTGCGCAAATGCAGCCCGCGCAATCGGAGCCACATTCGGCACATAAGGAACAGCCGTAGCCAGCCATTCGACGGAGGATGTTTCCGGGGTATAGAGGCCGCCTCCAGCCCGCCAGATTTGCAGGCGTATCCGAGCTGCCGGCAGTTCATTTGCCGTAGCCAGACGTGTCATCTCCTGCTCCAGCTGCTCCGCTGATGCCAGCGCCTCCGGTAATTCCAGGTAAAGGGCGGCGGCGGCGGCCTGCATCCGGGCAAAGTGCTGGGCGCCAAAGCGCAGCCGCCCGCCCACTAGAATCAGGGTTTCAAAGAATCCGTCGCCGAAGGTGAAGCCGCGGTTGGGCAGGGCAAGGGGGGCAGTGGGCAGCAAGTGGCCGTTGAGAAGCAGCATCAGCAGAAATTAATGGCGGGCTACGTGGTACGGCACCCGCAGCCGGAACGTGCTGTCAAGGCCGTTGATGCGAATACGCATTGCTGCCTGCCAGCTAGCGGGACCGGGGCGGGTTGGTGCCTGAAAGCTCACGTGCCCTATGCCATCGGCATCAATTTCCACGGGCCGCCCGTTGCAGTACATCTGGGCACCGTTTACGGCCAACACCTTCGTTACAAAAAACTCAGCGCGGTACACTGCGCCGGGAGCTACGGTGTTGGACTCGGCCGAGGCCATGATTCTTAAGTTGCTGGGGATTTGTTCAGCTCCAACCCGGCGTGCCATTTCCTGCTGAAGCTGCCTTTCGCGGGTCAGCACGTCAGCCTCCAATTGCGTGAGAGCCGCCAGGGCCACTACCACGGGCGCATCCTGCAAGGAGGGAAAAGCCAATTGCACAGAGTCGACAAGGTATGGCGGCCGGGTGTGGGTTGCATACTGAGTTACTTGTTGCTGCAGTTGCCGTTCGGCGGGTGTGCCCGGCCCTACGTACCGCGTTACGGCGTCGGCCTCGTTGTAGCGGCGCAGTATAATGGCACCGGGCACGTTGCCCGTGGCGCGAAGCAGCGCTTCGCGGCAGGCCCGCAAAGTATCCCGTAGGGCTATGGTCTGACTACGTAGATTCTCTGCAGCGTGAAAGACAATTAGGTCGCTACGCTGGCTCCGGTTTTTAAGCACGGACGCCTCCATGCCTTTTAAGCGACTTGCAGCTTCCTGATGGTTGCGTTCATTCAACCCAGCGAGCGTCCAGTCGAGTTCTGCCAGCTGCCTATCTAACCGGTTTTGCAGGGCCTGCTGGTGGTAGAAAGCATACGTTATGGCGCATAGTACTGCCACGGCTAGGCCTACCAATATTTTGGGAAATAGGCTCATTGCGCAGTTGGTTTAACGATGAAATAAGGCATCGTCACTTGCCAGGCAGTATCAGATGGGTACCCATCCGCTCGGATAACTCCCTGCCACTGGACCCGCAACGTATCAGGCTGTGCTGGGCCGGCAGAGGGGAGGCGAAACTCAAGCTTAGCATGTCCGGGGTAAAGCAGCTGCACTGGGTTGCCATTAGCACTAACTTCTGAAAAGTAGACGTCAGAAATGGATTGAGCAAGAAAGAGCTGGCTGCGGTAGGTGGCCCCGGGGGCCACGGTATTGGACTCGGCCACCGCCTGGAGGACTACTATATCAAAGGCAGAACAGCCGGGTGCGGCTTTCTGAGCACTATAATTAAGGGCCTCTGCACTGTAGCGCCTTACTTGTGTCTCCAACTGAGTATAAGTAGAAAGCACGGCCGCCAGGGGCCTCTCCTTAAAGTAAAAGGCTCCGAACTCGCTTGACTTGGGGTAGGTAGCGAAGACCTGCGTCAGCGGGGCGGCGTTAGGAACAAATTGCCGGATGAAAGCTGCATAACTATCTAAATGGGCAGCCAAAACGGTGATAGTAGTTGGAGCTACTGTTACTAAGGCATTAGAATCTCCGGAGTTATTCTTAGATATGCTGAGCTGCCGCCGCAAGGTTTGCAGGGTATCAATAATGGTTTGAGTTCGAAAGCCGATTTGCTCGGCCTCGTGCAATATCGCCATGTCGCGGGCTTGTTGACGGTTTCGAACAAGCGCCCGCTTAATCCCTCGAATTGTGGTCCAGTCTTGCTGCTTTGCCAGCCGATTGTTAGCCGCTAACCGGGGCTCAAGCTGAGTGAATTGTTGCACCGTGGCCTGCTGCCGCACCTGCCCACGATAGTACGCCCAGCCCGCCGTGCCGAAAGCAGCAGATATCAGGGCAAGCAAGAAAACCTTTTTAATTGGGCGCATAGTGGGCGTTAAACAGGCCAGGACAATTTATACCAACCCAAACCGCTTGCCCGGTAGCGCCCTCACCAGCCCCCGAAACTCCAAACCCAGCAGGAGGGAAGCCACCTGGTGCACGGGCTGCTGGGCTTTCCAAGCCAGGGTATCGAGGTGCTCCTCCCGGTTGGGCGCGGCCTGCAGCACCACTAGCAGTCCAAACTCCTCATCCGTGAAATCCAGCGGGTCGAACGTGGTGGGGGCCTGGGGCTTGCCGGCGAGGTGCAAAGCCAAATCCCAGTTCAGCAACTGCTCGATGTCGGCCGGCTCGGAGTAGAGCGCGGCTTTGTTGGTTTTGATCAGCTCGTGGCAGCCTTCGGAGGCCGCCGACCCCAGGGGCCCCGGCACGGCCAGCACGTCCCGGTCGTAGCCCTGGGCCAGGTCGGCCGTAATCAGCGCCCCGCCTTTTTTCGCGGCTTCAATTACCACCGTGCCATCGGCTAGCCCGGCGATAATGCGGTTGCGGGCGGGGAAGTTGTACTTGTCGGGCGGGGTGCCGAAGGGAAACTCCGTGAGCAAGCCGCCCTGGGTGAGCATCTTCTCGGCCGTTTTGCGGTGGGCGTGGGGGTAAATCACGTCGAGACCCGTCGCCATGACGCCCACGGTTTCGAGCCCTTCCTGCAGGGCCGCGCGGTGGGCGGCAATGTCGATGCCGTAGGCCAGCCCGCTCACAATCAGCGGGCGGTGGGAGGCGACACCGCGCACCAGCCGCTCGGTTTGCTCGCGGCCGTAGTCGGTGGCTTGGCGGGTACCTACCAGCGCCAGGGTTTTGGGCTGGTTGAGGTCGGCAGTGCCCTGATAGTAGAGCAGCACCGGCGCGTCGGGGATCTGCTTGAGGCGGGCCGGGAACTGCTTGCTGGTGTAGAATAGCAGCTGGATGCCTTCTTTCTCCGCTTTCCGCACCGATGCTTCTGCCTGCTGCATAGCGGCTGTACGCTCTTTCCCGGTCAGTACAGCCACCGTGGCTGGCCCCACGCCCGGAATCTTGAGCAGCTTGCCCGGCGGCAGGTGCAGCACGGTCCGCGCCGAGCCCCCGTAGCTCATCAGCTGCCGCGTCAGTTGTGGCCCCACACCGGGAAACAGCGTCAGGGCAACTTCGTGCAGGAGGGTGTCGTCATTTAAAGAAGCGGTAGTCATAAGAATAGAAATGAGACTACCAACTAATAACTTGAAAGTCAGTCAATAGTCGACAAGGTTGGTTTTTGGCATCAAACCCAATGTAAGTTGCATAAGAGCCGTCGCCCCAGCCTGTTGAGAAGGTAGCTACTGTGTCACCATTGGCCGCATAAAATAGTCCAGGCAGCGGCGCGCTGCTATCAAGTTGGTAGCCGGTGAGAAATACCTTTTCAAAGTTCTTTTCATCGGCATTCAAATAGTGGTTGAATCCGCGGATTTGGTTGGCGTCTGCAAAAAGGCCAACACCTGCGTCAACCGGATAGCCATAGTAGTCTTTGCCGTTGATTGGCAGTGGTTTCTGGCCGGCAAGCAAAGCTATTTGCCACTTGACTACTGGCTTAGCTGAAAACAGGATGCGGGCAAATGCTACCCGCTCGTCGTTATTAAAATGCGCTACGGCCAACTCTACGGGAAATCGACCTTTGGGAAATACGGTTGTGAAGGGTTCCGTACCCATCGAAACCGGGTCAGTAGCTATGATTCGGCCAGAAACAACAGGCAAAGAGCCTAAGTACGTGCGGCTGATGGTTAATTGTAGGCTGTCTTGCTGAACCACTGCACCCTCAAAAAAGCTACTTTCGAATACTACTGGTTGGGCTGATACAGGATAAGCCGGGCAAGCAAATGCCTGCTGTTTCGGCGAAACTACCCCGCTACTGTCGGAGACGCAGGAAGTAGCAAATAGTGTTGCTATGAGCAGTGGGAAGTAGAGATTAGTCACAGGTTAATAATTGGTATTATCAAAGCTGAAGTTATTTCCAAGGAACTACCCCTGCGCCTTGCCAATGGCGTCCAGCTCCTTTTTCATCGTCACCATGAACTTGCGCACCCGCTCCAGGCTCTGAATGACGTCGATTTTTTCCTTGAGCTGGGGGCCTTTCTGCTTGAGCATGTCGCGGGCGCCGGGAATGGTATAGCCGCGCTCCTTCACCAGGTGGTAGATGGTGCGGAACGTGTCGATGTCCTGGGGCGTGTAGAGACGGTTGCCTTTCTTGCTTTTGCGCGGGCGCAGCTCCTCAAACTCCGTTTCCCAGAAGCGAATCAGCGAAGGCGCCACGTTGAACTGCGCGGCCACCTCGCCGATGGTGAAGTACTGCTTTTCGATTTCGCGGTCTTTGTAGGGCATGGGATGGGGCAGGAGGTATTCTAAACTCTAAAGAACGTCATTCCGAGCGAAGCCGAGGAATCTCGCTAGTGTGGTAACTCATGATTGACACCACAACATAAGCACGCGAGATTCCTCGGCTTCGCTCGGAATGACGTTCTAAGGGTTGTTACTGACAACAAGTAGCGCTTTGCGTCCTTAATTTCGCTTTCCGGCTCAGTCGGCTACCTTTGCCGCTAGCGCCTTTCCGCCGGAAAGGCGAAAAGTAGCCAAAATCCCGGCCGCGGCCAATTTCTGCGCCCGCCGTCATCTATTCTACCATGTCACTGCCCACCGCCAGCCACGTCCGCCAGCAATTCCTGGATTTCTTTGCTTCTAAAGGCCACCACATCGTGCCCTCGGCGCCCATCGTGGTCAAGGACGACCCCACGCTGCTGTTCATCAACTCGGGCATGGCCCCGTTCAAGGATTACTTCCTGGGCAACAAGCCCGCGCCCTTCAAACGCATTGCCGACACTCAGAAATGCCTGCGCGTGTCGGGCAAGCACAACGACCTGGAAGAGGTAGGCTACGACACCTACCACCACACCATGTTCGAGATGCTCGGCAACTGGTCGTTTGGGGACTATTTCAAGAAAGACGCCATTGCCTGGGCCTGGGAGCTGCTCACCGAAGTGTACAAGCTGCCCAAGGAGCGGCTGTACGTAACCTACTTCGAGGGCGACCAGGGCGACGGCCTCGGCCCTGACACCGAGACCCAGGAACTGTGGCGTCAGTACACCTCCGACGACCGGATTCTGCCCGGCAACAAGAAGGATAACTTCTGGGAAATGGGGGACACCGGCCCCTGCGGTCCGTGCACCGAAATCCACATCGACCTGCGCGACGAGGCGGAAATTGCCCAGAAAGGCGGGGCCGAGCTGGTGAATGCCGACCATCCGCAGGTAGTCGAAATCTGGAATAACGTGTTCATGGAGTTCGAGCGCCGCGCCGATAAGTCGTTGCTAAAACTGCCTCAACAGAACGTAGATACGGGCATGGGCTTCGAGCGTTTGATGATGGCCGTGTCGGGCGTGAAGTCCAACTACGACACCGACGTTTTCCAGCCCCTCATTCAGTTCATTGCCACCGAGGCCGGCCTCCAGTACCACGGCACGGCCCCGGCTACGGTGAACGACCAGCCGGCCACCGAAAACGAGAAGACCGACATTGCCATCCGCGTCATTGCCGACCACATCCGCACCATCTCCTTCACCATTGCCGACGGCCAGCTGCCGAGCAATGTGAAGGCCGGCTACGTGATTCGGCGCATCCTGCGCCGGGCCGTGCGCTACGCGTTTTCGAGCCTGGGGCAGAAGCAGCCGTTCTTGTACAAAATCGTGCCGGTGCTGGCCGAGCAGATGCGCAATATCTTCCCGGAGCTGAAGGCCCAGCAGCAGTTTGTACAGCGCGTGATTGAGGAGGAAGAAATTGCCTTCCTCAAAACCCTGGAAAACGGCCTGCGCCGCCTCGATGCCCTCGAAGAATCGGCAAAAGCCAACGGCAACCGCATCGACGGTAAAACGGCTTTTGAGCTGTCGGATACCTTTGGCTTCCCGCTCGACCTCACCGCCCTCATTGCCCGCGAAAAGGGCCTGGCGGTAGACGAGGAAGGCTTCAAAAAGGAGCTGGAGCAGCAGAAGAACCGCTCCCGCAACGCCCAGGAGGCCGAGCAGAGCGACTGGGTAATCGTGCACGACTCGGAGGAGCAGCCGGCTTTCGTGGGCTACGACCAGGAGCAGGCCCCGGCCCGCATTCTGCGCTACCGCCGCACCGACCGCAAAGGCAAAACCGAGTACCAGGTGGTGCTCGACCAGACCCCGTTCTACGCCGAGTCGGGCGGGCAGATTGGCGACACGGGCTACCTGGAATCGGCCCTGAGCAAGGTGCGCGTGGTGGATACCAAGAAGGAAAACGACCTCATCGTGCACACCGTGCTGGAGCTGCCCCAGGACCTGGAAGGCGAGTTTACTGCCCGCTTTGATGCTGCCCGCCGCGACCAGATCCGCCGCAACCACACGGCCACGCACTTGCTGCAGGCGGCTTTGCGCGAGGTGGTGGGCACGCACGTGGCCCAGAAAGGCTCGTTGGTGAATGAGAAGCTGCTGCGCTTCGACTTCTCCCACTTCACCAAGGTAACCGACGACCAGCTGCGGCAGGTGGAAACTATTGTGAACCAGCGCATCCGCCAGCAGATTCCGCTGGATGAGCGCCGCAACGTGCCCATTGACGAAGCCAAGAGCCTGGGGGCTACGGCCTTGTTCGGGGAGAAGTACGGGGAGTTCGTGCGCGTCATCACCTTCGACCGGGACTTCTCGGTGGAGCTTTGCGGCGGCACCCACGTGCGTACCACCGGCGACATTGGCTTCTTCAAAATCACCTCGGAAAGCGCCGTAGGCGCAGGCGTGCGCCGCATTGAAGCCGTAACGGCCGAGGCTGCCGAAGCCTTCGTGAACCTGCAGCTGGACTTGCTGGCGCAGGTGCGCGAGGCCCTGGGCAACCCCCAGCACCTCATTCCCAGCATCGAAAAGCAAGCCGAGGAAATTGCCGGCCTGCGCAAGCAAATCGACCAGTTTGCCCAGCAGAGCATCAACCAGCAGAAAGACCAGCTGGCTGGCCAGGTGAAGGCGCTGAATGGCGTCAACTTCCTGGCCGCTCAGGTGCAGGCGTCTTCCGCCGATTCGCTCAAAACCCTGGCCTTCAACCTTCGCCAGGCCGTGCCCAACCTGGTAGCCGTGCTCGGCGCCGAAATCGACGGCAAGCCCCAACTGGCCGTGATGCTGGACGACGAGCTGGCCAAAGGTGGCAAGCTCAACGCCTCGACGCTGGTGCGCGAGCTGGCCAAGGAAATCCAGGGTGGGGGCGGCGGACAGCCCTTCTTCGCCACGGCCGGCGGCAAGAACGTGGCTGGCCTGGGCGCGGCCATCAGCAAGGCCGAGGCGCTGGTGAGCGGGCTGCTGGGGTAGTTGCTATGAAGAAGTTATTGGCCCTGTTATCGGCTTTGCTGGGTGGATTACCAACCTATGCGCAGTTGGTAACAGGGCCAACTGATTTCGACTCAACCCGGCATTATCGTCAGGAAAACGGCAATGTCTACTACGACAACGGGCATTTTCAGAATTCCTGGAAAAGCTCAGCTACGTACCGTGTGCAAACAACTCGGCTAACTGCTAACTCTTGGCGTGACACTGGCTACGATCTGAAATCGGGTCGGCGCTTTCGCAGTATTACGCACGACAACACGCCGATACCTAACCACGCAATTGATTCTAGCTGGTATGAAAACGGGCAACTGAAGGCCCGCGTGGAGTATGTAGAAGCTGATTTGACTGTTTATCCGACAGCCTATCTTTTCCCTTCTCAGATACGCCCTGTTTCAGCTGCCGCCTCGCTTTTCGGCGAATTAGTTACTTACTACCCAGATGGGAAAATAAGGTGGCGTGAACGGTATGAGGATGGTAATACCGTTAGCAGGACCCGCTACACGGTGTCAGGCAGTGAAGAAGAGAAAAGCGTAGGCTACAGGCTTCCGCCGACACTGCAGAACCATCTTGGTAGAAATTCAAGTAAAGTAAGGTTGCCTCTGAAGTTTGTCACGCACGACTCAGGACCGATAAAGGTTCGAAAGGCCTTTCTGTTTCTGGATGGTAAAGACCAGATCAGCAAAGTAGAGCTTCGACTACCCAAAAAGCGCTTCTCTGAGGATGCTCAAGCACAGGCTGAGAATGGACAGGTACTTGTGCTAAGTGTTGTACAGGCAAATGGACAATCGGGACGTGCTCAAATCATAGCAGGTGGATTGTATGCAGAATTGGATGGTGTAGCTATGCAGGCAGTTTCGAAGCTGCTACATAATTGGCGGCCCGCTTTTATCGAAGGTGAGGCCGTAGCCACCTATTTTCGAGTACCAGTAAAGATTCTGCTGAAATAGATTCTCACATTTTATAGCATTCTATGCGTCTTTCTACCCTCCTTACCGCCGCCTTCCTCATGCTGGCTGGCACCACGGCCACGGCCCAAACCAAGTTTACGGAGCCCGTGGAGTACAACAACTTCATTGTGGCCGAGCAGCAGGTGATGATGCAGAAGTGCCTGCGCTACATCAGCAAATCGGCGCACAGCGAGAACGAGAAGAAGATTGCGGCCCGCCTGCAGGACGTCATCACCCAGAATAAGCTTTCCCTGGCCAAGATTTCCCACCTGCCGGCCTTCAAAGGCAACACCGACTTCCGCGACAAAGCCAAGGCCTCGTTTCAGCAGATGCTGAGCGTGTACTCGCTCGACTACAAAAAGGTGAATGCCCTGGCCGCCGGCCGCACCCAGAGCCTGGAGGCCATGCAGCAGTACTTCGACACTATGGAGCAGGCCGAAGCCAAGCTGGAAGCCGCAGGCGACAGTGTAGAGGCGGCCCAGCAGCGCTTTGCCCGGCAGTTCGGCCTGACCATTCAGGAAACGCCCGCCAGCCGGAAAATGGGCGAAACCATGCGGCAGATTTCCGAGGTTAGCGCCTACCACCACAAAGTGTACCTGACCACGTTCCGCCTGGAAAAGGTGAATGCGGCTTTCTCCGCCGCCCTCAGCAAGCAGGACGCTGCGGCCTTCGAAACGGCCCGCACCCAGCTGGAAGCCGCCGCCGAAATCTCGGCCGCCGAGCTGGCGGCCCTGCCCGCCTTCCGGGGCAAGCAGAACCAGTACCGCGACGCCGCCAAGAACCTGGCCAACTTCTACGTGGTGGAGTGCGGCAACGACTTCCGCAAGCTGCAGGAGCTGCTGGTGCGCAAAGACCAGCTCACCCGCGCCGACGTGGAGGACTACAACCGCTACATCAAAACCCTGAACACCCAGGGCCAGAAGTTCAACGAGGCCTACAACAAAGCCAGCACCGCCTTCCTGGATTCCAACGTGCCGGTATTCAACGACTGAGGTAACGCATAGGAAAGCCTGAAAAGAAAGCGGACGGCGGGAAAAACTTTCCTGCGGCCCGCTTTCGTGCTCCTAGCGGCCGAGTCCTTAACTTGCACCCATAATCAGCCCCCGCCGCAGCTGCTGCGGAAATCAAAGTTCGGCGCAAGCCAACCTGTGCTACATGGACGAAGCTATTAAAGCCAAATACCAGCCCGTCATCGGCCTGGAAGTACACGCCCAGCTGCTCACGCGCAGCAAAATGTACTCTTCGGATGAAAACGAGTACGGCGCCCTGCCCAACAACAACCTGAGCGTGATTACGCTAGGACACCCCGGCACGCTGCCCCGCGTGAACTATACGGCCGTGGAGTACGCCATGAAAATGGGCCTGGCCACCAACTGCCACATCCGCCGCGACAACCTGTTTGCGCGCAAAAACTACTTCTACCCCGACCTCCCGAAGGGCTACCAGATAACCCAGGACAAGACGCCCATCTGCTACGAGGGCCACGTGGATATCCGCCTCAGTGACGGCTCGGAGCGCCGCATTGGCGTTACGCGCATTCATATGGAGGAAGACGCGGGCAAATCCATGCACCTGGCCGGCGAGGTAGAAACCCTGGTAGATCTGAACCGGGCCGGCGTGCCGCTCATCGAAATCGTGTCGGAGCCGGACATTCGCACCTCCGAGGAAGCCTACGCCTACCTGGCCGAAATCAAGAAGCTGGTGGAGTACCTCGAAATCTGCGACGGCAACATGGAGGAAGGCTCCCTGCGCTGCGACGCCAACGTGTCGGTGATGCTGAAAGGCGCCGCGCAGTACGGCACCAAGGTGGAGGTGAAGAACATGAACTCCTTCCGCAACGTGCAGCGCGCCATCGAGTACGAAATAGAGCGGCAGATTGCCCTGCTCGAAGCCGGGGAGGAAATTATCAGTGAAACCCGCGGCTTTGACGCGCAAACCGGCACTACCAGCGGCCAGCGCAGCAAGGAAACCATGAACGACTACCGGTACTTCCCGGAGCCCGACCTGCCCCCGGTGGTGATTGACGATGCCTGGCTGCACCGCATCCAGAGCGAGCTGCCCGCGCTGCCCCAGCAGCTCTATGCCCGCTTCACCGGCGAGCTGGGCCTTTCCGACTACGACGCCACCGTGCTGACGGCCGACAAGGATATTGCCCTGTACTTCGACGAGCTGACGCGCCTGACTTCCAACGCCAAAGCCGCCGCCAACTGGGTAACGGGCCCCGTGAAGGCCTACCTGAACGAGCGCGCCCTAACCCTGGAGCAGTTTCCGTTGCGCCCCCAGCACCTGGCCGACATCATCCAGCTCATCGACGACAATAAGGTGGGCCACTCAGTAGCCAGCAAGCAGCTGTTCCCGTTCCTGCTCGACAACCCCACGCACACCGCCGCCGCCGCCGCCGAGGCCCAGGGCCTGTTGCAGCAGTCGGATGCCGGCGCCCTGGAAGCCATGATTCAGCAGGTGCTGGACGCCAACCCAGCCAAGGTGGCTGAGTACCGCGCCGGCAAGAAGAGCCTGACCGGCATGTTCATGGGCGAGCTGATGAAGCTCACCGGCGGCAAAGCCGACCCCAAGCTCGCCAACCAGCTCCTGCGCCAGAAGCTCGACGCCTGACCAAGGTAGACATTCCCTCTTGGCGTTTCGTCGTTGAACGAGGTATCTGCTACGCCCACCAGCCGCCCTGCGGTTGGTGGGCGTTTGCTATTTGCCGTGGAGCTGCCGAATATTGGCCATGCCTTTCCGCACCCCCGTTCTCGTCGTTTGCGGCCTGTTGCTGGCCTCCACCATCAGCTGCCACCGGGCCGCAGCGCCTGCCAACCAGGAAACCCTGGATAGTGCCAGCGAGGTTATTTCTCCGGACTTGCAGCTGCCCACCCCCGCAGGCTCCAGCCTCAAGCTCAGCAGCCTGCGCGGCCAGTACGTACTCATCGATTTCTGGGCCTCCTGGTGCGGGCCTTGCCGCCAGGAAAGCCCCAACCTGCGCAAGATCTACGGGCAGTTTCACTCCCGGGGCCTGGAAATCGTGAGTGTATCACTGGATGTGAACCGCGATAAGTGGCTGCGGGCCATAGCCGCCGACCAGCTCAGCTGGCCCCAGGTTTCGGACCTGAAAGGGTGGGAGAGCAGCGGGGCCCGCGCCTACGGCGTCACGGCTCTGCCTTTCAACCTGCTACTTGGCCCCGAAGGCCAGATTTTGGCCACCGACCTGCACGGCCGCGCCCTGGGCCAGAAGATTTCGGAATACATTCCGCTGGATTGAGGTCCGGGAAGTGTCCGCCCTATTTTGCCTTCTTCCTCGCCCCCCCGCACGCTGCTGACTGCAACTCTGCCCCGACTTTGTGGGTTATGCTAAGCAACTCCGGCCGGCACTGGCTGCGCTATTCCCCAGGATTAGGCAACTTGCGTCCGATTTCACCGTCTCCTGCTTCTGTGTTTCCGGCTTCCACCAAGTCGGGTTGCTTTCTGAATGATGAATAAAATGAAAAGTCTGCTTTACCTGGGGGCCCTGCTGGGCATGGCCAACGCCTGCAACAAGTCCACTGTGCCCACCACCGAGGGCGGCGCGGCCGCCGCTACGGGCTTCCAGATCAACGGTCAGCTCACGAATGCCGCGGCCGGCAGCAAAGTGTACCTGGCCGAGCTGGGCGAAACCCAGTTTGTTTCGCGGGATACCGCCACCGTCAACGACAAGGGCGAGTTCACCTTCACGGGTACCGTGCCCGAGGCGGGCCTCTATCAGGTGAAGGTAAACGACCAGAACCAGGTGCTGCTGGCCCTCGACAACCGCACCAAGCTTACCCTGAGCGGTGATGCCAACCGCCTATCGGAAGGCTACACCGTGAAAGGCTCCCCCGACTCGGAGATGCTCCAGCAGCTGGGCACCGTGATGGGCCGCAGCCGCCAGCAGGCCCAGGCCCTGGAGCAGCGCTACAACCAGGCGGCCCAAACCGGCCGCGCCGACTCTATGCAGGCCATTGAAGGGCAGTATCTGGCCGCCCAGGCCCGCAGCAATGCTGCTATCAAGGCGCTGGTGCGGCGCAACCCCAAGTCGGTGGCTTCAGCCTTTGTAGTGAGCAACCTGCTGAACCCCGACGAGGAGTTCGTGTTTGCCGACTCCATGGCCAACCAGTTCAAGGCTTCCCTGCCCGACTCGCGCTACACGAAGGCCCTGGTGGCCCGCCTCGACCCGCTGCGCTCTACCGCCAAAGGCCAGACGGCCCCCGAAATCAAGCTTCTGGCCCCCGACGGCAAGGAAGTTGCCCTCAGCAGCCTGCGCGGCAAATACGTGCTCATCGATTTCTGGGCCTCCTGGTGCGGCCCCTGCCGCAAGGAAAACCCCAACGTGGTGCGGGCTTATCAGAAGTTCAAGGGCAAAGGCCAGGGCTTCGAAATCTACAGCGTGAGCTTCGACCAGAGCCGCGACAAGTGGCTCAAAGCCATTAAGGACGACCAGCTGACCTGGACCCACGTGTCGGACCTGAAAGGCTGGGAATCGGCCGCCGGCCAGACCTACGGCGTGAAGTCCATACCGCTTTCCATTCTGATTGACCCCCAGGGAAAAATCATTGCCAAAAACCTGCGTGGCGCCCAACTAGAAAGCACGCTGGCCTCGGTGCTGAAGTAACCCAATATTTCAGTCAACAAAAAAGCCGGTCCAAGTAAGGACTGGCTTTTTTGTTCTTTATCGGGTGGAGAAGACAGTGAATTTGCTGAGTGGCTACCCCAGAAACATCCGCTGAATAGCCTGCCAGAGCTGTTTCTTGCGGCCGGCGTCGTATTCGAGCATGTCGATTTCGCCAGCGCCAAGGAAGGCCGTGTCGCCGTAGAGCAGCACGGGCTCGTAGGGCTGGGTAGTGTACACGGCCACGTCGAGCAGGTTTTTGCCGAAGGCCAGAAACTGGCGGGCGTGCAGGTGCTGGCGCAGGCTGCACAAAGCCACCGGAAACTTCTCGTGCTCCACGTTTACCAGCACCACGTCCTCCATCACCAGCCGAATGGCCTTGAGCAGGTTGTTGAGAAACACGTTGCGCGGCAGCTTGCGGAACTGGTCGGGCGACATGCGTACCAGAATGATGAGGCCCCGGGCGTTGCTGCCCAGCGTCGAAAACGGCACGTGCGCCACCGGCGACTGGGTAGGAGTGGGCTGAATGCGGCCGGTTTGGGCGGCCGGCGCGGGAGCAGCAGCCGGCAGTTCGGCCAGCGTAAGGTTGGTGGGCTGGTAAGCCGGTGCTACCGGTGCTGAGGCCGCCGATGCAGGAGCAGAAGGCTGGGGCGTGGCAGCAGAAACGGGTGGCAGCGCCGGGCCGGTGGGGTGGTTGCTAGGTTTGAGGCTACCCAGTGAGGGAAGCGTTGGACCAGGCGCTTGTGGTGGCGCAGGGGCTGTAGCTGCTACGGGCACCGGGGCCGGAGCCAGGGGAGCTGGCGTCGGTTGCTGAGCTACGGGTACTGCAGCAGGTAAAGATGCAACGGGTGCTGCGGGCACTTCAGCCGCAGTAGGCCCTGGCAAGGTTGGCTCTGGCTCGGCTACGACGTACAAGGGGGTGTTGGCGTAGAAGCTCTGGAAAAAGGAAAGAGTTGCAGCGGTATCCATAATGCAGTACAAGGACTGACCGGAAGTTAAGCAATAAGTGGGGTTTCCCGGCTCCTTATGAAGCTGGCCCTACTACTTCGCTAAGCAGTAGGGCCAGTCAGAAGGAAAGTACGGTAGCTTATACCAAGTAGCTGACCTACTCCATCTCAAACAGGGCCTTGAGCTCGGCCGCGTCGTGGGGCTTCATGCGGCCACCCAGCACCAGGCGCAGCTGGCGGCGGCGCAGGGCTCCGTCGTAGAGGCGGATTTCGTCTTCGGTTTCGGCCACCGCCTCGGGCACATCAATCGGGCGTCCCGACTGATCGACGGCCACGAAGGTGAAAAAGGCCTCGTTGGATTTAAACCGGGTGCCGTTGGGAATATCCTCGGCCCACACATCAATGTGTACTTCCATGCTGGAGCTGAAGGAGCGCGTCACCTGGGCTTCCAGCGTGACGACGTTGCCCAGCTTGATGCCTTCCC
The DNA here is from genome assembly GCF_008271285.1 of Hymenobacter lutimineralis. Classification (NCBI taxonomy): domain Bacteria; kingdom Pseudomonadati; phylum Bacteroidota; class Cytophagia; order Cytophagales; family Hymenobacteraceae; genus Hymenobacter; species Hymenobacter lutimineralis. The sequence continues at coordinate 128,580 of NZ_VTHL01000013.1, read as the reverse complement.
GGAACGAAACATTATCTACCGAAGCTGTAACCACGATGCGGTTGGAGTGGCGCTGGGCCGAAATAGCGGCGGCCACATCCATCAGGTGCATCATGCGGCCCCCCATCAGGTTATTGAGCGTGTTCGTGTCGTTGGGCAGCACCAGTTCGGTCATCCGAACAAAAGAGTCTTTTACGGGCTTTTGTTTGCGCATCATGCAGAGTAGGGGTGAGCAATAAGTTCCGGCAAAGATAGGGCGGGTTGCGGCTAGTCGGTTGCGGGTGAGGGCCAGATGCCCCCGGGCCCGCCACCCTGGAAGCCCCGCCGTAGCTGGCCGCCGCCCCCGGTCTGCGAGAATAGTCGCAACAAATGATATGTTTGTTTTCAGGTGAGGTGCTGGCGCTGCCCCGGCCAGCCCGGGCCCCGGGCCCCAACGCTGCCGGCCGGCTTCCCGGAAGTCGCCCGCGCACCTGCCTTGTACCCTGCTTCTTCCCTGTTCTATGAAAACAAAAGTGGCCATCTTCGGTGGCGGAGTGGCGGGCATGAGTGCCGCCCATGAGCTGGCCGAGCGCGGCTTTGCCGTAGAAGTGTATGAGCGGCAGCCCCGGTACGTGGGCGGCAAGGCCCGCAGCACCGACGTGCCCCACAGCGCGGCCCCCGGCCAGGCCCCACTGCCCGGGGAGCACGGATTCCGGTTTTTCCCCGGCTTCTACCGCCACATCACCGATACCATGAAGCGCATTCCGTACCCCGGCAATGCCCAGGGCGTGTTCGATAATCTGGTGATGACAACACGGGTGATGATGACGCGCTTTGGCAAGAAGCCCATTGTCAGCATCGTCAACTTCCCCAAGACGCTGGACGACTGGAAGACCGTGGTGGAGGCCGTGCTGACGGCGGACACCGGCCTGACCACCTCCGACAAGGAAGTGTTTGCCGCTCGCATCTGGCAGCTGCTCACCAGCTCCTACGAGCGGCGCCAGCAGGTGTATGAGCGCATTGCCTGGTGGCAGTACATGAGCACCGACCAGCAGTGCGGCACCCGGCAGCCCTGCCCGTACGAGGAATACTGCGTGGGAGGTCTCACGCACTCTCTGGTGGCGGCCCAGCCCAAGCTGATGAGCACCAAAACCGGGGGCGACATTCTGCTGCAGTTGCTGCTGCTGATGGCCAACCCCTCGGCCCATACCGACCGGGTGCTGAACGGCCCTACCAACGATGTATGGCTGTTTCCGTGGTTGCGCCACCTGCAGAGCCTGGGCGTGACGTACTACCACCACCACCTCACCACTGAGTTTCACTGCGACCCGCAAACCCAGCAGATCAATGGCGTGACGGTAGTCAACCTCGATACGCACGAAGCCCGCCTGGTGCAGGCCGATTACTACATCAGCGCGGTGCCGCTGGAGCGGATGGCCCTGCTCATCAACCCGCAGATGCTGGCCGTGGATGCTACCCTGGGCTTCATTGTGGACCTGGCCCAGCCCAGCCGCCACAGCCTAAACTGGATGAATGGCGTGCAATACTACCTTAACCAGGATGTGCCGCTCACCAATGGCCACGTTATCTGCATCGACTCGCCCTGGGCCCTGACGGTGATTTCGCAGCCCCAGTTCTGGCCGAAGTTTCCCATGAGCGGCTTCGGGGATGGGCAGGTGAAAGGCCTGCTGTCGGTGGACGTGTCGGACTGGTTTGCGCCGGGCCTGAACGGAAAGGCTGCCTCGGAGTGTACCCTGCCTGAAATTATTGACGAGGTGTGGAATCAGCTGGAAAAAAGCCTCAACAACGGCGACGCCCCGCTTATCAGCCGCAGCATGATTCTCCGGGCCAACGTCGATTCGGACATCAAGGAAGAGGATGGGCAGCTGCGCAACCCCACCGTTTCGGCCCACGACGCGGAGCCCCTGCTGGTGAACACGGCCAACTCCTGGAGTTTGCGCCCGGAGGCTGCCACTGGCATCCGCAACCTGTTTCTGGCCTCCGACTACGTGCGCACCAACACCGACCTGGCCACCATGGAAGGCGCCAACGAAGCCGCCCGCCGCGCCGTGAACGGCATTCTGGCCGCAAGCGGCTCCTCAGCGCCATACTGCGAAATCTGGCCCCTGCACGAGCCCGACATCCTGGCCATTCCGCGCTGGTTTGACCGGCGGCGGTTTGCCCGCGGCCTGCCCTGGACCGGCGAGCTGCCCTGGATTGGCCGCGTGCTCCACACGCTGAACTACTACTACCACAAGCTCCGCGGGTTCCGCCAGTAGCTGTGGCTGGAGAACCAAGAAGTTGGCGTTTAGCCCGCAGCAGGGATGGTTGACACCTCCTTGGTTTCCGCCTGCTAGCTTCCAGTTTCGCTCGTCTACCCTCTACTTTCTACCATCTTCTATGCATCCCACTACTACGCTAGCCGACCGCACGTTTCCGTACCGCACGCCCGTCATGCTGGGGCTGATGACGCTGGGCATTCTGCTGCTGATTCACGACAGCCTCACGCACCAGGGCTGGATTTCGGCCGCGCGCTGGAGCTATGGCCTGTTTGCCGCTTACCTGCTCTACGCCAGTGCCACGCGCGACGTCGTGATTGGGCGGCTGCTGGCTTTTGCCCTGGTAGCGGGCCTGGCCGAGCTGGTGGCCGACGCTTACTTGGTGTCCTTCACCAAAACCCTGCTGTACCCGCGCCCCGAGCCCATGCTCTGGGATTCGCCCCTGTATATGCCCGTCAGCTGGGCCGTGGTGCTTACCCAGATTGGCTACCTCGGTTGGCTGCTGCTGCGCTGGATGCCCGCCAGCCGCGCCGGCCTACTGCTGGTGCCCGTGAGCGGACTGCTGATACCCTTGTATGAGAACTGGGCCATCCGGGCCGGGTGGTGGAACTACCAGGGGGCTCCGGAGCTGTGGGGTGTGCCCTACTACATCTACCTGGCCGAGGCCCTGCTGATGCTGCCCGTGCCGTGGCTGCTGGTGCGGGCCCTGGGCCAGGGTGGCCGCTGGCTGCTGCTGGCCGGCCTGCTCGAAGGCCTGGTGATGCTGCTGGCGTGTATTGTGGCCTTTACGCTGGTGGGCTAGCATGTTCTCGCGCCTCACCGACTTCTTTCTGCCTGCCGGCTTTCAGGGCTCCGCCAACGAGCTGCGGCAGGTGCGCATCACCATCAACACGGTGCTGCTCACGAGTGCCTTCTCGTTTAACTTTCTGCTGCTGTGCTGGTGGGCCGGGTTCTGGCCCGGCGTGTACCTGATGCTGTTCAACGTCGTCACCTTTCTGGTGCTGCCGTTTGGATTTCGGCACCGGCTGTTTTCAGCCGTGGCCTTCGGCTACATCTACCTCACCGTGGGCTACCTGGGCGTGTTCGTGAACTGCCTCTACCAGGGTGGGTACTACGCGGCTACTACCAGCTGGCTGGTGCTCTGCCCGGTGGCGGGCACGTTTCTACTGGGCCGGCGGGGTGGGCTTATCTTTTTCGTCGTGACGTTGCTTAGCGTAGGCGTACTGTGGGAGCTGGAGCGGCGCGGTATTCACTTGCCCAACTCCGTGCCGGCCGAGCACGCGCTGTTCTGGCACTTCGATATTCTGCTTGGGCTGATGTTGATTCTGGGGGTGGTGGCCATGGTATTCGACCAAGTGAATGCCAACACCCTGCGGCTGCTGACCGAAAAAAACGACCTACTCTCCCTGCGCACGCACCAGCTGGAGCACTCCATTGCTACGCTGAAAGCCACGCAGCAGCAGCTGGTGCACAGCGAGAACATGGCCTCCCTGGGGGAGCTAACCGCCGGCATTGCCCACGAGATTCAAAACCCGCTGAACTTCGTCAACAACTTCTCCGAGGGCAGCTGCGAGCTGCTAAAAGAGCTGCCCGCCAACACGTTTGACGACCTGGCCCCGCCGGAAAAGGCCCGCGTAGATGAGCTGCTGGCCCGCCTCAACCGCAACCTGACGCTTATTACACGCCACGGCCAGCGCGTGGATAGCATTGTGCGCAACATGCTCCAACACGCGCATACCGGCCCCCGGGAGCCCATGCCCACCGACCTCAACCGCCTCGCGGCCGAGTACCTGCACCTCACGTACTCGGGTCTGCGCGCCAAGGACCCCGGCTTGCGGGTGGATATCCAAACCGACTTCGACCCGCTGGTGGGCCAGGTCAGCGTGGTGCCCGCCGACCTGGGCCGGGTGCTGCTCAACCTCTTCAACAACGCCATCTACGCCACAGCCGAAAAGCAGAAGCAGTTTGCCGCTGGGGGCTACCAGGCCCGCATCCGGGTAAGCTCGCACCGGCGCGCGGGGCAGGTGGAGCTACGGGTGGAAGACAACGGCTGCGGCATGCCGGAAGCCGTGCGGCAAAAAATCTTTCAGCCCTTTTTTACGACCAAGCCCGCCGGCACGGGCACCGGCCTGGGCTTGTCGCTGAGCCACGACATCGTGGTGAAAGGCCACGGCGGCCAGTTTCTGGTTTCTTCCCGGGAAGGGGAGGGAACCGAGTTCCAGCTGCTGCTGCCGGGCTAGGGCCGGACCCGTCTTGCCTTATTTTTGTTTACCGTTAAAACTCGCCCGCACTCATGCCAATCAAAATCCTGGTCGTAGACGACGAAGAAGAAGTAGCCGAGCTGTTGGATCTGCGTTTTCGGCACAAGATTCGGGAAGGGGCCTACCAGTTCCGGTTTGCCACCAGCGGGCAGGCCGCGCTGGCGGCCATGCAGGCCGAGCCCGACATCGACGTGCTGTTGCTCGACATCAACATGCCTGACATTGATGGCCTGACGCTGCTGGGCCGCCTGCCCGCGCTGATGCCGCACAGCCGGGCCGTCATTGTGTCGGCTTACGGGGATATGCCCAATATCCGCACGGCCATGAACCGGGGGGCATTTGACTTCATCTGCAAGCCCATCAACTTCACGGACCTCGATACCACTATTGAGAAAACGGCTGACCACGTGCGCCACCTGCGCGACTCGGCCCAGGTAAAGCTGCTGGCGGACCTGAAAACCCACTTCTTCGACAACATCACCCACGAGTTCCGCACCCCTCTCACGCTGATTCTGGCGCCTACGGCCGGGCTGCTGCAAGCCGCCAACCTGCCCGAAACGGCCCGCCACGACCTGCTCACCATTGAGCGCAACGCCCGCCACCTGCTGCATCTCATCAACCAGCTCCTGGAGCTGGCCCGGCTGGAAGTAGGGCAGGTGCGCGTAGAAACGCAGGTGGGCCTGCTAAACGACTACGTGCAGGAACTCGTGGACTCCTTCCAGCCCCTGGCCCGCCAGCAGGATGTGCAGCTCAGCTACCGCTCCACCCTCAGCGGCAAGTGGCGCTATGATGCCGAAAAGGTGGCCCGCATTGTGTATAACCTGCTCAGCAACGCCTTCAAGTTTATGCCGGCGCCGCCGGTCCCGGCGCCCCGGCCCCGCCAGGTGGCCGTAAGCCTGGCCGCCGAAAATACCGTGCACCTCACGGTGGCCGATACCGGTCCCGGCATCGCGCCCGAGAGCCTGCCGCGCATTTTCGACCGGTTTTATCAGGGCGCCCCGGGGAGTGGGCAGCTGCCGGGGGGCGCAGGCATTGGTTTGGCTCTGGTGCAGGAGCTGACCTCGCTGATGGGCGGGAAGGTAGCCGTGCAGAGCAGCACGACGGCCCCTTCGGGTACCACCTTTTTGGTAGAGCTGCCTTTGCTCCCGGCCGAGCACGAGCCGGTGACCGATGCATCGGCCGCTACGCTGCTGGAACAGGTTGAGCCCAGCTGCCTGCCCCAGCCGCCGGCCCCGGCCGTCCGGCCCAAGGCAGCTGAGGTGCCCTTGCTGCTGCTGCTCGACGACAATGAGGAGCTGCGCACCTACCTGGCCCGGCAGCTGGCCGCCGAATACCGCGTGCTGACGGCGGCCAACGGGGAGGAAGGCTGGCTGCTGGTGCAGCAGGAGCTGCCCGATGTGGTAGTCTCGGATGTGATGATGCCGGTTTTGGACGGCTACGAGCTGACGGACCGCATCAAGACCACCCCCGCCACCGACCACGTAGCCGTGGTGCTGCTCACGGCCAAGGCCACCCACGACCAGCGCATGACCGGCCTGCGGCAGGGCGCCGATGACTACCTGACCAAGCCTTTTCACCTTGACGAGCTGCTGGTGCGGCTGCGCAACCTGCTGGCCCGGCAACAGCGCCTGCGCCAGCTGTACGCCGGCCAGCTGGCTTCGCCCGGGCCGGCGCCGGAAGCCCCCGAAAATGTGCAGAGCAACTGGCTGCGCGGGTTGTACGCGGTGCTGGAAAAGCACCTCGACGACCCGGGGCTGAACGTGGAATGGCTGGCCGAGCAAATGATGATGAGCCGCAAAACCCTACTGCGCAAGGTTCAGTCGCTCACGCAGCTGGCGCCCAGTGAGCTTATCCAGCAGTATCGCCTGCGTAAAGCAGCCGAGCTGCTGCGTGCCGGCCATACGGTGTCGGAAACAGCCTACATCGTGGGGTTCAACACGCCGGCCTACTTCGGTCAGTGCTTTAAAGAGTTGTACCACATTACCCCCAGCGAGTTTATTGCCACCGGGAGTGCGCAGTCGGCGGCCGTTTCGCACACCCTCGACTAAAGGATTAGCCGGCTGAACTCCGCTTGGGCCAGGGTGTCTTTTAGGGCTGGCTGGTTTACCTGATACTGGCCGCTTGCAGCTTGGTCTGGGAGAGAAGCGTTGCAGGGGCCAGCCCGTGTATTACCGCAGTTTACCAACTCGCGCTACTTAGTAGCTGGCGCTTAGCCGATACCGGCACTGGCTCAATAGCCGCCCCGAAAGCACCCTGGTGCTGCTTTCGGGGCGGCTATTCTATTTTCTGGGAATGTAACGCAGCCGTGGCCGAAGGGTAGCCAGTGCCGGACTGATGAGCTGCCGCTATGCCGTGCGCTGCCGGGAGGGGCGCTACCCGCCTTGTGCGGCCCGGGGCTACGGGCCTTGGGACATTCCGTTTCGGGTCGTCCCGGAATTGAGTGTTTTTGTCTCAATTCTGAGCGTAGCGGCCGGGACAAACCCCAACCTTTGACTTATTGAAAACGCCACCCGATGCGGCGCTTCGCTGACATCGGCCCCGTGCTACCTATTGCACTCCGCCCTATTCTTTCTTATCCGGATATCCCAGCAGCCACGCGGCCGGGCGGCACTGGTGTGTCCACCCGAATCACTCTCTTTTCCAACCCCTACCACAACCAAACGCCATGAATCAGACCTCATCCGACACCCTGGACGCTACCGCCGTTTCCGCCACCGCCGAGGCACCAGCTCTGCTAGGTGGCCTGCGCGGCCACAGTGAAGCCCCCAGCGCCCAGGACACTGCCTCGCCGCTCACCCTGAGCGCCGACGACAGTGCCTGGAATATCCTCTACGGTGCCATTGTAAAGGGGCTGGGCACCAGCCCGCAAAACTTCCAGCTGGTGTACCCCATGACCAGCTGGAACTGGCCCACCAACAACCTGGGCTACACCAGCGCCGCCCAGTACGACTTCTGCGCCACTATTCCGCAGTGGAGTGCTACCGGCGCCTACGTATCGTCGGGGGCTACGTATGATGGGGCTTACCAGCAGTTCCTGAACTGCATTATGCTCGATACCACGGACCCGGCGCTGCAGCAGAAGATTGTGGCGGCGCAAAACAACCTTACCCAGTCGACGCAGAACTACCAGACGCAGCTGAACCAGGCCACGGCCGCTTACAACAGCCAGGTAACGGGCAACAACCCCACGTTTACCGCGTGGCTGGCCTCGCCCGCTGGCTTTGCCTACAATGCCCAGCTGACGGCCGCCATGAACCAGGTGACGGAAAACCAGGCCGTGCTGACGGCGCTTACCCAGCAGCAGAAAACCCCGAATATTGCCAACGCCCAGGCTGCGGTGGCCGACCAGGACTACTACACCAAGCTCAGTGACCCCACGCTCTCGGGCAACCCGCCGGTACCCAGCTGGAGCCTGGCGCTGGCTTCGCAGCAGTGGGTAAACCAGGTGCAGGGTGGCGGGGCCACGCCGGGCAGCATCAGCTTCGGCAACAACTCGGCCGCGTATTCTTACTCCAACACCTGGGCCCAGGGCTCAACCAGCGTGGGTAGCTGGTTCTGGCAGGTGTACGCCAACGCTTCCTGGCAGCAGATCAGTGAGTTCTACACCGATTCGTCGCTGACGTGCACCATCAGCTTTAAGGCCTGGGACACCATCGGCATCACGCCGGGTAAGTGGTATTCGGGCACAAACGTGTTCAAGAATGGCCCCTTTACTCAGGGCTATACCGCCTACGAGCAACCCGGCTCTACCTGGATGTTTGGGGCAGGCGGCGTAGTGCCGTGCTTTAAAACAGCTATGCTGGTGTGCTATCAACCCACTATTTCTATTTCTGTGAGTCAATCCACTTATCAGCAGTTCCAGCAAAACTGGTCGGCTTCGGGCGGCATCCAGGTTGGTCCATTCCAGATTGGTGGCTCCAGCGGCGGCTCGTCGATGAACTGGAGCCAATCGGGCGACAGCATGACGCTGGAAGTGACGTCTACCTCGCTGGTTCCCCTGATTTTCGGGGTGAACATCGCCGTGCAGCCTCAATAGGCAACGGCCTGCGCCGGTGAGCCTCATTTATTATGCTATGAGGGGAGGCTCATCCGCAGATGCGGGAAGACAGAAGGCCATTCGCGGCCTATCGCGAGTGGCCTTCTATTTTTCCCTCGGTTTTTTTCGCTCCGGGGCCCATTCCCTGGGCTATAGAGCCTTCGGCTGCTTGCTGGCCCGCGCCGCCTGCCTCTTCACCATTCCTTCTCTTCCTTCTCTTTCATGGACGCATTCATCGGCGAAATCCGCCTCATGCCCTACAACTTTGCCCCCAAGTACTGGGCCCAATGCCTGGGGCAACTACTACCTATTCAGCAGAATACGGCTCTCTTTTCCATCATTGGCAACTACTACGGCGGCGATGGGCGCATCACGTTCGCCCTGCCCAACCTGGCGGGAGCCACGGCCATTGGGGCGGGCAGCGGGGCGGGGCTCAGCGACTACAGCCTTGGAGAAATGGTGGGCGTTTCCAGTCTGGCCCTGCAACCACAGGAGCTGCCGGCCCATACGCATACCGTAACCGGCTCCATCCTCACGGTAGCCGAAACGGGCACCTCCAACGACCCGTCCGTGGGCTACCTGGCGCTATCCGCTTCGGAAGAGTATGGCGAAACCGTGGGTAACGCCGATATGGCGCTGAACTGCGTGAGTGGTGGGCCTACCTCGGTGGCCGGGGGCAACGCCCCGCACGATAACATGATGCCGTACCTGACGCTCAACTATTGCATCTGCCTGCAGGGTATTTTCCCCCAGCGTCCCTAATCGTCTTCTTTCATCTTCAGCACGCCACCTATTACCTATGGATCCTTTTTTAGGAGAAATCCGGCTTTTTGCCGGCACCTTCGCTCCCGTTGGCTGGGAGCTGTGCGCTGGTCAGCTTTTATCTATCGCGCAGAATGATAGCCTCTTCGTCTTGCTGGGTACCCAATACGGCGGCGACGGCATTCAGTCGTTCGGCCTGCCAAACCTGTGCGGCCGGGCAGCCGTGGGCGTAGGGCAGGGGCCGGGCCTATCTGCCTACACCGCCGGCGCGCTGGGGGGAGTAGAAAGCGTTGCACTGACGGCCAATAACCTGGCCGGCCACACGCACGCGGCCCAGGCCAAGCTGGGCGTCACCTCGGCGGCCGCTACGGCCCCCACGCCCGCCACCAACCTGCTGGCCAAGGGCCCCGACCCGGTGTACGCGCCTAGCCGTAGCACGGGCAGCGCTACCTCGCCTAACACGGTAGCGGCCCTGACCGCGCCGGCCGGGGGCAACCTGCCGCACGAAAACCGGCAGCCATCGTTGGCCCTCAACTATATCATTGCCACGCAGGGCATTTTCCCCAACCCGGGCTAAGCAGCGCCGGCAGCCGGGGTTTGTTCACGCTTCATCCTTCTTGTTATACATGGAAAATTTCATTGGCGAAATTCGCCTGGCGGGTTTTGGTATTGTGCCCCGCTACTGGGCCGTCTGCGACGGTTCCTTGCTGCCAATCAATCAAAATCAGGCCCTCTTTTCCTTGCTGGGCACGTATTACGGCGGCAACGGCATTACCGCATTTGCCCTACCCGATTTGCGCAGCCGTGTGCCGGTGGGCTTTGGCCAGGGGTACGCCCTGGGGCAAAAGGCCGGCACCGAAGCCGTAACCCTCACGGCAGACCAGCTTCCTGCTCACGAGCACGCCTCGGTGAGCGGCACCATCAATACGGCCGACGAAGCCGTGAATACGGATCCGGCCGATCAGTTTCCCAGTGTCTGCAGCGTGAATCAATACGCTCCTGGCCCGGCTACCAGCACCCTGGCGGCCGATGCCTTGCAGCTGACGGTGCAACCGGCCGGCAACAACCTGCCGCACGAAAACCGGCAGCCCTACCAGGCCCTCAACTACATCATTGCCCTGCAGGGCATTTTCCCTTCCCGAGACTAGGCGGCTGGCCGGGCCGCCCGCCGGCGCATGGTTACAAAGTTAATTTTCGTTCGATGCGGATTGCCGTAATTCTGGGCAGTGTACTGGGCCTCGCCGCCGTGCAGGAGCTGGCTACCCGCGGGGCGGTGTGCAGCGTGGCAGTGCCTTCTACCGAGCACCCCGAGCCCGACGAACTGGCCGCGCAGCTCCTGGGCGCCGGTTGGCCCGTGGTGCGCCTGGGGAGGCCGGGCCTGGGTAATGCGCTGCTGGCCTGGCTGGACGCGTGCCAGCCTGATGTGGTGCTGGTCTTCACTTTTCCGTGGCGGGTGCCGGCCCGGTTGCTGGTCGCCGGCCCACGGCTGGGTTTTCTCAACTTCCACTTTGCCGCCTTGCCCGGCTACCGGAGACCCGAACCAATTTTCTGGCAGATCCGCCACGGCGAGGCGGCCGGGGCCGTCACTGTGCACCGGATGGAAGCCGCTTTCGATACCGGGCCCGTGCTCTTGGCCCAGGCTGTGCCCATTGCCGCCCACGATACCCACGGGCTGCACCGGGCCCGGTTGGCCGTGGCCGCTGCGGGCGTAGCCCGGCAGTTACTGGCCGCCTGGCAGGGCGAGACGGCTCCTTTGGTAGAAATACCGCAAAACCCGGCTCTGGCCCGTTACTGGCCGCGGGCCGGGCTGGCTGATGTATGCCTGCGCTGGGCCGAACCGGCCCAGGCCCTGGAGCGACTGGTGCGCGCCGCCAATCCCTGGAACCGTGGCGCCATCACCACCCTGCGGGGCCAGCTGCTGCGGGTGCTGGGCGCCACGGCTCTGGCCCAGCTGCCTAAGCCGCTGCAGGCTCCGCCGGGCACTGTGGTCCTGGCCACGGGTCCGGAGGGCCTGGTAGTGGCCTGCGGACAGAACAGCGGTTTGCGCCTCGACATAGTGGGCCTCGACGAAGGCTACTTCACGGGCGGGCAGCTGGCCGCCTTGGGCTTGCAGGCCGGGGAGCAACTCCCCGAATACCTGAGCGCCCCCATTGCGTCGGCCAGCTGAGAAAGGCGCCGTCTCTCCCAAAACTCGATTTTCCTTAACCCAAAGAAGCTATGAGACGACTTTTTCTACTCTGCCTGGCGCTGCTGGGGGCCTTGGGGGCTCACGCCCAGACCCAGCTGCTCACAGAATCCTTTGCCACCACCGGGGGCTACACCATCAACGAGCTGACAACGACGACCAGCGGAAGCAACAACCAGTATTTTCTGCGCTCCAGCGTACCCGTAACGGGCTTTACAACCCAGCCTACCGGCTCTACCGACAACTGGGTAATTGCGGGCGAAGGGGTGCGCGGACCTGCGGGCGCGGCGCCCATCCGGGTGGCCGGCACCGTGGCGCTTAACCCCTACAACGTAGCGGGCAAAACCAACCTGCAGGCGCGGGTGAGCCTGGCGGATGCCCGCGGAGCGCAAGCGACGGGGGTGTGGGAAAACACCGATTTCATTCGGGTGAAGGCCCGCCTCGATGGTGGAACCTGGGTGATTATCGGTGGGTTTGCCAGCGACGGGGCCTCGAATGGCGTAGGCTACATGCGCCGCGACGCCGACAACGACGGCGTCTTTTATCCGCTTGATACCGATGATACGAACTCTCCCCGGCTAACCCTGGCGTTTCAGGAGTTTACCTTTCCGGTAACCGGCACGGGCACCACCCTGGAGGTGATGGTGGAGTTTGATTACTATGGCCTGAGCGAGGAAGCCGCCATTGACTACATCAGCCTGTACGGATCGGCGGCCAGCAGCGCGGCCCCGGTACTGGCCGGCCTCGAAACCACCAGCCTGGCTTACAGCGAAGGTGGCGCGGCCACTGCCATCACCGGCTCCCTAACTGTGAATGATGCCGACCACACAACGGCCAGCGGCGCCACCGTGAAAATTGCCACCAACTATGTGAGCGGGCAGGACGTGCTGGCAACCACGCCGCCGGTAGGCAGCGGTATCACGGCTTCCTTCAACCCGGCCGACGGCACCCTTTCCCTGGTGGGCACCTCCTCGCTGGCCAACTACCAGGCCGCGCTGCGAAACGTGACGTACGTGAATACCAACTCCACTAATGCCACCGGCGGTAATCGGGTGGTGACTTTTACTGTGGTAGACCCGACCGGCGTAACCAGCAACGCCGTGTCGCGCACCATCACGATTACCGTGCAGCTGAACGCGGCCGCGGCCCTGCCTTACACGGAAGGCTTTGAAAGCGACGGCGAAGGCACCCGCTATTCCTCCAACACCTTCCGGTCCCCGGGCGTTAATTGCCTGGGCTTTTTCCGTACTACGCTTCCCGTGGCCTGCTCGCCCCAGAATTTCACCGGCTTTGCCGGCAACTCGGTGTGGTACGCGGAGGGCACTACCCTGAGCCAGAACCCGGACCCGCTAAAGGTAGGCATACTGCAACTGGCGCCCGTTAATGCGACCAACACGGCCAACCTGCACTTGAATCTGCGGCTGGCTTCGGGAGTATCGGCCACCCACGAAACGTTTGAAGCTTCCAGCTACCTGAAGGTGTACTACCAGGTGGGCACCGGCAGCTACACGCTGCTGGCCGCTTTCTACGGAACCGGCGCGGCCAATGGGCAGCTGCAGCGGGATACCGACCTGAATGGCACGGCCGACGGCGCCACCTACGGTACGGCCCTCCAGAACGTAGACCTGGCCCTGCCGGCCAACGTGACCGGACCCGAAATTCGCTTTCGGATAGAGGCCCGCGTGGATGGGCAGGAGGAAGTGGTGTTTGACGAGCTGGCCATTACCGGGACGCTCAACAATGCGCCGGTTATTAACGCCCAGGCTCGTATGGTAAGCGAGAATGCCCCGAACGGCACCAGCGTGGGGGCTGCCATAGCGGCTACTGACCCCGATGGCAATACCCTTACCTACGCCATTACGGGAGGTAATACCGGCGGTGCCTTCGCCATCAACGCCAGCTCCGGCCAGCTTACGGTGGCCAACAGTGCTGCCCTCGACTTTGAAACCACGCCCAGCTTTGCGCTGACGGTGCAGGTAACAGACAATGGGACTCCAGCCAGCAGCGCATCGGCTACAGTGACGGTGAACCTCATTGATGTGGACGAAGTGCGGCCCACGGTGAGCATTGGGAGCGGGGCCAGCAGCCCGACGAGCACCTCGCCCATCCCGGTGACGGTGACGTTTTCGGAAAGCGTGACGGGCCTGACGCTGGCCGAGGTAGTGGTGAGCAACGGCACGGCCAGCAACCTGAGTGGGAGCGGGGCTTCCTACAGCGTGAGCATCACCCCAACCGGGGCGGGGCCGGTGACGGTGAACCTGGCCGCGGGCGTGGCCGAGGATGCTGCCGGCAACGGCAACACGGCCGCCGCCCCCTTCAGCATCACGTACACCCTGCCCTCAACCACCGTAACGGCAGTGAGCCGAGGGCAGCTTTCGCCCACGGCCATGCCGACGGTGACGTACACGGTGACCTTTGCCGGGAACATAAGTGGAATTTCGACCAGCAATTTTTCCCTGACAACCACCGGTATAAGTGGGGCAGGGGTGACCAGCGTCTCGGGGTCGGGCTCGACGTATAAGGTGACGGTAAACACGGGCACCGGCAATGGCACCCTGCGTTTGGATGTTGCCAATAGCACGGGCATCAATCCTACGGTCACGAATGTGCCCTTCACCACTGGGCAGGAGTACACCATCACCAAACGCTTTACCAACCCCGTTCTGAGTTTGCAGGGCACCGGGGGGGCGGGCAGCGACGTGACCGTGTTTGTTGACCAGGTGCAGCTGCTGCAGGCGGGTACCAGCACCGCGGCGCCTGGCGTGACCAATGGCAGCTTCGAGTCGTACAGCGCACTTAGTAACGGAACGTTTGGCTATAATCCCACAGCACCAGGTTGGACCTTCAACAGTCGCTCGGGTATTGCGCTGAATGGCAGTGATTTCAGTCCGCCAACGCCTCCAAATGGCAACGCCGTAGCCTTCGTGCAAAGCTCTGCAGGGAATGGGGCGTTGCAGCAGACGCTCGGAGCCTCCATTGGGAGCTTCCAGGTGAATTTTCTGGCCGCCCAGCGTACCTGCTGCTCCAGCCTGGACCAGGTAGTGAATGTATTTATTAATGGGGTGCACGTGGGCAGTAGCGCCCCAAACAGCATTTTCTCTTACCAGCCCTTTACGTCGGCGGCTTTCACGGTGGATGCCACAGCGCCGACCGACCTGACACTGAGCAACAGCAGCGTTACGGAGAATGCCGCAGTAAATACCGTGGTAGGGACGCTTTCGACGACGGCGGCCACGGCCGGCGACACCTACAGCTATGCGCTGGTAAATGGCACTGGCGCCACAGATAACGGGTACTTCAGCATCTCGGGTAATACCCTGCGTACCGCGCAGGTATTCGACTTTGAAACCCAGGCCAGCTACTCCGTACGGGTGCGGGCAACCAGCTCCACTGCCCCCGGGCTCGTGTACGAGGAAGTGTTGACCATCAGCGTAACGGATGTGGACGACACGGCCCCACCGGCACCCGTGGTACTGCTCCCCACCAACGGCCGTCTGCTCGGAACCGCTACGCCTACCTACAGCGGCACGGCCGAAGTGGGCAGCACCGTCAGCGTTAGCGTGGATGGTAGTCTTGTGGGTACCACTACGGCTACCGACGGTAGCTGGAGCCTGCTCCAGCCTGGGGCGTTGACCGAGGGTAGCCACACGGTGTCTGCCAGGGCCACCGATGCGGCCAACAATACCAGCCCAACGAGCAATACTAACAACTTCACGATAGACATCACGGCCCCCACGGTGAGCATTGGGAGCGGGGCCAGCAGCCCGACGAGCACCTCGCCCATCCCGGTGACGGTGACGTTTTCGGAAAGCGTGACGGGCCTGACGCTGGCCGAGGTAGTGGTGAGCAACGGCACGGCCAGCAACCTGAGTGGGAGCGGGGCTTCCTACAGCGTGAGCATCACCCCAACCGGGGCGGGGCCGGTGACGGTGAACCTGGCCGCGGGCGTGGCCGAGGATGCCGCCGGCAACGGCAACACGGCCGCGGCTCCCTTCAGCATCACGTACACTCTGCCCTCAACGGCAACTTCCTGGACCGGGGCCACTTCGGTTAGCTGGTATGAGGCCAGCAACTGGACCAACGGGGTGCCCACGGCCACCCTCGACGCCACCATTCCGTCCGGGGCGGCCCGGTACCCGGCCATCAGCAGCGGCACGGCCCTCGCCCGCAGCCTGACCATTGACCCGGGAGCCAGCCTGACGCAAACGGCGGGCACGCTGAACTTGAAGGGTAACTGGGTCAATAACGGCACCTTTACGGCCACGGGCGGTACGGTAGCCTTTAGCGCGGCCAGCAACCAGAGTGCGGGCGGCAGCAGCCTGAGCCGCTTCTGGAACCTGCGTGTGGAAGCCAGCGGCGTAACCCTTGCGGGGGCCGCCGCCCTCCAGCGCCTTCTTACCCTGACGGGCACCCTCAGCACCAATGGCCAAACGTTTACCTTGCTCTCGGATGCGGGCGGCACGGCCCTGGTGGTAAATGCCGGGGGCACGGTGGTGGGGCCGGCCACGGTGCAGCGCCACCTCGACCCCAGCCGCAACTCCGGCCTGGGCTACCGCCACTACAGCGCCCCGGTGAGCGGCTCAACCGTGGCCGACCTGGCTACGCCCGGCTTCACCCCCGAGGTAAGTCAGGCCAGCGCCTATAATGCCTCGGCCACGCCGGGCAAAATCAAACCGTTCCCGACCGTATTTGCCTATGACCAGAAGCGGGTGAGCCGGACCAGCACCTACGCGCCCTTCGACCGAGGCTTTGTAGTGCCCGCCGGCCTGGGCAGTGCCCTGGAAGTAGGCCGTGGCTACGCCGTGCACATTGCCGGTACGGAAAAGGTTGACTTTATTGGTACCCTTACCACGGGCAATGTGGACGTGAGCCTGGAACGGCTCAGCGACAATGTTGATGCCGGCTGGGCCCTGGTGGGCAACCCTTACCCGGCTCCCCTCGACGGGGGCCAGCTGTTTGAGAGCGGCAATGCCCCCGGGCTGGATCAGAGCTTCTACGTATTGGAAAGCACCGGCCCCTACGCCGGCATGTACCGCGCCTACGTGCGGGGCTTTGAGGGAGGCGAGCAAAATGCCCTCATTGCGTCGGGGCAAGGCTTCTTCGTGCGGGTAAGCCAAAACAGTACGAGTGGCCAGCTGCGGTTCCGGGACGCGCAACGCGTAACCAACCCCAACACGCAGGTAGCCATGTACCGTGGGGGCTCCGGTACCCAGCCCACCGTGGCCTTGTCCCTGCAAGCAGACGGTGGCCAGGCCGACCCGCTCTTCGTGTATGCCGATGCCCAGGCCACGCCGGGCTTCGACAGTGGCTATGATGCCTGGAAGCTGCCCAATACCAGCGGCCTGAACCTGAGCAGCCGCACAGCCCAGGGCCAGGGGCTGAGCATAGATGGCCGGCCGGCCTTTACCGCCACTACTCGCGTAGAGCTGGCC
The DNA here is from genome assembly GCF_008271285.1 of Hymenobacter lutimineralis. Lineage (NCBI taxonomy): Bacteria > Pseudomonadati > Bacteroidota > Cytophagia > Cytophagales > Hymenobacteraceae > Hymenobacter > Hymenobacter lutimineralis. The sequence continues at coordinate 111,667 of NZ_VTHL01000013.1, read as the reverse complement.
GTGGGGGTGCCCACTGCTGGTACCTATACCATCAGCGCCACCTCCCTGGCCCACCTGCCCGCGGGCCTCGAGGCCTATCTGCATGACGCCGTCACGGGGCAGCTTACCAAGCTCAGCAGCGGCACCAGCTACCGGTTTAGCGTGACGGCAACCCAGGCCCTGGCCTTACTCACGGGCCGCTTTACGCTGCAGTTCAGCGGCGGCGTAGCCCTGGGCTCCGCCGCGGCGGCCGATTTGGCCGCCCAGGTGAGCGTGTATCCTAACCCGGCAAGCAGCCGCTTCACGGTGCTCGTGCCGCCCATCGACGGCGGGCGCACGGTAGAAGCCACCCTGCTCAATAGCCTGGGGCAGGTCGTACGTCGGCAGGTAGTCGGGCTGAACCCGAGCACCGGGGCCCGCTTCGGCTTCGAAACCGAGGGCCTGAGCCAGGGCGTGTATTCGCTGCGCCTGCGGGTGGGGAGCAATGCCTTCACCAAACGCGTGGTGTTGCACTGAGTTGTCTTATCAGCCGGCCCCGGGCATGCAGCGCGGGGCCGGCTTTTTCTCGTCTTCTGTATTCAAAGCACATGAAAAATTTAGTGGTCGTAACCGCCCTGACGTTGGCTTTCCTGGGCCTGACTTATGGAAGCGCCCTGGCCCAGGGCGCCCCCGGCTCCACCGGGCCACAGCCCGATGATGAACCTACCGATGTCCCGCTGGACGGCGGGGCCTCCCTACTGCTGGCGGGTGGGGCAGCTCTGGGCCTGCATAGGCTGCGCCAGCGCCCCACTCGCTGAGAAGCCACGCCCGGTTATTTCTACCAACGCCCTTTTTTCATCCGTGGAAAAGTGGCGTTGGCGCGTCGGTAGTTGCCCAGTTACGCACTCATCCGATAACGGCCGCTCAACACGAAGGGCTTTGTAGCGGAGGCCGGTTTCGGCCCAGCGCCACACAGCGGCTAAGCCGTGACGCACACCTGATGGTTTGATATACAGGGCATCCGCTTCCCGTCTCTCCAGGGCCGCCTTATCCTCCCCAGCCAGCCTGCCCGAGCAGGGGCACGAAGCGAAACTCCTCGAAGTCCTCGCGCACGAAGCTTTCCTCCGACTCCCGCACCACCCGCACCATGCGCTGGCTCTGCTCCGTGCCCACCGGAATTACCAGCGAGCCGCCCACGCGTAGCTGGCGCAGCAGGGGCCGGGGCAGCGAAGGCGAGCCAGCCGTAACAATAATCTTATCAAAGGGCGCCTGATCGGGGAAACCCAGGCTGCCGTCGCCGCAGGAGAGGTGGGCGGGGCGGTGCAGCTGCGCGAGCAGGCGCTGGGTACGGGCAAACAGCACCGCGTTGTACTCAATGCTCCAGACGTGGGGCGTGAGCTCCAGCAGCACGCAGCACTGGTAGCCCGAGCCCGTCCCGATTTCCAGCACCCGGTCCTGGGGCCGCACCTGCAGCAGCTGGGTCTGGAAAGCCACCGTGTAGGGCTGCGAAATTGTTTGTCCCTCCCCAATGGGGAAGGCCTTGTCCTGGTAGGCATGCTCCCGGAAGCCGGGCTCGAAAAACAGGTGGCGCGGCACTTGCTCCAGGGCGCGCAGCACGCGTTCATCGTAAATACCCTTGCGGCGCAGCTCCGCCACCAGGGCGCGGCGCTGGCCACGGTGCCGGTACGTATCGGAAGCCGAAAGAGCAGATTGCGGGGTCACGGAGAATGCGCTTACCTTTGCAGACCCGGCGGGCGCTGTTCAGGTATGAGAAGCGCGAAACTACCGTTTCCGGGGCATAAAAACCACTGGTTTGGCCGCTCCAGGGCCTTTTCGTTGCTTACGCTGTTCGCCGCTTGATTCGTACCCTGCAGAAGCTCAAACTCATGGCCACCGACTTCGGGGCAGCTCTGCTGGCCTGGATGGGCTTTTACCTCCTGCGCAAATACCTTCTTAACGAAAGCTTCACACCCCGGGAAGAGTTGCTCACCCTGCTGGGTTCGGCCCTGCTGATTGCCTTGTTCTGGATGCTGCTCTACGGGCTGATCGGCGAATACCGCGACATTTTCCGCAAATCGCGCCTGGGCGAAATCATTCGGCTGGCCCGGGTGTCCACGCTGGGGGCTTTGGTTATCTTCTTTGCTCTGCTGCTCGACGACGAGGGGGTGAGCAACTACCGGCTGTACTACCGCACCATCTCGGCCTATTTCCTGCTGCACTTCACCATTTCGGCCATTTTGCGCACCTGGGCCGTCACCAGCGTGCAGCGGCTGGTGCGCAGCGGGGTGATTACGTTTAACACCCTTATTGTGGGAGCCAATGCCCTGGCCCGCGACGTACGCCAGGAGCTGGTGCATGCCACCCGCTACCTCGGGTTGCGCATCATCGGGTTTGTGTCGGTGGGCGAGAGCATCGACTCGGCCTTGGCCGCGGCGCTGCCCCGGCAGGGGCACTACCAGGAACTGCCCGAGCTCATTGAGCGGCTTAACGTAGAGCAGGTTATCATTGCCACGGAGCCCAGTGAGCACCTGCTCATTCAGGAAATTCTTACCCTGCTGGAAGGCACGCCCGTGCGCATCAGCATCCTACCTGACCTCTACCAGATGCTGCTGGGCTCGGTGAAGGTCAACCACCTGTTTGGCACCCCGCTTATTGAAATCAAGCAGGATTTGCTGCCCGTGTGGCAGGAAGTAACCAAGCGGGTGCTGGATGTGGTGGGCTCCTTACTGTTTCTGGTGCTGGCCTGGCCGGTGTATGCCTTTACCGCCGTGATGGTGCGCCTTTCCTCGCCGGGCCCCATTTTCTACTCTCAGGAGCGCATCGGCAAAGCGGGGCAGCCGTTCCGTATTTATAAGTTCCGCTCGATGTACGTGGATGCCGAGCGGCTGGGGCCTTCACTTTCTTCCCTGCACGACCCGCGCATCACGCCCTGGGGGCGGTTCATGCGCAAGGTTCGGCTGGATGAGCTGCCGCAGTTCTGGAACGTGGTGAAGGGCGACATGAGTTTGGTGGGCCCGCGGCCCGAGCGGGAGTTCTATATCCGCCAGATTATGGCCGTGGCCCCGCATTACCGCCACCTGCACCGCGTACGTCCCGGCATTACCAGCCTGGGCCAGGTGAAGTATGGCTACGCCGAAACCGTGGAACAGATGGTGGAACGCCTCAAGTACGACATTCTCTACATCGAAAACATGAGTCTGGCCATGGACTTCCGCGTCATGCTCTACACCCTCAAAATCATTGTGGAAGGACGCGGAAAATAATGTGCTGATGTGGTTGAATGTGCTTCGCTCCTTTAATGTGCCAATGCTTTGTAAAGTAAAATTGCACCGTTGAACAATTCAGCATTCCGTTGATTAGCACATCAGCACATTTTCCACATTAGCGCAGCGTAGCATATTCAACCCACATCAACACATTTTCCACATTAGCGCAGCGCAGCACATTTAAACCACCTTAACGAAGTGTTCACCGGCATCATCGAAACCCTGGGTACCATCACGGCCGTGCGCCGGGAAGAAACCAATATTCATTTCACCGTAGAATCCAGCTTCGCTCAGGAGCTGAAAATCGACCAGAGCGTGGCCCACGACGGGGTGTGCCTGACGGTAGTAGCCGTCGATGGCATGGCTGGCACGCACGTTGTCACGGCCATCGACGAGACGCTGCAGAAAACCAACCTGAGCCAGTGGGAGCCGGGCCGCCGTGTGAATCTGGAGCGGTGCCTGGCCGCCAACGGCCGCTTCGACGGCCATATTGTGCAGGGCCACGTGGACCTTACGGCCGAGTGCGAGTCGGTGGAGGACCAGCATGGCTCCTGGGTGTTTCGCTTCCGCCACGAGCCGGGCCCTAGCCGCGTAACGGTGGAAAAAGGCTCTATCTGCGTAAATGGCACCAGCCTCACCTGCTTCAATAGCACCGACGACGGCTTTTCCGTGGCCATCATTCCCTACACCTACGAGCACACCACCTTCCAGGACCTACGCCCCGGCCACCGCGTCAACCTGGAGTTCGACATAGTGGGCAAGTACGTGGCGAAATTGCTGGGGCGGTAAGGAAACTGGCAGCCGGAAACTGCGTAACGGTAGGAGTATCAACTCCTACCGACATGTCAACCAAACGTCAGTTAATAGAGCCTACTCCTGGTGACAAGCGCTACGTGCGCCGCGACAAGGAAGGCAAGTTCACCAGCTCCGCCGATTTAAACCGCTCGTTGTCCGGCGACGACCGGACCAATTCTAAAGTCACCAGCAAATCTGGCCAAGGTGACAAAGGCGACGGGCACACCGGCAACCGCAAGCCCGCCAAGTAACTTTTGCTCAGGATTTACCAATAAAAAAGGCTCCGCGCGACCGTGCGGAGCCTTTTTTATTGAATCGATTTAGGAAGAACCTACGAGTCATGCTGAGCTTGTCGAAGCATCTCTACCGCTTCGTTGGAAGAAGGAGACGAAGCGGTAGAGATGCCTCGACAAGCTCAGCATGACGTCCTGTATAATTTTCTACGCCTCCGCCCCTAGCAGCGGCCACCAGCGCCGGGCCAGGTGCCGGAACGCCAGGGCGCAAAGCCAGGCCATGAGGGAACCCAGCAGCATACCCGCCAGTACATCGGAAGGGTAGTGAGCCCCCAGGTAGATGCGACTGTAGCTGACCAGGGCAGCCCAGATAAAGAGCAGCACCTTGGCCGTGCGGTAGCGCCGGGGCAGCAGAATACCCAGAAACACCGCCAGCGCAAAGGCATTGGCCGCGTGCGAGGAAAGAAACCCGAACTGCCCGCCGCAGCCGTTTACCAGGTTCAGCGTGGCTGAGAGGTCGGCGTCGTGGCAGGGGCGCAGGCGGGCAAAGTAGGGCTTGAACAGGCGGCTGGAAATGACATCGGCCAGCAGCACGCTCAAGCCCAGCAGGGGCAGCAGCAGGGTGGCGCGCCGGCCGTAGAGGTAGCACAGCACCACCACCAGCACGAAGTAGGCCGGAAACCAAACCAAACGTTCGGAGAAAAACACCATCCAGGCATCCAGGCGGGCGGTGTGGCGGGAGTTGGCGGCTACCAGCAGCCAGCGGTCCAGGTGTTGGAAAAACTCAATCAAACCGTGGCAGGGGGGATGGTTAGCCAGTCAAGGCCCGGGCGCAGCCACTGCTGGGTGGCTTCTTCGGGGGAGCCGGGCTCGATGGGAAAATTGTAGTGCCACTCGGCCTGGGGCGGCAAGCTCATCAGGATGCTTTCGGTGCGGCCGCCGGTTTCCAGCCCGAAGCGGGTACCGCGGTCGATGGCCAGGTTGAACTCGGCGTAGCGGCCCCGGCGCATCAGCTGCCACTGCTTCTGCCGCTCCGTGTGGGGCCGGCCGGCGTTCTGGCGCAGCAGTTCACAGTAAGTGCGCCCGTAGACCTCGCCCACGCTGCGTACGAAGGCAAACAAGCTCTCCGCATCTGCCTCCTTGCCTACAATCAGCCGGTCGAAGAAGATGCCGCCGATGCCGCGGGTTTCCTGGCGGTGGGGCAGGTAGAAGTACTCATCGGCCCACTGCTTGAAGCGCGGGTAGTAGGCGGAATTGTGGGCGGCGCACACGTCGGCAATCTGCTGGTGAAACCAACGGGCCTGGGTTTCATCTACGTAGATGGGCGTCAAATCCAGCCCGCCGCCAAACCAGGCTTCCCCGTTGCCGGCCTCGAAGTAGCGCACGTTCATGTGGGAAATGGGCACGAGCGGGCTGCCCGGGTGCTGCACCACCGAGACGCCCGTAGCAAAGTAATTCGGGTCGGGCATGAGCAGGGTGCGGGCTGCCGCCTCACTCATGCGCCCTTCCACGGCCGAAAAGTTCACCCCGCCTTTTTCAATGATCTGGCCACCCGTGAGTACCCGGCTACGGCCCCCGCCCCCGCTGTGGTGGACCCAGGCATCTTCCCGAAACACGCCCATGCCGTCGGCCGCTTCCAGTTGCTGGCAAAGCCAGTCCTGAAATTGGCGCATCCACTGCTCCACGGTGTCGCGGAAGCGGGGCTGAGCGGTGGGCGTAGGGAAGGAGGCGGTGGGCGTAAAATCCATGGCGGCAAGGGCAGAATCAGCGGGCAAAGGTAGAAATTTCCGGCGCTGCCACTCTGCCAAAGCGCAATGGGAGCGGCTCTGGTAATTCAGTTGGCTGCGCGAATGTGCCGGGCAGTAAAGTAAAACCCGCTCGTAGGCGTCTGTACCATTGAAGGCCGCTTTTTACGGCTCCTGTGCTATGCTGCAAGTATTGGGGAAGAACCCTTCCCGCCAAGTGAAAGACCGGTTTACCGGGTTATCAAATTACCAGAACGGCCGCTTTGAGAATTTAGAAGGCGTACGTTTCAGCCCCAGCGAAGCCCCAATGGGCAAGATGCTGGTAGATTTCCTGCGTAAGCCCCGCACCGTAGCTCCGACCGGACAGCTGCCCGCCGTGCGCACCAATTTGCACCTTCCCGCTACGGACCAGCCCACGGTCGTTTGGTTTGGGCACTCGTCTTACCTGATTCAGGCCCACGGGCTGAATATTCTGGTTGACCCCATGTTCAGTGGGGCTGCCTCGCCCTTCTCGTTTGCCGTGCGCGCCTTTGCCGGTGCCGATGTCTACTCGGCCGCCGATATGCCCGTCCTTGATGTGCTGGTGCTCACCCACGACCACTACGACCACCTCGACTACGCTACCGTGGTGGCCCTGCGCGAGAAAGTACGTCACGTGATTACGCCCCTAGGGGTGGGCAGCCACCTGCAGGCCTGGGGCTACGCGCCCGAGCAGATTACCGAGCTGAACTGGCACGACACGGCCACGCCGGTGTCGGGTGTGCAGCTCACGGCCACGCCGGCTCAGCATTTCTCGGGCCGCAGCCTGCGCCCCCGGCAAACCCTGTGGGCTTCGTACGTGCTGCAGCTGGATGGGGCGCGCCTGTTTCTGGGCGGGGACAGTGGCTACGGCCCCCATTTCCGAGCCATTGGCCGGCAGTACGGCCCCTTCGACCTGGCTTTGCTCGAGAATGGTCAGTACAACCTTAGCTGGCACCCCATTCATATGCTGCCCGAGGAAACTGCCCAGGCCGCCCTTGACCTGGGAGCCAACATGCTGCTGCCCGTGCACTGGGCCAAGTTCACCCTGGCCTATCATCCCTGGAATGAGCCCGTGCAGCGGCTATTGCCCGCCGCCGAAAAAGCCCAACTGCCCGTCACGGTGCCCCGCATCGGGCAGCCCTACACTATTGGCGGACCGGTGCTGCGCGACGTTTGGTGGCTCAATAACTAGCCGAAAGCAAGCCAAGCACGGCCAGTATCCGGAGTAACGGCTTACGACAGCTGCTTGCGCATCAGCAGCAGCTCCAGCGGCTGGCGCGGAATGCCAAAGCGCGTGTCGGTGGGAAAAGCCAGGGTTTCGCCGGTGCGCTGGAAGCCGTGCCGCTCGTACCAGGCAATCAGCTCGGCGCGCACCGTAATGACGGAAATCAGAATGCCGGTGCAGGAATGGGCGCGGGCGTGGGTTTCGGCGGCGGCCAGCAGCTGCTTGCCGATGCCCAGGCCTTGCTGCCCGGGCTCCACGGAAAGCATGCCGAGGTAGAGGTCGGGGAACTGGGGCTTTAGGTAAACGCTGCCTACGAGCTGCCCGGTGTTGGTATGAGCCAGCAGGAAGGTGGCACCGGGGGCAGTGCGCAGGGCTTGCAGGTCTTCGGCGTCGGTGCGCTGCCCATCGAGCAGGTGGGCTTCGGTGGTCCAGCCCTGGCGGGAGGCGCCGCCGCGGTAGGCCCGGTTCACGAGTTCCACGAGGGCCGGAATGTCAGCGGCGGTGGCGGGCGCAATGCGTAGTTCGGCAGTCATGGAGGCAAAGATACGGCCTCCGGGGCCCTGTCTTCCGTGGCAAAGGCCCGGTTCGTACCTTCGCCCCGGCATTACCCCACCCACCCCTTATGCTCCCCCAAGCCACCCCCACGCTGGAAACCGACTTCACCCACGCCCAGCCCAGCCGCGCCACCCTGCGCCAGGCCTACCTGCTCATGCGCACGGCCGATGAAATGGCCCGCCTCTACGAGGAAAATAAGGCCGTAACGGCCAAGTACGTGCACGCCACGGCCCGCGGCCACGAGGCCATCCAGCTGGCCGCGGCCTCTATTCTCGGCCCCCAGGACTACGCCGCGCCCTACTACCGCGACGATGCCCTGCTGCTGGGCATGGGCCTGAGCCCCTACGAGCTGATGCTGCAGCTGCTGGCCAAGCGCGACGACCCGTTTTCCGGCGGCCGCACGTATTACAGCCACCCTTCCCTGCGCCGGGCCGGCGTGCCCACCATTCCGCACCAAAGCTCGGCCACGGGCATGCAGGCCATACCGGCCACCGGCATGGCCCACGGCATCAAGTACCTGGAAAGCCAAGGCTTGAACGCCCTGATGCCCGACCCCCGGGACTTTTACGAAAATAACCAGCCGATTCCGGGCCTCTACGGGCTGCAGGCGTCGGAATTGGCGGCTCCGTTGGTGCTCTGCTCCATTGGCGACGGCGCCATGACGGAAGGCGAAGTAAGCGAGGCCCTGCAAATGGCGGCCCTGCATCAACTGCCTATCATCTACCTGGTGCAAGACAACGAGTGGGGTATTTCGGCCACCGGCCGCGAAATGCGCTCCATGAATGCCTACGAGTTTGCAGCGGGCTTTAAGGGCCTGCACCGCCTGCAGTTTGATGGGGCCGATTTTCTGGCCAGCTACGCCGGGATGCGGGAGGCCGCCGACTACGTGCGCCAGCGGCAGGGGCCGGTGCTGGTCCACGCCCGGTGCCCGCTGCTGGGCCACCACACCAGCGGAGTGCGGCGCGAGTGGTACCGCGGCGACAACCTCGCCCACCATACCACCCAGGACCCCTTGCCGCGCTTCCACCAGCAGCTGCTGGAGCTGGATTTCACGGAGCAGGAGCTGCAGGCGCTGGGAGAAGAAGCCCGCGCCACCGTGCAGGCCGACTACCAGCGTGCCCTGGCCGCGCCCAACCCCGACCCGGCTACCTTTGCTGACCACGAGTTTGCCCCGCCAGTCGTAACCCAGGAAGCCGGGGAGCGAAGCCCGGCCGGCGCCGATAAAGCTCTGATGGTGGACGCGGCCTTGCACGCGGTGGATGATATTCTGCGGGAGTTTCCGGAGGCATTGTTCTACGGCCAGGACGTGGGCGGGGAGCTGGGCGGCGTGTTCCGCGAGGCGGCGCTGCTGGCCAAAAAATACGGCGATGCCCGCGTCTTCAACACGCCCATTCAGGAGGCTTACATTGTGGGCAGCACGGCCGGCATGAGTGCCGTAGGAGCCAAAGCCATTGTCGAAATTCAGTTCGCCGACTACATCTGGCCAGCTCTTAATCAGCTGGTAGAGGAGCTGAGCAAGTCGTGCTACCTTTCCAACGGGCAGTTCCCGGTGCAGAGCCTGATCCGCGTGCCCATTGGGGCCTACGGCGGGGGCGGACCCTACCACTCAGGGTCCGTCGAAAGCACGCTGCTCACCATTCGCGGCATCAAGGTGGTGTACCCCAGCAATGCCGCCGACATGAAGGGCCTGATGCGCGCCGCCTTCCTCGACCCCAACCCGGTGGTGATGCTGGAGCATAAAGGTCTATACTGGAGCAAGGTACCCGGCACCGAAGACGCCAAAACCGTGGAGCCCTCTGCCGGCTACGTTATTCCCCTGGGCAAAGCCGCCATAGCCCAGGAAGCCAGTCCGGAGAAGCTGGCCAGTGGCGAAACCTGCGTGGTAGTTACTTACGGCATGGGCGTACACTGGGCCAAAACGGCTAGCCGCCAGTTTGCCGGGCAAGTGGAAATCCTGGACTTGCGCACCCTCAATCCGCTGGACTGGGAGGCCGTGCAAGCCGCCGTGCAGCGCCATGGCAAAGCCCTGGTGCTCACGGAAGAGCCTTTGCTCAACTCCTTTGCCGAAAGCCTGGCCGGCCGCATTCAGCGGCACTGCTTCCGTCAGCTCGACGCGCCGGTGTTTACGCTGGGCGCGGCCAACCTGCCGGCCATTGCCCTGAACGTGGAGCTGGAAAAGCAGATGCTGCCCAACCCCGACAAAGTAGCCGCCGCCCTCCGGGAGCTGCTGGCGTATTAGCCCAGACCACCACTTGCCCAAAAGGAAGAAGCGGCTTCTGCACTAGCAGGAGCCGCTTCCTTTTGAGAATAGAACTGAATAAGGGCTTCAAGGCCCGGGCCCAAGCGGCGTGTTAAGTAGCACCAGATCAGAATGGGTAGCCAATACCCACGTTGAGCGTAGGCGTATTCAGCCAGGGCTTGGCATCGTTGCGCCAAACGGCAAACCGGCGGATAGCCCATTTATCCCCTGGCACGGCCGTGGGGTCGTACACCTTAGTGGCTATATCCAGCCGGATGATGAGGAACGTAAGGTCGAAGCGGATACCCAGCCCGCTGCCTACCGCAATTTCCTGGTAAAAGCGGTTGGCCGAGAAATTAGCCCCTTCGCGGGGGTCGTCGGGACGCAGGGACCACACGTTGCCAAAGTCCGTGAAGAAGGCCCCGTAAATGTAGTCGTAGATGGGGAAGCGGTATTCCACGCTGCCTTCCAGCAGCAGTTCGGCGGGTTGCTCCACGTTCTCATCCTGAATGAGCTTGCCGCGGCTGTCGTACTGAGGTTGGCCGTCTTTGGTGAGAAAAGTAGTATACGAGCCGGGGCCCAGGCGGCGGGGGCGCCAGGCCCGCAAGCTGGAGCCGCCGCCCGCAAAAAAGTACTTGTCGTAGGGAATAACGAAGGAAGAACTGGTTACGCCATCGGCCGTGAAGGTGGTGCGGGTGAGGGCATGCGCCACGCCGGTGTTCAGGCGCCAAGCCAAATAGGTGAGGGGCGTGAGCTTGTAATACCGGCGGTAGTCGGCATTGAAGCGCGCGTAGTCCAGCACCGGGATGCCAGCCAGGCGCGGGTCACCCGAGGCTGGGTCGGGTTGAGTGTAGAGCTGCCGACCCAGGCCGCCCAGCTCCGCTACCACCCGAAAATAAGCGGCGTTACGCGTCTGGTTGAAGTCGTTGCTGTTGTAGAGGGACGTGGCGCTGGCGCTGGGTACCAGCTGCCGGCCAAAGCTGCGCAGAATGGCCCCGTTGTTCGCCAGCGTACCCAGATAAGCCTTAAAATCAGGGTCGATTTTGCTGGTATTCAGCAAGCTGATGTTGAGGGGCGTCACCACGTACTGCTGATAGGCGCTGCGCTGCCATATGTAATCGTAGCTGCCTTCAAGGTTGGTACGGGTATAGTCCGGCCGCTTTACGTAGGTGTACGACGTCGAAACCCGGGTTTTGGGGTTATAGCGCGTGAGAAAGCGGTTGGTCTGCCAGGGCACCAGAAACTGGGGCAAAATCAGGCTCACATTGCCCCCCAGCTGAAACGAATAAACTCCTTTCGGGCTGTTGCTGGTGGGATTGGGCACCTGCCGGTACTGGCCTTCCAGGCCCGCCCGCAAACTGGTTTCCAGCACCTCGGCCCCGCCAAACAGGTTCCGCGTTTTCACCCTGATATTGGCAAACGGGCCCACCAGCAAGGCCGAATAGGTAGCACCCAGCTCGGTGGTTTCCTGGAATTTTTTCAGCGGGGAAGCGTAGATGTTGGCGTCCAGCCGGGCCAGGCCACTGGCGCTGTCGCCCTGCACTTTCTGATACGTTACGGTATTAAACCGGAACATATCCAGGTCGGCCAGCTGGCGCTGGGTGGTCTGGGTGTTGAGCAGGCTGTAGCGGGACCCGGGGCGCACTTCTACGCGCTGGTTCAGCACCTTCGAGCTGTAGCGCTGCCGGTAGGCCAGGAAATTGACCGAGTCGCGCCGCACGGTGTCGCGCTTCACCCCAAAGCGGGTAGTGCCCGCGTCGGTAAACACGTTCACCCGCCGCACGGTGTACACCTTGTGCCGCTCGCCGGGGCCGGGGTTGGCTACGATGGTGCGCAAACGCACGGTGCCGGGCGCAAAGCTCGTGTCGGCTTCCAGGGTCACGTACTGCTGGCGAAAGTCGTAGTAGCCCGCGTTTTTCAGCAGGGTTTCCAGCCGCGACCTTTCCAGGCCAATGGCTTCCTCGTTGTACCGGTCGCCGAGGTGGAGCAGGGAGGTGGAGCTGCCCGCCAGCACCACCGCCGCCACGGCCGTGTCCCCAATGTGGTAGTCGAGCTGGGCGTAGCGGAAGGGCTGATTTTCCGTTACCGAATACGTTACGCTCACCCGGCGGTCCGTGCTCTTTTCGGTGGCACGCACCTGGCTGCGGAAAAACCCCTGGGACCGGAGAAATACGGCCATCTGTTCGGCCGTGCGGGCCGTGAGCAGGGAGTCGTACACCACCGGGGCCTCGCCAATGCGCATCAGGGCGTTGCCTTTGGTAAGGGCCAGCTGGTGGCGCTGGGTGTGTTTTTCCCGCTTCAGCAGCAGCTGGCCCACCGTCACGGAGTCGCGGCCAGCCAGCCGAATCAGGGAATCATACTTGGTGCGCTCTTCTTCCAGCTGGCGCCGCAGCCGCTCGGGGTTGTAAAACGACTGCCCCAACTGATAGATTGCTAGCTTTGGGAGCGGAAACCGGGTATTCGGCTTTTGCTGGTACAGGGCCTGCAGCCGGTCGGTGCTGGCTTCCTTCACGCCTTCCAGCCGCACGCGGTAGAGCAGGTTTTGGCCGGGCTGCAACAGCCGCGTGGGCGAGCAGCCCAGTAGTAGGTTCAGGCTCAGACTCAGCAGAAGTAAGGAAAAAACTCGCCGGGGCGCAGGCAGCACAACAAAGAAATATGGTGTCAAAAGCAGTTGTCAAGTACGTACACGCGTTGCAGCAGAAAAAGTATCGGCTGCGGCACGGCGCCTTCCTGGTAGAAGGCGGCAAGAGCGTGCGCGAGTTGCTAAGTTCAGGACTTCTAACGGAACGCGTGTTCCTTACTGCTGAATTTGCGGCAAAAATCGGGCAGGAGCTGCCCGCCGGCGTGCCGGTGGAAATCATTTCGGAGGCGGAACTCACCCAGCTGGGCACCCTTAGCACCAACAACACCGCCCTGGCCGTGGCCCGCATTCCCGCCGAGCCGGCCCTGCCCACCAGCGCCGCAGGCTTGCTGCTGGCCCTGGATGAAGTGCGCGACCCCGGCAACCTGGGCACCCTCATCCGGCTGGCCGACTGGTACGGGCTGACGGGCATCGTGTGCTCCGAAACCTGCGCCGACCCGTGGAACCCTAAAACCGTGGCGGCCACCATGGGGTCCTTCACGCGGGTGCGCATCTGGCAGCGGGAGCTACCCCAGTGGCTGGGCACGTTCCCGGCCGCCACCCCCATCTACGGCGCCGACCTGGCCGGCGACAACGTGCACCGCTTGGCGCTGGCTCCGGAAGGCGTGCTGGTGATGGGCAGCGAAAGCCACGGCCTGCGACCCGAAGTGCATGCCCGCCTCACCCGTCGTCTGCACATTCCCGGGCGGGGCGGGGCCGAGAGTCTTAATGTGGCCGTGTCGGCCGGTATCCTGCTGGATAACTTTTTCCGGCAGCTGTGAGTAGCAGTCGTTAGTGAGGCGCCACACGCTTGGCAGAGCGGCGGCTGATTCGGCAGGCCGGCACTTTGCAGGCGTGTCTACGGTGGTTTTACCCGGCGGCCACGGCGCGGGGGGCTGGCTCGTTTACCTGCTCGTGCCACTGCGCTTTATCGACTCCTTTTAGCAATAGCCATAGGCAGAAGGCTGATTCGCCAACCAAGGGCAGCACCAGCACGCCGGGCAAGAGGATAGCCGCCAGCGCCGGGGCGAACAGCGCGGCAAAGCAGGCGACCAGATAACCCAGGCCTGCCACCTGCAGCAGGGTCCCCAGCACCCGCGGAAAATACCCCGACTTCCGAATCAGGTAGCCGTTGACCAGGCAGGTTAAGCCGAAAAAGATCAGGGCGATATTAAAGGAAATGTCATGCGTCCTTAGCGCCAGATTGGCCAGTACGGGCAGCTGGCGGGGGCCAAAGGCGCTGGCGTACTCCGGATTGCTCAGAATAGGTAGCACCAGCAGCATAAAGACCTTGCTGACGGCTTCCACCGACAAGGAAACCACATTCAGGAGCACCGCCAGCAGCACCAGGCTTTTGCTGACGGGCCGCAGCAGTAGGTACTCAATCCAGAGTAGGGGCACGGCAAAGAGCACCAGCAGCACGTTGCCCGCCACGCCCAGACGCCAGAGTGCCGGCGAAGCCAGGATATGCCGGGCCGTGGCAACGGCATCACCACCTACCACCAGTTTGCTGGTGACGAAGCCTTCGGCGAAAGCGCCAAACAGGATAATGGCCAGGTACAGCGCCCCGCCAAGGCGGGCATAGAACTGGGGCGAGGATGCAAAGGAACGGGCAGTCATAGCGTCGGTTTGTGCAGGTGTAGGGGCAGAAAAAAGCCGTTCGGGGTCTTATTGCTACCCGAACGGCTTTTGCTATTGGTAATTGACCAGGAGTATGTGGTCAGGGCTGTGAGTTATTCGAGCAGGGAGATACCGAAGCTCAGCGTCTGGCCCTGGGGGCCGCGGTTGGCCTTGAAGGTGTCGTTCAGGTTGTATTTCACGAACAGGTCGATGTTGCGGATGCCGATGGTGCCCTGCACGCCGTACTGAAAATCTTCGAGGTTGTAGCTGCCGCGGTCCTTGTCTTTGCGGGTGCGCCCTTCGCTTTCGTACTTCAGCTTGGTGTGGGCGCCCAGGCGGTAGCCCACAAACCCACCCGCGCCGATGCGGAAGGCATTCCGCCCTTTATCATCGTCGAAGTCGAGGACGGCCATCAGGGGCAGGTTCAGGGTGGTCACGGCCAGCTTGCTTTTCTCCAAACTCAGCGTGGGCTCTTTCGTCGGTGTAGTCACCCCGTTTACGTCCAGGAAGCGGAAGTTCTTATCGAGCATGTAGTTGTTGAAGGCCAGCTCCGGGCCGGTAACCAGGTGCAGGGGCGAGGCTTTGGCACCTACCCGGATATCGTAGTGCCAGTTCAGGCTTACGTAGCGGGAACCAACCGGGCGCAGGTCGAAGTTTTCGCCGCCCACCAGTGTGGGCCGGTTTACGAGGGTGTTCAGGCCCAGGTCCAGGCTGAAGTCCTGGTGCACGCGGCGGTTGCGCTTTTCTTCCTGGCGGGCCCGCCGCTCCACGTTGCGGATGGAGTCTTCCGAGACCGAGCGACCGATGTGCACCGACACGCCATCGTCATTGTCGGAGTCCTTTACCGTCACGCCCATTTTGCCCAGCATCACGTCCACCCGGTCGGTTTTAGCGTTGCCTTTGCCGTCCTGGCTGCGCACTGTCACCCGAATCTGCTCGGGGGCATTGGTGCCGGGGCGCTCCTTGGCGGGGTAGAATTCCAGGGTCACTTGGTCGGTCTTCGAGTTCTGCCCCGCTGCCTCGGCCTGGGTGATGTAGGCATCGAGCAGCAGCATCAGGGAGTCGAGCTTGTAGGTGCGCATCTGGCGCAGCTGCTCTTTATTTTTCACATAAAGGGTCATGGTGGCCTGGTTAGGCAGCTTTACCATGATGGTATCATCGTTGACGGGGGCAGAAGAAGCGGCCAGGGAGCGGCCGGGCGCCAGCACCGCCAGCAACAGGAAAGCCAGCAGAGCAGAAAAGCGTTTCATAGCTGAAAAGAAAAAGAAACTGTTAGAGTTGAATTGTTTTGGAGAGGGTGCGCCCCGCCACGCGGGCTTGCACCGTCAGGGTTTCCGGCAGGCCGGCATCGACCAGGCTCACCTGGTCGCCACGCACGGCGTTGCGCACTTGCCGGAGAATGCCTCCCAGCCGCGGCCGACGGTCGGGGGCGGCGGCCGCAAGGGCCACCGGCGTTTCTGCCTGGCGGTGTACTTCCACCTCAATCGGGCCGACCGGAGCGGCCGTAGTGGGGGAAGGCGTTGCCGAGGCAATGAGGGTTTGCTCGGGAGCTGGCGTAGCAGGGGCCGACTGATAACGCTCCGGTTGCGTATCGGGCCGGCTCGCTACGGCCACGGCCGGAGCAGAAATAGCGGAGGTGTTAGGGGCCACGGAGTGGCTGGGGTGGGGGGATTTGGTTGCCGAGGCGACCAGGCGGGTTGAAGCAGTAGGCCGGTCTGCGGGGGCTTTCTGCGCTTCTGGAGTGGTAGATGCAGGGGTTGCGGAGGGCGTTGCCTGGGCAATTATTTTTTCTTGGGAAATCTGCGGCTCCTGCTGGTCTGCGTCTACTTTTGTGGCCGGTCTGGCGGCCGGAGTAGTGTTGGCGGCCAGGGTGCCCTCAGCGCCCGTGGCTGGGCCCTGGGGGCCGCGCAGCAGCCAGCCCGCGCCCACCATTAGCAGCAGGGCAATAGCGGCAGCCATGGAGTATAGCCACATCACCGGGCGCTTTTTCTGCTCGGGCTGCAGCTCCGCTTCCAAGCGGCTCCAGAGGTCGGCAGGCGGCGTGGGCGCGTGGCCCTGCAGGCGCTGCCGAAACAGCTTATCAATATCTTCCGGTTGCATACAGTTCTTTCGGTTGGGTGGAGGAGGATACCGCTACCGTATTGGCGGCGGCAATGCGGCGCTGCAACATGGCGCGCGCCTTACTCAGCTGCGACTTGCTGGTGCCCTCCGAAATGCCCAGCAGCTCGGCAATTTCGGGGTGGGTGTAGCCCTCCAGCGCGTAGAGGTTGAACACGGTGCGGTAGCCGGCCGGCAGCTCGGCTAGCAAGGCCATCAGGTCATCGGCATTCAGCTGACTTTCGGCTTCGGCCGCGGTGGCCGGCACGTCGTAGGTCAGGTCGTCGATGGCCAGGTGCAGGGGCTCCTTGCGGCGCAGCTGCCCCAGGGCCTCGTTTACCATGATGCGGCGAATCCAGCCTTCAAACGAGCCTTCGTGGCGGTACTGCTCCAGGGCCCGGAACACTTTCACAAAGCCCATGAGCATTACCTCCTCGGCGTCGTCGCGCTGACGCAGGTACCGCAGGCACACGCCCAGCATCAACCCCGCAAACCGCTCGTAGAGCAGTTTCTGGGCGCGGCTGCTGCCTTGGCGGCAAGCGGTTATGAGTTCAACCTCGGTCACAGCGTAGTAGAGTTTTGGAGCAAATAGCGGGCGTTTGGCAGGGTAGATGCGAAGCCGTAGCGGACCGTTGCCTGACCAGGTAAAATTAATGTGCTTCGCTTCGCTAATGTGGAGAATGGGCTGGTGGGAGAGGGTGCTAGGAAGGAAAGCGTGGTCATATGTCCCGGGCAAAGCCAGACCTCCTTTATGTCAAAAAAGCCCTTCCCTGTACCTAACAGGAAAGGGCTTTCTGGAAAAAGGCCTGTTACGAGAATAAACAGGCGAAGTCACCCGGAACAAAGCAACCTCAATCCATTCTCCCCATTAAAAAACCACATCAGCACATTTTTCACATTAGCGGAGCGACCCACATTAGCGCAGCGCAGCACATTAAAACTAGTACTGGCCTACGCTGAGCATCACGAGCGTGCAGGCTTCTTCGGTCTCGATGCCGTGCTGGCGGGCCAGGCGCTCCAGCTCGGGGTTCTCAGTGCCCGGGTTGAAAATAATGCGCTTGGGCTGCAAGTCCAGGATGTAATCGTACCAGGCGGGCTGGTTTTGCGGGCCTACGTACAAAGTCACGGTGTCTACATCGGCGGCAGCGGGCCGCTCGGTTTCGATGGGCAGGCCGGCCACCTGACCTTTCCGAATGCCAACCGGCACAACTTCGTGGCCGTGGCTTTTAAGCTGGTGCACGGCCCGGTAGGAATAGCGGGCCGGATTGTCGCTGGCGCCAAGAACAAGGGTCTTTTTCATACTTGCGGTTTTTAGCTATCAGCTACTAGCTGTTGGCTGTTAGCGCTATGGGGGAATTAGAAAAACTACTCGGGCAGGTTTTGTTGATTTGGGCTCTGTTGAGGAAAACTAGTCGTAATACGCAGAACTCCCGCCCAAGGCCGCCGTTAACACAGCTAACAGCTAACAGCTAACAGCTAACAGCTAACAGCTAACAGCTAACAGCTAACAGCTAACAGCGGCAAAAGCGGCTTCCGCGCACCGTTCTCCATCCATGGCGGCCGACACGATGCCGCCCGCGTAGCCGGCACCCTCCCCACAGGGGAATAGGCCGTGCACCTCCGGGTGCTGGAGCGTGTCCCGGTCGCGGGGAATGCGCACGGGGGAGGAGGTGCGGCTTTCCACGCCCACAATTTGAGCGGCGTTGGTGGCGTAGCCCGGAATCTTCTGGCCGAAGTTGCGGAAGCCCTGCCGCAGCCGCTCCGACAGCCCAGCGCCCAGCACCTCGTCCATAGGCACCGAAACCAGGCCGGGCTGATAGGACGTTTCCAGGAGGGCCCCGGAGGATTTCTTCTTCAGGAAGTCGCCCAGCAGCTGGGCCGGAGCCAGCTGAGTGTTGCCGGCCACCTGGCAGGCCTGCTGCTCAATCTGCTGCTGCAGGCGCAACCCAGCCAGGGCCCCGTGCTGCCGCAGGTCCATATCCTCCAGCTCAATAGCCGTGACGATGCCCGAGTTGGCAAAGCGCGAGTCGCGGCGGCTGGGGCTCATGCCATTCACGACGACCTCGCCGGGCGCGGTGGCGGCGGGCACGATAAAGCCGCCCGGGCACATGCAGAAGGAAAACACGCCCCGCTGCCGACCCTGCCACTGGGTTTGATGAACCAGGGCGTAGGAGGCCGCGGGCAGCGGACCCCGCTCCCGCATCCGGTACTGGGCCTGGTCGATGAGCTGCTGCGGATGCTCGACCCGCACGCCCAGGGCAAAAGGCTTGGCTTCAATGAGCACGCCCCGGCGGTGCAGCAGCTCGTAAATGTCGCGGGCCGAATGGCCGGTGGCCAGAATCACCGCGTCGGCCGTGAGTTCCTCCCCAGCCGCCGTAATTACTCCCCGCAGGTGGTTTTCGGCCAGTACCAGATCATCTACCCGCGTATCAAAGCGCACCTCGCCGCCCGCCGCCAGCACGGAGTCGCGCAGGGCCGCTACAACGGACGGGAGCTTGTTGGTGCCAATGTGGGGGTGGGCATCGACGAGAATATCGGGGGTGGCGCCGTGCTGTACCAGCAGGCGCAGAATCCGCTGCACGTCCCCACGCTTGGTAGAGCGGGTGTAGAGCTTGCCATCGGAGTAAGTGCCGGCTCCACCTTCTCCAAAGCAGTAGTTGGAGTCGGGGTTCACGATGTGGTCTTTGTTGAGGGCCGCCAAATCGCGGCGGCGGGTGCGCACATCCTTGCCGCGCTCCAGCACTACCGGCTTCAGGCCTAGCTCGATGCAGCGCAGGGCCGCAAACAATCCGGCCGGGCCGGCGCCCACAATCAGCACAGAGCGCCGGGCCCGGCTGACATCGGGGTAGGTAAACCAGGGACCAAACAGGTCGGCGGGCGGCGGGCCGGGGTAGATGGCGGCGCGCAGGCGCACCAGGGGCTGCCGGCCGCGCGCGTCAATCGAGCGTTTGCGCAGGTGCACAAAGTCGGCCTCGCCGGGCTGGAGGCCCGCGGCCTGCAGCAACGCGCGGTAGCGGGCGTATTCGTGGTAGGCTACCTCGGCGGGCAGCAGCACCTCAACTTCTTGGGGAGTAGTCATGGGAGGGGTGAAAGGGAGTTAGCCTTCAAACCAGGTAAAACGAGCCGCAAACTTACGAAAAGCCCGGGGCTCTATACGCCAACAACCCCAGCGGCACCGGCGGCTGGGGTTGTTGGCGGAATGTGGAGCGGCTACGACTTGGCTACCGGTTCGTGGTGAATGTTCTGCTTTCTGGGCCAGAACTGCTCCATCGACGTGTTGAAGGTGTGCAGCACGTGGGCCCGCACTTCGCCGGAAGGATGGCGCAGCAGCTGCCCCAGCATATGCCGGTACATTTCCGTCGTTACCTCCAGGCCCCGGGCACTTACCAGGCCGTGGTGCAGCAGGTCGCAGTTGGTGGCCACGGAATTAGCCATGGAGTCAGTAAGCTCTTCGCGAGCCTTATCCGCTTCTTTAAATGATTGTTCCAAACGGGCGTTGAGCCGTTGGTTATGCGGCTGTTCCATACAGTGAGAAATCGGGAAAAGAGGTATACGCAAGCTCCACAACGGGCCAGGATACCAGAATGGTTCAATATATAGTAGAACGATAATAAGGCTGTTGAGGTTGAGTGGCTTCCGGGCTGGGCTGTATGAGGGGCTCCATCGGCCGGCAAAATATCCCCCTGGCTCCGGCTTAAAACCAGCCGCCGGGAGTAGTGCTACGCGCAGGAAACGCCGCGGCTTCTTACCTTGCCTGCTTTCACCTACTGGATATTCTATGCCGCCTGTTGCTGCTGCTGCGCCGTTTTCAGCCCGTCTGCGCTCCATCGTGAGCGGCTCTATCGGCAACTTGGTGGAATGGTACGACTGGTACGTGTACTCGGCTTTTGCCTTGTACTTTGCCCCAGCGTTTTTCCCGGCCGGCAACCAAACGGCCCAGCTCCTGAATACGGCCGCTATCTTCGCCGTGGGCTTTCTGATGCGCCCCCTCGGGGGCTGGCTGCTGGGCGTGTACGCCGACCGTCACGGCCGCAAAGCTGCCCTGCTGCTCTCCGTGCTGCTCATGTGCGGGGGCTCCCTGCTCATTGCCCTCACGCCCGGCTACGCGCAGATTGGGGTAGCGGCCCCGGTGCTGCTGGTGCTGGCCCGCCTGCTGCAGGGGCTGAGCGTGGGCGGCGAATACGGCACCTCGGCCACCTACCTGAGCGAAATGGCCGGGGCCCGGCATCGGGGCTTTTTCTCCTCCTTCCAGTACGTGACGTTGCTGGCCGGGCAGCTGCTGGCCCTGCTGGTGCAGCTGGCTTTGCAGGCCCTGCTCACGCCCGCCGAGCTGGCCAGCTGGGGCTGGCGCGTGCCGTTTGTGCTGGGCGCGGCCGCGGCGGTGTCGGCGCTGTATCTGCGCCGCAACATGGCCGAAACCACCGATTTTGTGCAACAGGAGGCTACTCCGGACGCCAAACTCAGCAAGCTGGCGCTATTGCTCCGCCACCCCCGCGAAATCCTGACGGTGGTGGGCCTTACCCTGGGCGGCACGCTGGCGTTTTACACCTTTACCACCTACGCGCAGAAGTTTCTGGTGAATACGGCCGGTTTCAGCAAGGCCCAGGCCACGCTGGTGTCCTTTGGGGCGCTGGCCGTGGCGTTGGGGCTGCAGCCCCTGATGGGGGCCGTGTCGGATAGGGTGGGGCGGCGGCCGGTGCTGCTGTTTTTTGGGGTGGGCGCCACGCTGGGCACGGTGCCGCTGCTCACGGCCCTGGGGCGCGCCGGCAGCGTAGGTGTGGCCTTCGGGCTGCTGGTGCTGGCCTTATGCATCGTGAGTGGGTACACCTCCATCAATGCGGTAGTGAAGGCCGAGCTGTTTCCGACGGAAATCCGGGCCCTGGGCGTGGGGCTGCCCTATGCCCTCACGGTGGCGGTGTTCGGGGGCACGGCCGAATACGCGGCCCTGCTAGCCAAGCAGCAGGGCGTAGAATCGTTGTACTACTGGTACGTAACGGCCTGCGCCGCTATTTCCCTGCTGGTTTACTGGCGTATGCCCGACACCCAGGCCACCTCGCGCATGACTGCCGATGCCTGAGGCTAGGGCCCGGCCAGTGCAACCCCGCGAAACATCCTGTATCTTTTCGCCATTCTGTTTTACAAAAACCCGTTTTGCTATGAAAAACCTCCTCCGCTTCGGCCTCTTGTCTACCCTCTGGCTGGCTTGCCTGTTGCTTTCCTTCGGTAGCCTGGCCCAGGAAAAAATGCCCGAAGACAAGTCCAAGCGTCCGAGCCCGCCCGCCACGGCTACGGCCAAAACGCCGGCCGGCACCATCACCATCGACTACAGCCGCCCATCAGTGAAGGGCCGCAAAGTATTTGGCGGGCTGGTGCCGCTGGGCCAGGTATGGCGCACCGGGGCCAACGAGGCTACCACGTTCACCGTCGATAAAAACGTGCTGGTAGAAGGCAAGGCCCTGCCCGCCGGCAAGTACGCGCTGTTTTCCATTCCCGGCGAGCAGGCGTGGACCCTCATCTTCAACAAAGTAGCCAACCAGTGGGGCGCCTACGAATACAAAGAGGAGCAGGACGCCTTGCGCGTGCAGGTGCCCGCCAAAACGGCCGCTAACGCCACCGAGCAGCTCACGTTCCAGGTAGATAAGTCCGGCAAAGTGACGCTGCTGTGGGAAAAAGCGCAGGTAGCGTTTACAGTAAAGCCGGCAAAGTAGCCGCCCGCCGCACGACCCTGCTCATGCCAGGCCGGGCCGTTCCTCGTGGGGGAACGGCCCGGCTTTTTTATTCCTCCAAAGCCAAGGTATACACCACGAAGTGCCGGACCCCGAATTTCTGGAACCATAGCGCGGGCGGAACCTTGCTCTGGGTCAGGTCGCAGTAGTACAGAAATCCGTCTTTCTGGTAAGGGAGCGTGTATACCATAACCGGAAAACGGCGGCCTGCCGGAATGCGCGCCTGGTTTTTTTCCTAGGCGAGGATATCGGTGCGCAGGCTGTAGTCGGTGGCTTTGGCCGAGGGCAGAGGCGCGAACTGCTGTTCCTTGCCCATGGTCGGGAAAAAGAATTTCACCTCCAGGCGGGCATCCGTAGCCGGCCGCGCGTACACGTTGCACGCAAAGTGGCCCTTGGCATCAAGGCGGAGCCGGTCCCGGTTCTGGCCCAGCAGATCCTGCTCCGGCTGCGCCACACCGTCGCGAAACTCCTGGGACTTGAGGTGAAAAACCCGCCCGGCCAGCCGCGGGTCGTTGATTTCCAGTTGGTGCTTTTCCACGTGCAGCACCTGCACCATCAGTTCACTGGTGGCCCCATCCGGGAAGCCAAACCGGGCCGTGAGGCGGGTGGTAAGCGTAGCCACTTTCTGGGCCTGGCAGGTGAGGGCCGTACTCAGGAGAATGAGGGACAGAGCAACGCGCATAACGGGAAGGAAAGCGTGACTGATTTTTTGAGTAAGGATTAGCGACAGTTCTCCTTTACAAGCTTGCGCACCTGCTTTTCTGTTGGTGGCTCCAGGCCCCATTGCAGCGCCAGGCGGAGGTTTTCACAAGCTCCGGGTTTATCATTCATTTTTAGTTGAAGCTCGCCGATAGTGCCAAACAGCGGTGCTTTGTCGCGCGGTGGTACCAGCTGCAGGCAGGATTGCCAGTCGGCTATTGCGGCGGCATAGTTTTGCTGCTCGGTGTAGGCCAGGGCCCGGTTGGCATAGGCGCTGATATAGCGTGGGTTTAGTCGGATGGCCTCCGAGTAGTCGGCAATGGCGGCGGGGTAGCGCTTCTGGCCGAAGGCAAGCCAGCCCCGGTTCAGGAAAGAAGTTGTGTCCTGCGGGTCGAGCTGCACGGCGCGGGTGAGGTAGGCGCGGGCTTTGGCCGTGTCCTGCTGCATATACCACCGCCCCGACCAAGCGTAGGCATAGGCATTGTTGGCATCAAGGACGAGAATTTTCTCATTGGTGGCAATGGCCTCGGCATACTCCCGGCGCTGAGCGTGCCCGTAGGCCAAGTTACTGTAGTAACGGACAAGGCTTTCGTTGTCCACGTCGTGCCGCTGGCCCATTCTTAGGTACTGATCTGCCTCGGCTTTTCGCTGTTGGTGCTGCAAAAAGGCACTGAACCCGTAGTACACATCGGCCAGCGTAGAATCCAGTAGCCAGGCCTGGTTGAAGCGTTTAATTGCTGTAATAGGATTATCAGCTTTTAGATAGCTCCAGCCAAAACGAACGTACAGCAGGGCCGTTTCACGCGCGCTCCTGTTGCTGCGGCGCACCGCATCCTGAATAAACTCCGCATCGGAGGCCAACTGCGCCGCAGTTTTTGGCTGACCACCAAAACGGGGCTGCTCGTTGATGGTGCCCGCTGGCCGGGATAATTGTGCCGGGGTAGGTTGGCGCCTGGCCTGGGCCAGCGTTAGGCTTGGTAGCAACAGAAACAGCAGCAGCAGCTTCACAGGTAGATATTTAAAACGCTGATACCTACTACCCCATTCAGGATGACAGCTAACAACTAAAAACCAACGAACAACCAGCAACTAACCAGCTACCCCTGCTCGCCTAGCACGCTTTCCACCCAGCCTTTGCCCCAGTCCTCCAACTCCTGCTCGCTCCAGATGGCGGGATAGAAGATGCGCTTCTGGAACTTGGGAGGCAGGTACTTCTTCCAGTTGGTGCCGCCGGTGGCGGCAATGGCCGTGGGGTCGCGCTCCAGGTAGCGCACCGCCGACTTGTAGTGCATCAGCGGCCAGTTCACGTTCACGCTCACGTCTAGCTGGCGCAGGGCGCGCAGCAGGCGTGGGTGCTGCTGGTCTGCGGCTGGCAGGCGCTGCACCACGCTCCACACGTTGCGCTCGGCAAAGCGGCGGGCGTGCTGGTGCAGGGTATCGGTGTATTTTTCTTCGAACTGAATGAGCGTAAGGGCCTTGGCCCCGCTTTCTTCAATGGTGGCACCGGCCTTCCAGTAGATGCAGCCCAGCAGCTCGTCGTGGGCGGCGGCCTCGCCCAGCAGGCGGCGCTTTTCCTTGTCGGCCAGGTAGAAGAGGGAAGTAGAGGCCAGCTCAATCATGCGGTACTGCACGCTCTGGAAGCCCGACGCCGGCATCAGGCTCATCCGGAACTGCAGAAACTGCTGCTTGTCCATACCGTCCACCATCACGTCGAACGAGTCAATCAGGTTCTCGAAGTAGCGGTTGATACGGCCCACACGCAGCACCACCTCCTGCAGCGTGGGCTGCTGCAGGTCGCCGATTTGTTCGTACTCGCACAGGCACAGCTTGAAGTACAGTTCGGTAATCTGGTGGTAGATGATAAAAATCCGCTCATCGGGAATCTGGGTGAGGGGGCGTTGCAAGCTCAGCAGCGTGTCCAGCTCAATGTAGTCCCAGTAGTTGACGTAGTCGGCGTAGTATAGACCTTCGAGGTAGCCCGCCAGGTCCTGGCCATCGGCGGCGTATTTCTGCTGCAGGCGGCGCAGCTGCTCCAGCACGGCGGGAGCAAACTCGTCGGAGGGAATAGGGGAGAGCATGGGCAGGCGGGTAAGGCGGCGGGTGAACGGGCGCAAAGAACGAAAAACCCCCGCAAACCCCCACGGCCGGGCTTGGCCTAAGGCCGAAGAGTGGTCCTGGCTGGAAATGCTGGTACTTTGGCAAGTTGAATTCCCGCCCGAATCCTCTACTTTTGGCAGGCATCCGCAGAATAACGGCGCGCTATGGCAGAGAAAAGCAGCATTTTCGATATGATCGGGCCCGTTATGATTGGCCCCAGCTCCTCGCATACGGCGGGCGTGGTGCGCATTGCCAGTGCCGCCATCCGCATTCTGGGCTCCCTGCCCACGCACGCCACCATCACGTTCTACAACTCCTTTGCCCGCACCTACGAAGGCCACGGCTCCGACCGCGCCATCGTGGCGGGTCTGCTGGGCTACGCCACCGACGACGTGCGCATTCGCGAGGCCTTCGACCACGCCCGCGCCGCGGGCCTGCAGTACACGTTTCAGAGCGTGGGCAACGCCTCCACCATGCACCCCAACACCATCAAGCTGCAGCTGCGTGATGAGCGCACCGGCCACGCCGTGGAAGTGGTGGGGCAGAGCCGGGGCGGGGGCGTCATTCGCATTGTGGAAGTAGATGGGTTTCCGGCCGATTTCTCCGCTTCCCTGCACACGCTCATTATCGACGCGGCCGACGTGCCCGGCTCCATTGCCTTCATTGCCTCCGTTATTGCCCACGACGACTGCAACATTGCCACCATGTTTGTGAGCCGCAAGGGCAAGCACGAGCTGGCCCGGCAGTTTATCGAAACCGACTCGGGCCTGAAGGATATTACCCTTGAATACCTGCGCCAGTTGAGCTGGGTGCAGCGCGTTACCTACATTCCAAACATCGACTAAGTGCACCAGCGGGCTAGTTCACGGCTTGTATGCCGGTGTTGGTTGATTCCGGCTCCGCCCCCGGCTGCCGGCCCCTACCTTGCGTGGCCGCTGGCCACCTGACTGCCCGCCGCCCCTCTTCCGCTGATTTTCTTTACCTGCTATGAAACACTTGTATCGGCTGCTGCTGGGCACCAGCCTGCTTACGCCGCCCGCCCTGGCTCAAACAACGTCGCCCACCCAGCCCCCCGCCGGCACGCTGCCCGCCACGGCCGGGGGCGGCTGGACGCTGCAGCGCGCCATCGACTACGCCCTGCAAAACAACCTGAACGTGCGCCTGACGCAGTTCTCGGCCGACGTAAACGAGGCGAACCTCCGCCAGAGCCGAGCCGCGCTGCTGCCCAACGCCAACGTGAACGGCTCCCAGTCCTGGAACTTTGGTACCAGCACCGACCCGCTCACCAACGAGTTCATTACGCAGACCATCCGCTCCAACAATTTCTCGGTATCCTCGCAGGTTACGCTCTTTTCGGGCTTTCAGCTGCGCAATACCATCAAGCAGAACGTGCTGAACGTAGAAGCCGGCCGCAACGACGTGGACAAGGCCCGCAACGACCTAGCCCTGAACGTGGCCTCGCAGTACCTGCAGTTGGTGCTGGCCGAGGAGCTGGTGCGCGCCAACCAGCTGCGGGTGAACTCGGCCGAGCAGCAGGTGGAGCGGGCCCGCAAGCTGCTCCGGGCCGGCTCCGTCGCCGAGAGCAACCTGCTCGACGCCCAGGCCCAGCAGGCCTCCGACCAAACCAACGTTATCACGGCCGAAAACCAGCGCGATATTGCCCGCCTGCAGCTGATTCAGCTGCTGAATCTGAGCGGGGCCGAGGCTACGGCCTTCCAGATTGACGTGCCCGCCCTGCCCGACCCCGACGACGAGGCAGAACTGAGCCTGGATCTGAACGAAACTTACCAGACGGCCGAAAGCCTGCTGCCCGAAGTGAAAGCCGCCGACCAGCGCGTGCGGGCCAGCAGCTTCGGCGTGGATGTGGCCCGGGGCGCCTACTACCCGCGCCTGACCTTCGGGGCAGGCTTGTTCACGGGGTATTCCTCGGCCCGCTCCTCGTTTATTCCCACCGGCGAAGTCGACTTCAGCTACGCGCCGGTCTTCATCTACAACCCCGCCACGCCCACCACGCCGCCCGTCCCTACCCAGTACGTGACGGGGGTGGCCCAGCCGCGCTTCGACGTGAAGCCCACGGCCTTCTCCAACCAGATCAAAGACAACTTCGGTAAGCAGCTGCAGTTCAACCTGAGCGTGCCCATCCTGAATGGCCTGCAGGCGCGCACCAACCTGCAGCGCGCCCAGATTGGCGTGCAGCAGGCCCAGGCCCGGGCCGACCAGACTCGTCTGACGCTGCGCCAGAACATTCAGCAGGCCTACGCCGATGCCCGGGCCGCCCAGCGCCGGTACGTGGCCGCCAAGCGGCAGGTAGATGCCCTGACCACGGCGTACCGCAACGCCGAAATCCGCTTCAACAACGGCCTGCTCAACGGCACGGAGTTCAACATCTCGAAAAACAACCTGACGGCGGCCGAGTCGAGCATGATTCAGGCCAAGTACGAGTTCATCTTCCGTCGCAAAGTGCTTGACTTCTACCAGGGCCGCCCCATCAGCCTGTAAGGCGTGCAACAGCCCCGGCCCGCGCGGCCGCCCCGAAAAAGCACCTGGTGGTTTTAGCCAGCAGCAACTACGTCCCTGAGCCCTAAGTTCCTAAGTTTTTACCTATGAAAAATAACCGCACGCTGTACATTCTCATTGCCGTATTGCTGCTGCTGGTGGGTGGATTTATTCTGGCCAAGAAACAAGGCTGGATTGGTAGCCCCGTCGGCACAGAAGTTATTTCGGCCAAGGCCCAGCCCGCAACGATTGTCGAGAAAGTAAGTGCCTCCGGGAAAGTGCAGCCGGAGACGGAAGTGAAAATTTCGCCCGACGTATCGGGGGAAATCACCGAGCTGTACGTGCAGGAAGGCGACTCCGTCAAGAAGGGACAGCTGCTGCTGCGCATCCGGCCCGACAACTACCAGGCCATGGTAAATCAGCAGAACGCGGTGGTCGGCACTCAGCGCGCCAACGTGGGCCAGAGCCAGGCCCGTCTGCAGCAGTTGCTGGCCAATGCCAAGCAAACCGAGCTGACGTACCGGCG
This sequence comes from Hymenobacter lutimineralis, assembly GCF_008271285.1. Classification (NCBI taxonomy): domain Bacteria; kingdom Pseudomonadati; phylum Bacteroidota; class Cytophagia; order Cytophagales; family Hymenobacteraceae; genus Hymenobacter; species Hymenobacter lutimineralis. The sequence goes on along the minus strand of NZ_VTHL01000013.1, from coordinate 83,749 downwards.
GAACGCCTCGCTCTTCAAGCAGAAGGTGATTTCGCAGGCTGATTTTGAAGCCAGCAAGGCCGCCTACGATGCCTCCCAGGAAGAAGTCAACTCGGCCCGCCAGAGCATTCGGGCCGCCCAGAGCCAGGTGCGCAGCGCCCAGGCCAGCCTCGACGAAGCCCGCCGCAACCTCGATAAGACCACCATTTACGCGCCCGTGAGTGGCACCGTCAGCAAACTGAACGTGGAGCGCGGGGAGCGGGTAGTAGGTACCTCGCAGATGGCCGGCACTGAGATTATGCGTATCGCCAACCTCAACTCCATGGAGGTGCGCGTGAACGTGAACGAAAACGACGTAACCAACGTCAACCTCGGCGACTCGGTAGAAGTCGAGGTGGATGCCTATGCCAGCAAGGATGAGAAGTTCCGGGGCCTGGTCACCAGCATTGCCAACACGGCCAAGGATGCTCTCACGGCCGAAGCGGTAACGGAATTTGAAGTGCGCATCCGCCTGCTGCCCGAGTCGTACCGGCACTTGCAGCGCACGGTAAACGGCCGCACCCTGGTGCCCTTCCGCCCCGGCATGACGGCCTCCGTCGACATTATCACCGAGCGCAAGAGCAACGTGCTGACGGTGCCGCTGGCCGCCGTGACTACCCGCTCCGACAGCGCTTTTGCTAAGGGCGGCGACAAGGATAAAGGAGGCATCAAGATCGGGCGCGGCCGTGGGGGCGAGGCTGAGGCGGCCAAGGCTCCCAAGGCCGATGTCCAGGAAGTAGTGTTTGTGGTGAAAGGCGGCAAAGCCGTGCTCACGCCCGTGAAAACCGGCATCAGCGACTTCCAGAACATTGAAATCCTCAGCGGCCTCACCCAAGGTACGGAGGTGGTCAGCGGCCCTTTCCGCGCGGTTTCCAAGACTCTGAAGGATGGGGAGCTGGTTGTAGTGAAGGATGCCAAGAGCATCAACAAAGCGGCCCTGAAGGCCGACGAGCCTAAAGAAGACTAGCCGCGCTAACTACCTGAATGGCTGGTTTTGGCGCCCTGGTTTGGAAGGCTGGCCCCCGCGCGGGGGCCAGCCTTCCGTTTTTTTTGCCTAAACTCGGCCATCGGCTGGCCAAAACCCTGCCGCCTTTTATCCCTTCGTTGATTCTGTAACCCGCAGCTTGGAAAAGATTGCCATGATTGGCGGTGGCTCATGGGCCACTGCACTAGCCAAAATACTGTCGGAAAACGGGGCCCGGGTGGGCTGGTGGATGCGCAGCAAGGACGACGTGCAGCACCTGCAGCGCACCCGCCACAACCGGCGCTACCTTTCCTCCGTGGCCTTCGACCTGACGCGTATATTTCCCTCCAGCGACCTGGACGCCGTGGTGAAGGAAGCCGACTGGCTGGTGCTGGCCGTACCGGCGGCCTTCGTGAAGGATGTGCTCGACAAGCTGGACCGCGACACGCTGCGGCATAAGCGCATTATCACGGCCATCAAGGGCATGATTCCGGGCAAGAATATCCTGGTCACTGACTACGTGGCCGAGCGGTTCCGGCTGCCGCATGCTCAGCTGGGCGTAGTGGCCGGCCCCTGCCACGCCGAGGAAGTAGCCCTGGAAAAACAGAGTTACCTCACCATCGGCTCACCTAGTCCCGAGCTGGCCGAGGACTTCTGCCGCCTGCTGCGCAACCGCTACGTGAAGGCCCACCCCATGGACGACCTCGACGGCATCGAGTACTGCGCCGTGATGAAGAACATCATTGCGCTTACCAGCGGCATTGCCCATGGCCTGGGCTACGGCGACAACTTCCAAGCGGTGCTGGTGAGCAATGCCGTGCAGGAAATGCGACGCTTCGTGCACGCCCTCAACCCTCAGCCCCGCGACCTGTCGGCCTCCGCCTACCTTGGCGACCTGCTGGTGACGGCCTACTCCCAGTTTTCGCGCAACCGTACCTTCGGCAACATGATCGGGCGGGGGTACTCCGTAAAATCGGCGCAGATGGAGATGAATATGGTGGCCGAGGGCTACTACGCCGTGAAAAGCATCCACGAGCTGAACAAGAAACTGCTGGTGCCCATGCCCATTACCTCGGCCGCCTACCACATTCTTTACGAGAAAATTTCGCCGGCCGTAGAGATTGAGCTGCTGAAAGAGAAGTTTAAGTAGCTGAGAAAGCCGCGGCTGCGCACCTGGAAAGCGTTCCGCTGGCTTCTCGTTATCTCAAGCCGTTATCCTGCCTATGAAAGTCGTTGGCTTTACGTTTGTGCGCAATGCCCTCACCTACGATTATCCGGTGCTGGAAAGCCTGCACTCCCTGCTACCGCTCTGCGACGAGGTGGTGGTGGCCGTCGGCAACTCCAGCGACGATACGCTGGCGCTGATCCAGAGCATTGACTCCCCCAAAATCCGCCTGCTCGAAACCACCTGGGACGATACGCTGCGCGAAGGCGGGCAGGTGCTGGCCGTGGAAACCAACAAAGCCCTGGCCGCCGTGCCGGCCGATGCCGACTGGGCCATCTACCTGCAGGCCGACGAGGTGCTGCACGAGGCGGACTACGCGGCCCTGCGCGCCGGTATGGAGCGTTGGAAGGATGCCGCCAACGTGGATGGCCTCCTGCTGCACTACCGCCACTTCTACGGCTCCTACGATTACGTAGGGGATGCGGCCCGCTGGTACCGGCGCGAAATTCGGGTGGTGCGCCCGGGCCGGGGCGTGTACTCCTACCGCGATGCCCAGGGCTTTCGGAAAAACCACAACGAAAAGCTGCGGGTAAAGCTGCTGGACGTTACCGTGCACCACTACGGCTGGGTAAAGCCCCCCGAGGCCATGCAGCGCAAGCAGGAAACGTTCAACAAGCTCTGGCACTCCGACGAGTGGATGGCCGAGCACATTGCCCCGGCCGCGGCGTTTGATTACAGTCAGATAGATTCCCTGCAGCGCTTTACGGGCACGCACCCGGCCGTGATGCAGGCGCGCATCCAAAAGCAGAACTGGCAGTACGACCATGATATGAGCCGCAACCGCCAGCGCTTCAAAGACCGGCTCAAGCACTGGGTGGAGCTGCGCACCGGCTACCGCCCGGGCGAGTACCGCAACTATAAGCTGGTGTAGCCGCGCTAGCCGGCGGCTACCCAATTTCACTCACTTTACCTGCAGCACTACATGGGTTCCTGGGGACACCGTAACTTCGAAAACGACACGGCCGCGGACTTCGCCGCCGACTTCCGCGACCAGCCCAACGAGGCACTGCTGCTGGCCGCGCTGGCCACGGCGGCCGAGGAAGAAGAATACATTGAGGCGGACGTAGCCAGTGAGGCGCTGGCGGCCGCCGAAATCGTGGCCGCTATTCTCGGGAAGCCCTCCCCAGCTTTTCCCGCCGATTTGCAGCCAGCCCTGAAGCAGCTGGATGCCGGCGACAGTGATGACTTACGCGAGCTGGCCCAGGAAGCGGTGGAGGCCGTGCTCCGGCAGTCGGAGCTGCGTGAGCTGTGGGAGGAAACCGCCGATGCGGCTGCCTGGAAGCAGGAGCAGCAAGGGCTTTTGGACCGCCTGGAAGAGCAGGAGTAGGCTATGCCCTGGCTCGTACTGGCCCTGCTCACGGCCCTGTGCCTGGCCTTCTACAACTTCTTTATCAAGCAGGCCGCCGATCAGGTACCCGCCGCCGTGGGGGCCGTGGTCCTGCAACTGGTGGCCGCCGCCTTGGGGGCCTTGTGGCTGCTCAAGCTCAAGCTGCAGGGGCAGCCCCTGCCCGTGACCAGCAAAGGGCTGTGGCTGGCGGCATTGGCCGGCCTGGGGGTGGGCCTGGCCGAAATTCTCACCTTCGTGGTGTTTAGCCGGGGTGTGCCTTCTGCGGTGGGCACGCCCGTGATTGTGGGGGGCTCAGTGCTGCTTACGGCGGTGCTGGGCGTGGTAGTGGCCCGCGAGGTGCTCACCCTGGGGCAGGTGTTGGGTTTGCTGCTCATTGTGGGCGGTATTGCCCTGCTGGCCCGCGGGCATTGATTTAGTTGCTGGTTGGTCGTTGTTCGTGGGCATACTACTTGAGCCCGACAACGCACAACGAACAAGCAGTACCTAAACCCTGGCAACCAGCATCTATCAGCTAAACCCTATGTACAGCATTATGGCCTAGATAAGAATAATTCTCCACTAGAGTAACAACCTGCGCGGGTCCTGGGTATACTTGCAACCCACATTCACACGCCCGCTAATGAGTACTCCCAACGAAAATCAACCGCAAAACGGTCAAAACGGCACTTCCAACCATACCCAGCACTCCGCCGCCGATGGCACCGGCACGGCCGTAACGGGCACGGGCTCCTCGCAGGACCCGCGCACGGCCGAGGGGGAAAATGCCCGCACGCTAACCACCCGCCAGGGGCACCCGCTCACCAATAACCAGAACCTGCGCACCCTCGGCAACCGCGGTCCGGCGCTGCTGGAGCAGTATGCATTCCTTGAAAAAATCAGTCACTTCGACCGGGAGCGGGTACCGGAGCGCGTAGTGCACGCCCGCGGCGCGGGCGCCCACGGCGTGTTCGAAGCCTACGGCAAAGTAGGGGACCAGCCAATCGAGAAGTACACCCGCGCCAAGCTCTTCAACACGGCCGGCAAGCAGACGCCCGTATTCGTGCGCTTTTCTACAGTGGGCCACGGCGGCCACTCCCCCGAAACCCTGCGCGACCCGCGCGGCTTCGCGGTGAAGTTTTACACCGAGGATGGCAACTGGGATTTAGTGGGCAACAACCTCAAGGTGTTCTTTATCCGCGACGCCATGAAGTTTCCGGATTTGATTCACTCTCAGAAGCCCGACCCGGTAACCAACCGCCAGAGCGGGGAGCGGATTTTCGACTTTATCTGCAACACCCCAGAGGCCATGCACATGGTGGCCTTCCTGTTCTCGCCCTGGGGCATTCCGGCCAACTACCGCCAGATGCAAGGCTCGGGCGTGAATACCTACAAGTGGGTGAACCAGGATGGCGACGCCGTCCTGGTGAAGTACCACTGGGAACCGCTCCAGGGCATCAAAAACCTGACGGCCCAGGAAGCGGAGGCCATCCAGGCCAAGAACTTCAACCACGCCACCCAGGACCTGTTCGACAACATCAAGGCCGGCAACTTCCCCGAGTGGGAGCTGCGCGTGCAGATCATGAGCGACGACGAGCATCCGGAGCTGGACTTCGACCCGCTCGATGATACTAAGATCTGGCCTGAGGATCAGTTCCCGCACCTGCCTGTGGGCAAGATGACGCTCAACCGCAACCCCGAAAACTACTTCGCCGAGGTGGAGCAGTCGGCTTTTGGAACTGGCGTGCTGGTGGATGGCCTCGACTTCTCCGACGACAAGATGTTGCAGGGCCGCACCTTCTCGTACTCTGACACTCAGCGCTACCGCGTGGGCACCAATTACCTGCAGCTGCCCATCAACGCGCCCAAAAAGCACGTGGCCACCAACCAGCGCGACGGCCAGATGGCTTACCACGTAGACTCGGCCCCCGGCCAGAACAACCACATCAACTACGAGCCCAGCTCGCTCAATGGCCTGAAGGAAGCGCCCCGCACCGCGCCAGAGCATATGCCTGCGTACAGCGGCCGCGTCGTGCGCCAGACCCTCGACCGCCAGAACAACTTCAAGCAGGCCGGCGAACGGTACCGCCTGCACGAAGACTGGGAGCGGGACGACCTGATCAACAACATGGTGGGCGCCCTGGCCGATGCTGACCGCAAGGTGAGCGACAAGATGGTGGAGCTGTGCACCAACTGCGACCCGGACTGGGGCAAGCGCCTCGCCGAGGGCCTGGCAGCTGCCCGTGGTGGCCAGCAACACGAAGGCGGCAATCAGTATAACGAAGGCCAGCAGCGCGAAGCCTCGCAGCAGGCTGAGGAAGTGGGCCACGAAGCCAAGCCTTACTAAGTTATTTCCTAGCAGCTTGCTGCATAAAAAAAGGCCGCTGAGAACTTCTCAGCGGCCTTTTTATGTATTTTATCTAGTAGTTAGCAAGGCAGCAGGCCGGGTGCCAGCTTCGCCAATTCTTCCCACACGCGGTGCACCGGCAGCCCCATCACGTTGAAGTAGGAGCCCTCTAGGCGGGTTACCGCGGCCAGCCCAATCCAGTCCTGCGCGCCATAGGCCCCGGCTTTATCGAGCGGCTGGTAGCGCTGCACGTAGAAGCGGATTTCGGCTTCGCTGAGGGCGCGGAAATGCACCTGCGTCTGGTCGGAAAACACCACCTGCTGCCCTGCGCCGGTGAGCAGGCATACGCCCGTGTACACGTCGTGGGCGCGGCCCTGCAACTGGGTGAGCATGCGTACGGCGTCTTCTTCATCCTCGGGCTTGTTGAGCACCTGCTCGTCGAGGCACACGATGGTGTCGGCCGTCAGCAGCACTTCGTCGGGGGCTAGCTCGGTGCGGTAGGCGTTGGCTTTGTGGGCGGCGAGGTACTCGGCTATTTCGGCGCGGCGCAGGTGAGGCGGGAAGGATTCATCGACTTCCTTGAGGCGCACTTCGTAGCGGAGGCTCAGGTCGGTGAGCAGCTGACGGCGGCGCGGGGAGTTAGAAGCCAGCAGTAAACGCGTGGGTGTGTTCATCGTCGCGGATGGAGGTAAACAGGAAGCCTCCGATGGTTTTGGGGTAAAAGAACGTGGACTTGGGCGGCATTACGGCCCCGCTGTGGCACACGCGCTCTACCTCGTCCATGGTCACTTCGTTGGTGATGAGGGCGGCGCGGGCCTCGCCCCGGTCTACGCGGGTGAGGCACTCGGGGAAGTTGCGCACGTAGGCCACGCCCGGCCACTGCCGCTGCGCGTCGATGCTCACAATGCCCAGTACTTTTTCGAGCACGAAGAAATGCAGTACCGTCAGGTCGAGCGCCTTCACTTCGGGCGTGAGCGGCCAGCTGAGCTGCCCGTGTACCTCAGGCCGCAGGCGCAGCTTGTAGGCCTGCCCATCCAGGTAAAGCCCGAATGCCCAGGGCTTGCCGGCAATCAACTCCGGTAAGTCATAAGCGTCGTCTTTGGGTACTACGGTGAAGTAGAGCTCCAGGCGGGCCAGGAACTCTGCGTTGCTCAGGCCGCCGGGTAGCTCCAGCAGCAGCCGGTGCGTGGGCAGGATACGCAGGTCGTCGGCCGCCGCATTGGTGAGGTACATCAGGTGGTAGTTCCAGGCTTCGCGGCCCGTGGCCTGCCCCTCGGACGCTAGCTCGCGGGCCTGGCGGTAAGCCAAGGAGCCTTCGTAGCGGTGGTGCCCGTCGGCCAGAATCACCTGCCGCTCGGCCAGTACCTGCTGAAACCGTTGAATCACGCGCGCATCCTGAATCACGGCCAGTACGTCGCGGGCTCCTTGGTAGTCTTCCTCGGTCTGATAGAGTGGGTCGAGGATGGCTTCGTCTAGGTAGCGTTCCAGCTCGAAGTCGTCGTCGCGGTACAGGCCGTGGGTGGCACTGGTTTGGAACTGGGTGCGGGCCAGCAGCTCGGCCCGGTCGTTTACGCTGGCCGGCAGCGTGTTTTCATGGCGCAGCACCACCTCATCAGCCCAGTCGTAAGCCCGAATGTGGCACATAAAGCCCTTGCGGCAGTACTCCCGCTGCGGGTTGCCGGGCAGCCGAAAGTACTGGTAATAAACGTAGATGCCTGGCAGGGCATCCTGACGCAGAATGCCCTGCTGCTGCCACTCCGTGAGCCGGGCTAGGGCGGCGCCCGCTGCATCCTGCCCGCGCGGCACGGACAGGTGAATACTATTCAGTGGATTCCGGTACAGGGCCTCGCGCTGCTTGGCCGACACCACGTCGAATAAGGGCGAAACGTAGTCGTCAATGCGTTGGCCCAGATCGTCGTTGTAGCGCCAGCCCCGCACGGGTTGAATTTCAGCCAATTTTCAGGGGGATGAGGTGATAAAGTAACGGGATGAGGTGACACATCGGGCAAGGTCAGGGTGCCAGCCGGCTGATTTTCCAGCCATCGGCAGTGCGCTCATACACTATCCGGTCGTGGAGGCGGGAGGGGCGGCCCTGCCAGAACTCTACCCGGTGCGGGCGCAGCACGTAGCCGCCCCAATGTGCGGGCCGAGGCAGCGGGTCCTGACCTTCAAATCGGGCGGCAATGGCTTGCTCGCGCTGCTCCAGCTCTTCCCGGCTGGCCACCGGCTGGCTTTGCGGAGAAGCCCACGCGCCCACCTGGCTGCCCCGGGGGCGGCTCTGGAAATACTCCGTCGAAACTGTTTCGGCGGCTTTTTCGATGGTGCCCTCTACCCGCACCTGACGCTCCAGGCCGGGCCAGAAAAAGGTAAGCGCCGCCTGCGGATGAGCGGCCAACTCCTGTCCTTTGCGGGAGTCGTAGTTGGTAAAAAACAAAAAGCCAGCGTCGTCAGGTAGGCCTTTTAGCAGCACTACCCGCGCCGAAGGCTGGCCCTGTTCATTGCTGGTAGCCAGTACCATGGCGGTAGGCTCGTCTACTTGCGCCCCCAGGGCTTCATCCAGCCATTGCCGAAACTGGGCAATGGCCTCGGGCTGTACATCGGCTTCCGAAAGGCTGCGCTGGGCGTAGGTTTTGCGCAGGTCCGCGAGGTGGTGGTCGTTCATGAGCGGCAGAGGAATGAAAGAGAAGCGTGAGACAAAGGTAGGCGTCTAACCGGCCGGGCAACTCAGGGTTTTGGCGCGGTTCGTTTCGGGTACCAGGCGTAGAGCGACCAGGCCCCTTCGCGGCGAAGCAGCTGCAGCTGCCGCTCCCGCACGAAGTCGTCGCCCCGCTCGAAAGCGGCCAACATGCCGGCGCGGTCTTTCAGGTTGTCGCGGTAGTAGTTGTTGCTGCCGTTGTAGTAAGTGCTGTCCAGAAACACGAGGATGGGCCGCTCGTCGAGGCGAGCCAGCAGGGCCGGGTCCGGGCCGGTAGTACTGAAGATGCTGTACAATTGCTGGGCCTGATACGGGGGGGTGCGCACCGCTTTATGGCTCATCAAAGGCAGGTTCGTGAGCACCGAAAGCTGGTAGGTATGGTTGCAGTGCGGGTCGTCCGGGTCCACCGTAAAGCTGTAGTCGCCCTCGGAGCCCGCGTGGTAGTAGGGAATCGGTAGAATAGCTTGGTACTGACTCAGGGGCAGGCCGGAAGTCAGGCGGTCCATGTCGGTGCGGGCGGCCGGCCACGTGAGCAAGTTGGGGCGTTGGGTGAACTTGCGGTAAAAGCGCACAGCGGCGGCCAGGTCGGGTATCAGCAGCAAAGCCAGCACCACGGCCAGCACCCGCACGGGCAGTAGGGTTGCGCGGCGGCCCCACTGGGCCAGCAGCCAGACCACCAGCAGATTCAGGGCCCACCAGAACGGCCATACGTACCGCCCGATGGCCCGGAACTGCGTAACCCGCTCGGTGATTTTATGCAGCCAGAACAAGGGGTTGAAGTAGTTGTGGATGACGTAGGCACCGTCTTGCAGCTCGTACCGTTCCCCCAGGGCCATAAATACCATGGGAATGCTGGCCAGCACCAGCAGCCCCAGAAAGCGCCCGTACACGTCGGCCTGCCTATTGGTCTTGGGCTGGCGCTTGAACAGGCGCAGGCCCAGCCACACCACCAGCGTGTACAGCACCGTGGCGCCCAGGTACGCCGCCGACTCGTAGGGTACGCTCTCGGTGGGGTCGAACAGGAAGCGGAAGTGGTTTTCGCCCGGGGCCTGGAAGAAGGCGCGGAAATGCAGCTTCCACCCAATCCAGTCGTAGCCATTGCTGCCGGTGGGCCGCTCCGAGTACCGCCCGTCCAGCAGAATGAGGGTGAGGCCCGTGATGGCGCCGGCCACGGCCAGCGTGAGCAACAGGCGCGAAACCACCGGCCACCAGGTGCGGTTGGCGCGGTACAGGTCCAGGCCCCACACCACGGCAAACAAGCCCACCAGCGCCCCCAGAATAGCCAGGTAGTAAAAGTGCCAGAAGGACGTTACGAAAATGCTGGCTCCCAGCACCAGCAGCCAGCCACGCAGGGGCCGTCCGGCCGCGTGCCGGCTATAGATTTCCTGCAGGGCCCACACCGCTATAAGCACGGCGGGGACGTACGACAAACTCATGTGGCCCACCTGCAACCGGATAGTTTGCGGCGACAACCAGGGCAAAGCCAGGCAGGCCAGCAGGTGCAGAACCACGGGCAGCCGCCAGGGGCGCAGAATGCGGTGCAGCAGCCCGGTTGCCAGCACCAGCCCGCTGAGGATGACCAGGTCGTAGATATACAGCCCGTAGGGCAGTAGGCCGGGGAAAATGCGTACCAGCACGTGCAGGGCTTCGCTGAGCAGGGGCGTACTATCGGTGTAGTACATGTATTCCCCGAACGGGTAGTTGTGGCCCGTCACGACCATGCCATCGGAGAGAGGCTGCCGCAGAAACATTTCCACGGAATAGTAGCTCTTAATCCCGTCGTAGTGGTCGACAATCAGGTTTTCGCCGGGATGAAAAATGACGATATGAAACGTATAGAGCACCAGCAGCAGTTGTAGCAGTACGCCGACGGGCCCCACCCACCGGGAAACCAGGGAGCTGGCCGGCGGGTTGGCGGAGGTAGATAGCATGGTTCTTATCGAATTGGAAACGGCTGCAATATTCGGTAAAAAGCAGCCGCCTAGCGTTACCCAGTGCCGAACATGCCGCGTCACTGCTTTCTTCCTCCGGCAACCAGCACTATAACCTGGTGCCCCCCGTGCCTCGTACTTCCTAGCGGTAGCCGGCTTTTCCCGGTCCGGCTATCTTGCGCTTTAAACCCGTTTGCGTATGGCTTCCCTGACTTCCGGCAGCTTGCTGATATCCCAGCCCTTCCTGGGCGACCCCAACTTCGAGCGTACCGTGGTGCTGCTGTGCCAGCACGCGGAGGCCGAAGGAACGTTTGGCCTGGTGCTCAACCGCCCGTCTACCCTGGTGCTGGGCGACGTGCTGGAGCTGCCGGACTCGGCGGACACTGCCGTCGGGCAGATTCCGCTGGGCCTGGGCGGCCCCGTCCAGCCCGATTCCCTGCACTATTTGCACCAGCGGGCCGACGTGCCGGGAGCCGCGCCAGTGGGCGACAACGTGTACTGGGGCGGCGACTTTGCAGTCGTCCTGGGGTTGCTGCTTAGCGGGGAGCTGGCTCCCGGGCAAATACGCCTGTACGTGGGCTATTCCGGCTGGACGGCGGGGCAGCTGGCCAGCGAGGTGCAGGAAAATGTTTGGATAGTGCATCCTAATGCTGCCGGGAAAGTATTTACTTTGACTAGTGATGCCCTCTGGCAAGCTATTTTGCGGGAGAAGGGCGGCCGCTACCGCATGCTGTCAAACTACCCGCTGGACCCGCGGCTTAACTAACCCAACGCCGCCGCTTGTCTGTATTGTCCGCCCCGTGCGGACATTGTCCCTGAACTTATGGTACCTGAAAACGAACACCCCGTCCCCAACAACGCTGCCGGTCAACCCGAGGCAGAGTCGCCAATGAGCATTCTGGAGCGCCGCTTGGCCGAAATCAGCGCCAAACAGCCTGCGGCTGCGCCTCCCGTGACCAGTGAGATTACCGAGCAGCCCACCCAGGGTACGCCGCCCATTGCCGAACCCGCCGCTCCCGGCGGCGGCACGGCCGAACCGGCTGCCGCTACCCTGGAACAAGCCCTGCCCAGCCCGAATGCTTCGGCCGAACCAGCCGAGGCCCCTTCGGAACCGCAACGCCGGGCCCAGGAGCATACCGGTACGCAAAACGAAGAAATCCTGGCCGACGAAACTACACCGGAAGCTCAGCCGGAGCCCTTAGCAACGGTTGAAGCCGCGCCGACTGAGTTAGCCGCTGAGGTTCCTGCCCCCGGGGCTGAGGCCGATGGCGCTGGTGCGGCCCCGGAAGCAACTGCTGTCGAAAGCCCCATTTCTTCGGTAGCAGAGGTTTCTGCGCAGGCTACACCTGGGGTGCCGGAAGTAGCCGGTGAGGAGGAGGAAGACTACGTGCCCGAAACGGCCGCCCCCGATTTTGCTACTCTGGATCTGCCGGCGCAGGGGGCGTTTCTGCTGTCTTTACTGCGCCGCTCCGATGCCCGCCAGAACCGTAAGCAGATTTTTGACCTGAACCGCCAGTACGAAACCGCCCTGGCCGCCGAGCGCGCCGCGGCCCGTCAGCAGTTTATTGCCAATGGGGGCGAGGCCGATGACTTTGCCTACGCCGGGCCAGAGGGGCACGCCGAAGTGGTGAAAGCCCTGCAGGAGTTCCGGGAAAGTCGCACCCGTGATGCGAAAGCGGAAGACGAGCAGCGGGCTAAGAACCTCACCCACAAGCAGTATCTGTTGTCGCAGCTGCGCAGCCTGGTGGAGTCGGCCGAAACCAAGGACAGCTCGGCCCGCATCAAGGCCCTGCAAAACGACTGGAAGGCTACGGGCCCCGTGCCTCAGAAGGAAGCGCAGGAGCTGTGGAACAGCTACCACGCCCTGCTGGATATTTTCTACAACAACCGCGGCCTCTTCTTTGAAATGAAGGAGCTGGACCGGCGCCGTAACCTCGAGGCCAAGGAAGCCCTGGTGACGCGCGCCGAAGCCCTCGGGCAGCAAGCCAGCATCAACAAAGCCCTGCAGGAGCTGCGCCAGTTGCACGAGGAATGGAAGCACATCGGCCCGGTGCCCCAGGAGCAGCGCGACGCCGTCTGGAACCGGTTTCTGGCGGCGTCGGAAAAGGTGCACGATCGTAAAAAGGAATTTCTCAATGCCCGCTCGGCGCAGGAAAATGCTAACCTGACCCGCAAGGCGGAAATTCTGGCGCTGATCAAGCCCTTCGCCGAGTTTCACACCGACCGCGTGAACGAGTGGCGCAGCCAGACCGACGCGCTGCAGAAGCTGAAAGAAGCCTGGGATGCTGCCGGGTTGGTACCCCGGGAAAAAGCCGAGCAGATCAACAAGCAGTTCTGGGGCGCTTACAAAGGCTTCTTTCAGCGCAAAAACCAGTTCTTCAAAGCCCTGGATGAGGAAAAGAACGCCAACCTCAAGCGCAAGCAGGAACTGATTGACCAGGCCGAGGCCGCCCTGCAAAACCCAAATTGGGAGGAAGGACGCGAAATTGTGATCCGGCTCCAGAAAGACTGGAAAACTATCGGCCGCGTACCGGAAAAACTGTCGGATAAAATCTGGAACCGGTTTCGCACGGCTTGTGATGCTTTCTTTGAGCGTAAGCATGAGGAAGTCCGGCAGCGGGAGCACCAGGCTCAGCAGCTTTCCAAAGAGCAGGCCGGCCGCCTTGAGCAGATTGCCACCACCGTGGACGCCCTCACGCCCGATACGCCAGGCACCTTGGAAGGCTTCCGCGAACTGGTAAGCGAGTGGCAGGCTTCGGCCGGTAGTGGCCCCCGGGCTGATGCCGAACGCGCGGAAGGCCGCTTCCAGGCCCTGATGGGCAAGTACCTGGATACTTTACCGGGGCTTTCCTACGCCGAGCGCTCCGATTTGCTGTTCCAACTGCAGGTAGACCGCCTCAAAGCTTCCGCCGATACCCAGCAGCTATACAAGAAAGAACAGGCGCTGCGTCGCGACATCAACGAGCTGGAAAACGATATTTCTACCCTGAAAACCAATCTGGAGTTTTTTGCCAGGTCCAAGAATGCTGGTCAGTTGCGCCAGGAATACCAAGGCCGCATCGACGAAGCCCAGCAGCGCATCGAGGGGCTTAAGCGCCAGCTGAAAGTAATTCGTAGCTAGCCGATTCCCGTAATAACCAAAACGACAACCCGTCCTGACTTAGGGCGGGTTGTCGTCTTTTAACTGGTATGCTAGCCGCAGCTACTGTGCGTTTAGCTTCCAGTTATAGGCCATTAACCGGATGGGTACAGCTTCTGGAATCGGCCCAGAGGCAAAGCGGGCCAGAAACTGCCTTAGGCTGCTATGATTCCGGGCGAAGTCGTCCGCGTACCAATTCCCAGGCCCAACTGCGCGGGGAAACCACTCAAAATTTGCAGTAGAGCTGCACCGGCATGTCTTTACCGCTAAAGAAGTTAGGGTCGATGATTCCGGCCGGCTGGCAATTGTGAGCGTATTTTCTTCGGTAAAATTTGGCTCTTACCAGCGCATACAGTAGGTTTGCGTCATATTTAACGCCTCCTTAGCTCAGCTGGTAGAGCAACTGACTTGTAATCAGTAGGTCGCTGGTTCGATCCCGGCAGGAGGCTCTCGAGGACGAAAGCCCTTTGTAAATCCTGGATTTGCGAAGGGCTTTTTCGCGTTGCGACGCCAAGCGTACCTACTACTTGGCGGCCGCGGGCCAGTAGCGCCATGAGAACGGACCGGCTGGTGGAAGCACTATTAGTTGGGGCCCATGTGGTGTTTTGGGTACGGAGTGGGTTCAGATGCCAGGTTGGGGTGGGGATAAGCCAACGCCAGGACAACCCCGGCCGTAGGAGATACGCATCAACCCACCTACGATCAACCTTATGGCTGCTGCCTCCCGACTTGAACACGACTTTCTTGGTGAACGTACCATTCCCGAGGATGCTTACTACGGCATTCAGACGCTGCGGGCCATCGAAAACTTTCGGATTACGGGTATTCCCCTGAAAACGGAACCACTGTTTGTGCAGGCGCTGGCGTACGTGAAAAAGGCGGCGGCTCTGGCAAATCAGGAGCTGGGCGTGCTCGACGCTTCCATTGCGGCAGCCATTGCGCAGGCCTGCGACCGGGTTATTACGGGGGAGTTCGACAACCAATTCCTGACGGACATGATTCAGGGCGGCGCGGGCACTTCCGTCAATATGAATGCCAACGAGGTCATTGCCAACGTGGCGCTGGAAATCATGGGCCACCCGAAAGGCCAGTACGAGTTCTGCCACCCCAACAACCACGTTAACTGCTCGCAGTCGACGAATGACGCGTATCCGACGGCTTTCCGGGTAGCACTCAGCAATAAGCTGGTGGGCTACGGGCAGGCTCTGTCGGAATTGGCCGAGGCATTTGCGCAGAAAGGCGAGGAGTTTCGGAATGTGCTCAAGATGGGGCGCACCCAACTCCAGGATGCCGTACCCATGAGCATGGGCGACGAGTTCAAGGCCTTTGCCACCAACCTGCGCGAAGAGCTGCTGCGCATCGAAGACAGCCGCCAGCTCATCAGTGAAATCAACATGGGCGCTACCGCCATTGGTACTGGGGTAAATGCCCCGTCTGGCTACGCGGAGCTGGTTACGCAGCACCTGCGCACCATCACCGGGCTGGACCTGAAACTAGCCGGCGACCTGATTGAGGCCACCTACGATACCGGAGCCTACGTCCAGCTTTCGGGCGTGCTCAAGCGGACTGCCGTGAAGCTTTCCAAAATATGTAACGATTTGCGCCTGCTTTCCTCCGGGCCGCGTACGGGGCTGTTCGAAATCAACCTGCCGCCCCTGCAGCCGGGCTCCAGCATTATGCCGGGCAAAGTAAACCCGGTGGTGCCAGAAGTAGTCAACCAAACGGCATTCTACGTTATTGGGGCCGACCTGACGGTGACCATGGCAGCGGAAGCGGGCCAGCTACAATTGAATGTAATGGAGCCGGTTATTTCCTTTGCCCTGTTTACCTCTATTTCCTACCTCACCAATGCCTGCCACACCCTGCGCGAGAAGTGCGTGGTGGGCATTACAGCCAATGCGCAGCGGGCCGAGGAGCTGGTGCGCAACAGCATTGGCATCGTTACGCAGCTAAACCCCGTGCTGGGCTACGAAACCGCGGCCGAAATTGCCAAGGAAGCTTTGCGCACGGGTAAGTCCGTGTACGCCATTGCCGTGACGGAGCGCCAGTTGCTGACCCAGGAAAAGTGGGAGGAAATCTTCACCTTCGAGAACATGATTCGCCCGGGCTTTATTCAGTAGCTGGGTCAGGGTTTAGGCAAGAGGGCGTCGGCGGCAATAGTCTGCGCGCGGTTCCGTTCTTTTGCAGCTCACTGAGGCTACTGCTGGCTATGTCCCTATCTTCTTCCCATCTGATTGCCCGAACGGCCGATTTCGTGCGGGAGAAATTTCTGCACGAAGGCTCCGGGCACGACTGGGAGCACATCCGCCGGGTTTGGCAGGTGGCCCGCGCCCTGGCCCAGGAAACACCCGGTGCCGATCCTGTGGTGACGGAGCTGGCCGCCTTGCTGCACGATGTGGCCGACTGGAAATTCCACGACGGAGACGAAGAGGCGGGTCCCCGGGCCGCCCGGGCCTGGCTGCAGGAACTGGCCGTAGAAGAGCCGGTTATTTCGCACATAGAAACGATTATCCGGGAAATCAGCTTTAAAGGCCTGGGCGTGCCCACCCCGATGAGCACGCCGGAAGGGGAGCTGGTGCAGGACGCCGACCGCCTCGATGCCATTGGCGCCATTGGCGTTGCCCGCGCGTTTGCCTATGGGGGCCACAAAGGCCGGCCTTTGCACGACCCCAGCGTGCCACCCGTGGTGCACGACTCGTTCGAGAGCTACAAGAAAAACGCGGGGCCCACCATCAACCACTTCTACGAAAAGCTGCTGTTCCTGCACGAGCGGCTGCAAACGCCCGCCGCCCGACGGGTGGCCCGGCAGCGCCAGCAGTTTATGGAAGACTTTCTCGCGCAGTTCCTCAGTGAGTGGGAGGGACGCGACCTGGCGCCGGCCCTGGATAACCCCGTCACGAATCGTACTTTTACTTCATGATTAGTCGCTTATTTGTTCGTGCCGGCGCGGCGCTGATAGTCGGGTTGCTGGCAGCTTCCTGCCGTACTTGCCCCATTGCTTCCTGCCATACCCGCAAGGCGCATCCCCACAATGGGGTACGTTACCGGGGGCAGCCGCTCTGGAAAAAACAGAACCCCGCCATCGGCGAAAAAATCAAAGTGCACGATCAGAAAGACGGGCGCCACAAATCAGATAAAAGCAAGCCGAAAACCTAGCAGAACTAGGCAAAACGGCCATTTTTTTGTATCTTGCAGGCTTAATCCTGTAACCGCCGACACCCTCCAGAGTGGAGTGTATGTCGGCCTTCCCGACCTCTTATGGCAGAAGCAGAAGGCGAGAGAATCATCCCAATTAACATTGAAGATGAGATGCGCGGCGCCTACATCGACTACTCGATGTCGGTTATCATTTCCCGGGCGTTGCCCGATGTGCGTGATGGACTCAAACCCGTACACCGCCGCGTACTCTACGGCATGAGTGAACTGGGCGTTTCCTACAACAAATCCTACAAGAAAAGCGCCCGTATCGTGGGCGAAGTGCTGGGTAAGTATCACCCCCACGGCGATACCAGCGTGTACGATACCATGGTACGCATGGCCCAGGACTGGAGCCTGCGCTATCCACTGGTAGATGGGCAAGGTAACTTCGGCTCGGTGGACGGCGACTCGCCGGCCGCTATGCGTTACACCGAAGCCCGCCTCAAGCGCCTGGCCGACGAAATGCTGGGCGACCTGGACAAGGACACCGTGGACTTCCAGCCTAACTTCGACGACTCGCTAGAAGAGCCGAGCGTGATGCCGGCTAAATTCCCGAATCTGCTGGTGAACGGTACCTCGGGTATTGCCGTGGGTATGGCCACCAACATGGCGCCCCACAACCTGACGGAGGTTGTGAACGGTATCGTGGCCTACCTCGATAATCCGGATATCACCATCGCCGAGCTCATGGAGTACGTGACGGCGCCGGACTTTCCCACGGGCGGTATCATCTACGGCTACGAAGGCGTAAAGCAGGCCTTTGAAACCGGCCGCGGCCGCGTGGTGGTTCGGGCAAAAGCAACCTTCGAGACCACCCCCTCCGGCAAGGAGCAGATTGTGGTGACCGAGATTCCCTACATGGTGAACAAGGCCTCCATGATCGAGAAAACGGCGGCCCTCATCAACGAGAAGAAAATTGAGGGTATTGCCGACCTGCGGGATGAGTCGGACCGGGACGGTATGCGCATTGTGTACGACCTGAAGCGCGACGCCATGCCCAACGTGGTGCTCAACAACCTGTACCGCTATACCCAGCTGCAGTCATCCTTCGGCGTGAACAATGTAGCCCTGGTGAAAGGCCGGCCGCTGACGCTGAACCTGAAGGACCTCATTCACCACTTCGTAGAGCACCGGGCTGAGGTAGTAGTTCGCCGGGCGCGTTTCGAGCTGGCCGAAGCCCAGAAGCGGGCCCACATCCTGGAAGGGCTGCTGATTGCTCTCGACCACCTGGACGAGGTTATTGCCCTGATTCGCAGCTCCCGTGACCCCGAGGTAGCCCGCGCCCAGCTCATTGAGCGTTTCTCGCTGAGTGAAGTGCAGGCTCGTGCCATTCTGGATATGCGCCTGCAGCGCCTGACTGGCCTGGAGCGCGACAAGATTGTAGCCGAGTACGAGGAGCTGATGAAGCTCATCGACCACTTGAAAGCGGTGCTTTCCTCGGAAGATCTGCAGCGGCAGATCATTAAGGACGAGCTCTACGATATCCGGGAGCGGTACGGCGACAAGCGCCGCACGGCCATTGAGTACGCCGGCGGCGACTTCTCGATGGAAGACATGATTGCCGACGAGAGCATGGTGATTACCATCTCGCGGGAAGGGTACATTAAGCGCACCGCCCTCGACGAATACCGGAGCCAGGGCCGGGGAGGCGTTGGAGCTCGTGGTGCCAGCACCAAAACCGACGACTTCACCGAGCATTTGTTCGTGGCCACCACGCACGAGTACCTGCTGTTCTTTACGGAACTGGGCCGAGTATTCTGGCTAAAGGTGTACGAGGTGCCGGAAGGAGGGAAGGCCACCAAAGGCCGCCCGATTCAGAACCTCATCGAGATTCCCCGCGAAGACAGTGTGCGCTCCGTCCTGAACGTGCGCGGCCTGCGCGACCTGGATTACCTGGAAAATACCTTCCTGATGTTCTGCACCGAGCAGGGAACGGTAAAGAAAACGCCGCTGGAGGCATACTCGCGCCCCCGCGCCGCTGGTATCAATGCCATTACCATCAACGAAGGCGACCGGCTGCTGGACGTGCAGCTCACCACGGGCAGCAGCGAGATTATCGTGGCACTGCGGTCGGGGAGAGCGGTCCGCTTTAACGAAAGCAAAGTGCGCTCGATGGGCCGCAATGCCGCCGGCGTGCGGGGTATTACCCTGGCCGATGACGGCAGTGACCGGGCCATTGGCATGGTGTGCGTGTCGGACGAAGCCCAGGAACTGCTCGTCGTTTCCGAAAATGGCTACGGCAAGCGTAGTTCCCTGGATGAGTACCGTATTACCAACCGCGGGGGCAAGGGCGTACGCGCCATGAAGATTACCGACAAAACCGGTGCGCTGGTGGCCATTAAAGCCGTGGTGGACACCGATGATCTGATGATCATCAACCGCTCCGGCATCACTATTCGCTTGCGGGTAGCCGAGCTCCGTACCATCGGTCGGGCTACGCAGGGCGTGCGGCTGCTGCGCATCAGCGAGGGCGACGCTATTTCTTCAGTAGCCAAAGTGCAGGCTGAGGACAAAGCCGAAGAGGCTGAGGATCTGGCTTCTGAGGCAGCAGCTGAAACCGGGCTGGAAGCGGCTCCGGGCGGGCTGGCGCCGGACCTGGAAGCGCTGATTGAGCCTGATTCGCTCAGCGCTAATTAACTTGCAGCGGCAGAACTCGGAAGCGGGTTCTGCCGTTTGCTTTGGCACTCACCCTAATCCTAATTTTTTTCTTCACCAGAAACCCAATGAAGAAGTTCCTCCTGACCATTGTAGCAGCGTGTGCTATGCAGGCTGCTATGGCACAAAACTCGGCCGTTACCAACGCAGTACTGTACCAGCGCCAGGGTACCCTGGACAAAGCCCGTACGGAAATTGATAAAGCCGTAGTAAATGAAAAAACCAAGGGCAAAGCCAAAACCTGGTATACCCGCGGCGAAGTCTATGAAGGCATGGCTGCCAGCCCAATTTACGGCAAAGGTCTGCAGCCGGGCGAAGGAGCCAAAGTAGCATTTGAGTCGTACCAGAAGGCCATTGAGCTGGAAGGTAAGGACAGCGAGTATGGTAAACTGGCCGTAGGCAAACTCGACAACCTCTACGGTATGGCCCTGAATGCCGGGGTGGAAAGCTACAACGGCAAGAAGTACGATGAAGCCATCAACTCCTATAAAATGGCCCAGCAAATCCGGCCACAGGACACCACGGCATTTTTGTACGCTGCCTATGCATCCGAAGCAAAGGAAGACTTTGCCGGGGCTAAGGAAAACTACAACAAGCTGATGGCCATCAACTACAAGTCGCCGCAGATGTATGAGCGTTTGTTGCTGATTGCCCGGCAGGAGAAAGATGAAAAAGCGGCCTTGGCCGTCGTTCAGCAAGCCCTGCAGGCGTATCCCAACAACAAGGTCTTCATGATTGAGGAGTTGAACATGCTTCTCAGCTCGGGCCAGGGCAAACAGGCCCTTGATAAGATTGACCGGGCCATTGCAGCAGATCCAACCAATGCCAATCTGTATGCCGTGAAAGGCTCGATTCTGGATCAAAACAAACAGACGGAACAAGCCTTTGCAGCGTACAAGAAAGCGGTTGAAGTTGATCCGAATAATTTTGACGCGCAGTTCAACCTCGGGGTATACAACTTCAATAAGGGCGCCGATCTGTACACTAAGGTTAGCCGGATGGATCAGGCCGCTTATATGAAGTCGGGTAAGAAAATGGAGGTAGACGGCAAGAAGTATTTCGAGCAGGCACTACCATATTTTGAAAAGGCGCTGCAGCTGCAGCCCAAGGACCAAGCTACCATCAAATCGTTAAGCCGGGTATATACGACGCTGAAGCGAAATGCTGATGCCGAGCGAATGAACAAGATGCTGGATGGCATGAAGTAGGAGAGCACCTGTTTATAGTGAAAAACGGCCGGATGAACTGATCCGGCCGTTTTTAAAAAACAATACTTAACATAATATAAATTATAAGACAATTATACGATGAGTTATCGGCCTCACAGAGTATGTACTTCGGATACTTTATCCAGCGAGAATTAACAGGAAAAGCAGTAACCAACTGAGAAGTTAGCAGCTGTAATCTCCTTATATGTGCATGTAGTGAAGGAAGTTCCCTGGTTGTCTTAATGAACCCGATAGATTGACTCTACTTATCTACCCCGTGGATATATAAGTTCATCCTTCTAGGCCAGCCAGTTTGATGTACACAGATTTTCTTCAACAAGCTCGACTTAGTATCCAGCGTTTTTGTTCGACCACGCAGCTTTCTAGTCTTTTTAAGAAGGACTCAACTCAATTTAGCCTTAATGACTACCTAGCGTACTGTGCGCGTCATGCAAATACTGTTGGATTGAGGTTACTGTGAGTTTTAAGTTATTTAGGCTCATGATAGCGGGATATGTTTCTAATAGATTATAATAGATTATCGACACACTGCCTGCATGGCCGATTTACGCCTGTAGTGCTAGGCGCAGCCTTGCTTAAGGCTACAAAAGTGAAAGTAAATGTGATGCTGTAGAAGTAAGATAACAGCTATCCTCTACCCTTCTAAACGGCGTACTCCTGCCCTCCTGCCCCGCCTTACCGTTAGTTTGGTATTTATTTATTGATGTAATGGGTTAGTAGATGATTTTAGCAGAATTTGAGGGAGTAATATACATCCATAGTAATAAAAAGTATAAAAAAGTCCATTTTATTTATACTTTTTTATACTTTTTATTACTATGTACTATGTTTTTACTTTTTACTCGTATTATAGTCTCACCATTCATTTCATTCCTCCATTCGCTTTTTATGCCTAAAACCATAGACTACCCGCGCACCTCTTATACCAGCGCTTGGGAAGTAGCCGAAGTAGTTGATGACACTGGTGGCAAGTGTGCATTAGAAACAGCTGCCCGCAAACTGAACCGCAAGGTGAGTGGCTCCTTCAAAGCTATTGTAGGATCCGCCGTCAAGTTTGGTCTTCTCACTAGCAAACGAGAGTTACTTACTACTACGAACCTATTCCGTAGGATTAAACATGCCTATGATAAACAGGAGGAAAAGATTTACCACCGAGAGGCATTTCTTCATCCCCCGCTGTTCATGCAAATCTGTCGCAAGTTCCGTAACCGGGAGCTTCCAGTGCATATGTTCGACGTAATGCTTATCCGGGAATTTGGGGTAGAGGAAATAAACGCCCAGGGCGTAGCAAAGGCATTCGTAGAGGGGGCCCGAATGGTTGACCTCATTGATGAACGAAACATCATTGCCGACATCGACCAACTGAGTGCTCAACAAGGACCTCGCCGGGAACTGGCGGCCGGTGAAATGCCTCTAAACTCCTTTCGTAGAGCAACTGATAGCAACCCCGAGCCGGCCCAAACAACATTACAGCCGTCTGCGCAACCAACCACTCAGAAGTCTATAAATAGTTTACCATTATCTCCCGGCTTTGTACTCGCTGACTCCTCTTTACCTGAAGAACCGGATCCTATATCGGCGTTGTTTAACCTTCCCAGAAACACTGGCAACCAGGCAACGCAAGATTCAGTCTCATTGGTAGACGTGCAACCGTTTGTATCAAAACAACAGCCGTCCCAGCCTAGCGACCGTAACTTTGCCCCCCCGATTTTACCAAATGGTATAAACCTACCTATACCTACACAAAGCCCCGAGCCAAGTACATCAACCCCCGAAGTGATATTCAGGCTGCAGATCAGTGGACCAGGCCTACATACGGATTTAACGATTCAGGACCCATCGGACTTACTGCTGGTACATAGCCTGCTGGAAAAAATAAAACGTCAGCTAGGCGGTGCTGCCTAGCTGACGTCTTAAACGCTTCCTGAATTTGGCCAATTATTTAGCCACTCTTTGAATACGAAAAACAAATAGTTGCTCTGAGGCCCGGTTTCGACCTACATAAAAACTATCGATTAAGGCAACCGCGTAGCCCGGCGCCTGCTGTCCTAACGCATGGGTGGGCAGCAGGCGCTGCGCGGTAATAAGCACGGCCGCTTTGGCCCCCAGCTGCGTGGTATCCGGTTGCCACCGCCGGATGGGCCGGCCAGCCTGCCACACCTGCTTAATCTGCATCTCTGACAGGCTGTACCAGGAATATGCCGGACCACCATGTTTTTTACGCACATCTGCCATTTGCCGGATACTCCTATCGGCCTTGCGGGTTTCCCAAGCCGCATAGGCAGGCATCAGCAACCCGAGCAGCCCGCATTGCAACGCCAGAGAGGCGGCCACCAACGACGTTGCGCGGCCGCCAATTAAGCCCAGGATGACAACCCTATACCCAAGCCCAGCAGCCCCCAGACAGACAAACCAAAAGGCCAGCTGGGTGGGCCGAAAGCCCGGTAGCTGGACAACCAGCAGAGCTGCCGGCAACCCCAGGCAAACCAACAGCAACAATCCACCCCACGTCTTAAGCAGCAGACCGTCTACCCTCCCACTGCTCCCCGGCTGACTGTCGGCATTACCTTGTTCCCAGCTGCGAATCAGTCCGGCCAAGAGCAGTACCAACGGCGGTATCAACGGTAACATATACCGCTCTTTTTTCTCGGGAACGATACTTAAAAAGATTAGGGTAAGCACTAACCAGACTAGGCCATACCAATAAGGCACATACCGCCCGGCCCGCCCGCGGGCGTAGGGAACTACCAACGCCGCCAGTGCGGCCAGCGCCCAGACGCCCGTAAAAACCGGAAAGTTAAGGTAGTAGCTCACCGGCTGCACATGCCGCTCCCCCCACGAAGCCACTTCTACCCGGGCTATGGCCAGTACCTCGGGCTGCACCCGCTCCCACACATACCAGGGCCAGAGGCTACCTAGCAGCGCGCCCACGCCCACGAAAACAGCTACCCCTAGCCCCCATCCCTTGGCTACCTGCCCACGCAGGCCCCAAGGGGTGCAGGATGCTACCACAAAGGGTAATAGCAAAGCGTACAGCGCGACGGGGCCTTTACTTAAAAAGCTGGCGGCCAGCAATAGGCCCGCCGTGGCGTAAAGGAGCAGTTGCCCGGTGCGTAATGCCCTGGTCAGCAACCACAGGCACCCTACCATCCAGGCATTGGAGAAGATGTCCCACTGACCGTCACGCCCTACGGTAATGACCAGAAGGCTGCTGGCCAGCATTAGCGCCGCCAGCCAGGCCGTGCGCCCCGGTTGCTCCTGCTCACCCGGCATGCGGCGGGTCAACTCGCGGGCCAGCCCCCAGAAGAAGAACACCAGAAGCGTAGCCATGCTGGCAGCGGGTAAGCGCAGCACGGCCAGGTTATCGGTAGGGCCCGTGAGCATTTGTACGCCGGCAACTGCCCAGGTTGGCAGCGGGGGTTTAGCCAGGCGCAGCGCCCCATTCATTGTTGGCAGCAGCCAGGAGCCCCCAGCTACCATCTCCCGGGCCGCCACAAAGTTGCGGGCTTCCATCAGGCCTGCCTCCGGCGCCCCCAGGTGCACGAAAAAACTGCATACGCACACGCTCAACACGGCGCCAATGCGGCCAATTCGGGTTTGCAGGAATGTGTGCAAGTACTTCATGGGGTAGTGCGGAATAGGACAGATGGGGAAGATCTGGCGCGGCGGTTAATTAGGTTCTGTCGTTTGCTGGCGGGCGCGGCGGCGCATGCGCACCAACTGCCGCACATTGTCAACCTCCACAGCATCAGGCTGGGAAGCAAGCAGCCGCCGGATGGCCTGGGGAGAGCGGCCACCGAAAATAACCACCTGCAGCCCGGCCGCGTGCGCGGCAGCGCTGTACTCCGGCGTTACTACATACTTGGACAAGACCACCGCCTGTACTCCAACGGCCAGGGCCGTGCGCATTCCCCCGGCAAAGTCCTCGGTGATTTCCAGGCCCAGGGGAAGTTGGGGTAGTTGCTGGCGCAGGTAAACGAGCGTTTGGGGTTGGTTAGTCAGGACCAGCACCCGCTCGGTGGGCACCCGGTATTGCTGCAGCAGACGCTTAAGCTGGCGCACCAGAGTACGGGAACGATGCCCATCCCCATACCGGGCGCAATCATCGGTTTCGTGCAGGTCCAGGTGGATGAGCGGAAATACCGCCCGACGCGCCAAACGGCTGAGTACCGAGTCCAGGCGCTGGGGCCGCTCCCGCTGCAGCCAGTCGTAGGGCCACCCGCCCCGGTAACGCAGGCCGGTGAGGGTAGCGGCCGCGGTGGTACTCACGCAGCCGGTGCGCGCCGTGGTCATGGAGGGTAGGTTCGTATTGTGATACAGCACCAAAACGCTGTCCTGACTAAGCTGCACATCCATTTCGACGCCATCGGCCCCATGTTCCAGCGCCCACCGGATGCCGCGCCACGAGCTGGGCGGCGACGAATTGAACGGATGGATAGGCGTAAAAAAGCCGGCGCCGGCATGGCCCAGAATCTGTACCTGGCTCAGGGGCAAGGGCATCCGGACCTGAGCCAGGGCCGGCAGAACCCCGCACAAGCTCAGCAGGAGGCTCAATAGGGCATTCCGGGCGCCTACCAGTGGTTTCAGGCGGCATTCGCGGAGGCAAGCGGCCGCATCCGGGTAGTAAATTCGGCTACCTTTGCGGGCATACTGTTTTTCTGTGGGGAGGCTTCCCTCCTGTTTATTTACTGCCAATGGCGTCTGTTCTGGTTACTGGTTGCGCTGGGTTTATTGGTTCGCATCTGGTGGAGCTACTGCTGGAGCAGGGCCACCGCGTAACTGGGCTCGACAATTTCGACCCTTTTTACGACCGCGCCCAAAAAGAGCGAAATCTGGGTAGCTGTAGCCACCATCCCCGCTTCCACTTCCACGAAGTAGACCTCCGGCGGGGGCTGGATGGCCTGGTGGATGCCCTGCCCGCCGACCCCGTGGACGTGGTGGTGCACCTGGCGGCCAAAGCCGGGGTGGGCCCCTCCGTCAGGGAACCAGTTGCTTACCTGGAAAACAATGTAGTGGGTACTACTCATCTGCTGGAATGGATGCGGCTGCGCGGCATTCAGAAGCTTTTCTTTGCGTCGTCGTCTTCGGTGTACGGCAATACGCGGGAGCAGCCTTTCCGGGAGGACATGAATTTGCTGGCCACCTGCATTTCGCCGTACGCGGCCTCCAAGCTAGCCGGCGAGCAGCTCACCTACACTTACCATCATCTGCACGGCCTGGATGTGCTCAACGCCCGGTTCTTCACCGTATACGGGCCGCGCCAACGCCCCGATCTGGCCATTCACAAGTTTGTGCGGCTGCTGCACGCCGGCCAGCCTATACCGGTTTTCGGAAACGGCACCTCGGCCCGCGACTACACCTTCGTGCTGGACACCGTGGCCGGCATTGCCCAGGGGGTAGCCTACCTGCTCGGGCATACGGGCGTTTACGAAACCATCAACCTGGGCAACAACCGCCCGGTTTCGTTGCTGGAGCTGATTCAGGCCGTGGGTGAAGCCGTGGGCCGGGAGCCGCAGCTCTCCTTTCAGCCCATGCAGCCCGGGGACGTGGACGTAACCTACGCCGACATTGCCAAGGCGCAGCGCCTGCTGGGCTACTCCCCCCGCACCACGCTTGCCCAGGGGCTTCAGGCCTTTGTGCACTGGCTCACGTTGGAGGAAGCAGCAGCCGGCCCCCGTTAAACCGGCGTGGCTTTCTTAGATACGCGCGGTGATTTGGTGGCGCGGGCTTCGCGGCGCAGCAGCACAATATTGCGCGCGTACACAACCGTCCCGAACACGTTGCCAATAATCAGCACGGCATCCCAGCGCAGGAAAGCATACACCAAGATTAGTACCGAGCCCACGAAGCTGATAACCCAGAAGCTCAGCGGCAGCGTGGACTCCCCCTTACGCTCGGAGTAAATCCACTGGTAAACAAAGCGCAGCAGGAAAATCACCTGGCCCACAACCCCCAGCGCCAGCAGCCCGGCCGGAATGCGGCTGCTAAGCATGGCCCGCAGGCTGAAGTGCTGATTGCCGGCCACAAACCAGGCCAGCATGGCCACCGGAAATACGTAGGCCCCGGCCCGAAACCAGGGATTCAGCTTGTCCCACTCTTTCAGCAGCTGCAGGTTCCGAATATAGATGGCGTAGCTGATTACCTGCGCCCCCAGAATCACCGGGTCGTGACGCAGGATGCCGTACACTATCATCAGAAACGAGGAAATTAGGCTGATCTGCCAGAACAGCGTGGGCACCAGCACCCGCTTGGCCCGCTCGCTCTGAATCCACTGCAGCACAATGCGGCTGGAAAACAGCAGCTGCGAAACCAGCCCAATGCCCAAGGCAACTGTTTGCGACGTCATACCCCGGTTACTTGCCTGCGCCTACTGCCTCAGTCTGCTGGCGGTGGGCCTCCCCGATTTCATAGTTCTTCCAGCGGCTGCGGATCCAGCGGAAGCCGAACGTGTCCACCAGCGGCTTCCAGGCCCGGTTCCAGAGGTTGTACTTGGCCGTGCCCGCAAACCGCGGGAAGTGGCGCACCGGCAGCTGCTTGACTTTGCCGCCCTGCAGCTGCACCAGCGCCCCCAGGAAGCGGTGCATCCCGTGAAATAGCGGAATGCGACGGGCATGCTCGGTTTTGATGATTTTCAGCGGGCAGCCCGTATCCTGAATGCCGTCGTTAATGAGCGTGCGGCGCACGGTGTTGGCAATCAGGGACGACATCTTCTTCACAAACGTATCCTGGCGCTTGGCCCGGATGCCGTTTACCATGTCGAACTCCGGCAGGAACTCAAAAAAGGTCAGGAAATCGAGCGGGGTGGTCTGGATGTCGGAGTCGATATAGCCGATGAGCGTGGTGCGGGCGTGGTCGATGCCGGCTTTCACGGCGGTGCTCAGGCCCCGGTTCTGGCTCAGGCTGATAAACTCGTACTGGGGCTTCTGCCGGCATACCTCGCGCAGGATGGCCACGGAGCCGTCGGTAGAACCATCGTTTACAAACAGCACGGTAGTGGCCACCGGCGTTTCGGCCAGGAACTTGTCCATCTCCACCACAAACTGCCCCAGGCTTTCTTCTTCATTATAGACGGGCACGAGCACCGTCAGACTTTGGGAGGCGAGGTAGGCAGCACGGTCGGGAGCAGCAGACATAGAAACAACGGGGTAAAGCAGGGCGCAAGGTACGCAAGGTTTTGAGCAAGGTACCTGACCATACGCAAAAGCGGCCGAACGGATGGGTTCGGCCGCTTTTGGAGGGCATTACTCCCCTATTAGCGAAGCGCTCCATTCATCCCGCAGCAACGACATCACCAGCTTATCATGAAAGCTTCCATTGCGGAAGCAAGCCTGCCGCAGCCGGCCCTCCAGCTGAAAACCGGCTCGCTGGTACGCTTTCACGCCGCCCTGGTTGGGCTCCGAAACCGTGAGCATAATCCGGTTCAGGCCCAGCTCCGCAAACCCCTGCGCCACCACCTGCCGGGTTACCTCCGTGGCAATTCCCTGGCCCCAGTACTGCTTTTCGCCCAGCAGAATGAAATATTCTCCCGCCTGATTGACCGTGGAAATGCCGGTAATACCGGCGTGACCAATCAACTCCTGCGTATCGGCCAGGTACACCCCCAGATTCAGGCAGCGCGGATCAGCCAACGTAGCTTCCAGCCACTGCGCAACCTTCGCCAGTGAATCCATCTGCTGGAAAACATTCAATGAGTAAAGAATAACCTCCGGGTCCTGCAGCCAGCGGTGGAAGATTTCAGCCTGGTCAATTCGCAGGGGTAATAACTGGATAGCGGTAGAGGGCATTAGAAACGTAACTGGCCGAGTTGAAGAAATGGAAAAACGCTGCCCGAACCTAAGGAAGGCTCGGGCAGCGTTTTCGAATTTGTATAAAAGGGAAGGACGTTACTCCCGCCGCACCCCGCCGGAAATGGTGGTGTGGCGCTGCTTGAGCACGTCCACTACGTCTTCCATGGAAAGTCCGGAGGCTGTCAGCAGTACCAACAAATGGTACAGCAGGTCGGCGGCTTCGCCTTTCAGGCCCTCCAAGTTGCCACCCACCGCGTCGATGACGGTTTCCACGGCCTCCTCTCCCACTTTCTGGGCAATTTTGGGCATGCCCTTGCGGAACAGGGAGGCGGTGTACGACTTGGGGTCCTCGTCGGGGTGCTGGTAGCGGCGCTGTACCAGGCGCTCCAGCTCCGCCACGAAGCTCACGGCCGGAGCCGGGTAACGCGTCTGCTGAGGCTGCTCGAAGCAGCTGGTGGTACCCCGGTGGCAGGTGGGGCCGTCGGGGCGGGCCAGGATGAGCAGGGCGTCCTGGTCGCAGTCCTCGTGCTCACTCACCACGGTGAGGTAGTTCCCGGACGTTTCGCCCTTGGTCCAGAGGCGCTGCTTGGAGCGGGAGAAGAACGTCACGCGACCGGTCTGGCGGGTCACGCGCTGCGCTTCCTCGTTCTGGTAGCCCAGCATCAGTACCTGCCCCGTGTGAGCATCCTGCACAATCACCGGAATCAGCCCATCGGGCATTTTGGCAAAATCCATTGGATTAGTAGTGAGTAGTTGGTATTGAGTAATGAGTAATCGGTTTGATGTACAGTAAGTAGTTTCTCACTACTCAATACCAACTACTCACTACTACTATTACAGCCGCACGGCAATGCCGTCCTGGCGCAGGTGTTCTTTCAGCTCGCGGATGCCGATTTCGCCGAAGTGGAAGATGCTGGCGGCGAGGCCGGCGTCGGCGTGGGCCTGTTGGAATACGTTGGTGAAATCCTGCTTGGAGCCGGCACCGCCCGAGGCTACTACCGGGATGGTTACGGCCCGACTCACGGCCCCGGTGATGTCCAGCGCGAAGCCGTCCTTGGTGCCGTCATTGCTCATGGAGGTTAGCAGGATTTCGCCCGCGCCCCGCTCGGCGGCTTCCCGGCACCACTGCACCGCGTCGCGGCCGGTGTTGTGGGTGCCGGCGCGGGTATAAATCTGCCAACCTCCGGGCACATGGTAGCGGGCATCGGCGGCCACCACGATGCATTGGGACCCGAAGCGGGCGGCCAGCTCGTCAATCAGCTCGGGGCGCGCCAGAGCGGCCGAGTTGATGCTCACTTTGTCGGCTCCGTTCATCAGCAGGGCTTCTACGTCGGACACGGTGCCGATGCCGCCGCCCACAGTGAACGGAATGTCCAGCTCGCGGGCCACGTCGCGCACCAGGGCCACCAGCGTGGCGCGCTTCTGGTTGGTAGCGGTTATATCGAGGAACACCAGCTCGTCGGCGCCCTCGCGGGCGTAGCGGGCGGCCAAAGCCACCGGGTCGCCGGCGTCGCGCAGGCCCTCGAAGCGCACCCCTTTCACGGTGCGCCCGTCCTTCACGTCGAGGCAGGGTATGATTCGTTTGGTTAGCATGCTTGGTTGTTGAAGAATACTGTGTGATCCTGAGCGGAGCGAAGGACCTACTCACGCCAGCACGAAACCGTTGTGCTGCATCCTCCAAACGTGATAAGGTCCTTCGCTCCGCTCAGGATGACAAAAGAACCAGTCAAATTACTCTTACAGCCAGGGCTGCAGCTGCTCCAGCGTGATGGTGCCTTCGTAGATGGCTTTGCCGATGATGGCCCCGTGCATGCCCACGGCGGCCAGGGCCTCCACGTCGGCAATGGTGGTTACGCCACCGCTGGCAATGAGGCGGGCGGCGGGCAGCTGCTCGCGCAGCTCGGTGTACGTAGCCAATGACGGGCCCTGTAGCTTGCCGTCCTTGCTCACGTCAGTGCAGATGAAGGTGGTGGCCCCGCTGGCCAGGTAGCCCTCCAAGAACTCGCGCAGGGTCCGTTCGCTCTGCTCGGCCCAGGCGTTGATGGAAATATGGTTGTCGCGGTAGTCGGCCCCGATGATGATCTGGTCGGCCCCGAACGTGCGGAGCCAGCCGTTCACCGTTTCCGGCTCGCGCACGGCAATGCTACCGGCGGTAATCTGCCGGGCTCCGGCGTCGAAGGCCTGGCGCACGGCGTCCTCGCTCTGCAGCCCGCCCCCGAAGTCGATGTGCAGGCTGGTGTGGCGGGCAATGCGCTCCAGCACGGGCAGATTTACGGGGCGCTTGGCGCGGGCCCCGTCGAGGTCCACCAAGTGCAGGCGTTTCACGCCGGCGGCCTCGAAGCGTTGGGCCACGGCCAGTGGATCGGCATCGTAAGTGGTCTGCTGGGCAAAGTCGCCCTCCGTCAGGCGCACGCACTGGCCGCCTATAAGGTCAATAGCGGGAATGATTTCCATGTAGGTTTTGAGCTTGGTGCTGGTAGCGGAACAACAGAACGTCATGCTGCGCGAAGCCGGAGGCGCAGCCGAAGCATCGCTACCGCCTCGTTGAATTACTACTGCAACGAAGCGGTAGCGATGCTTCGACTCCGCTCAGCATGGCCGTTCTTTTATCACGGGCTTACAGCTTGAGAAAGTTTTCCAGGATACGGGTACCGACGGGGCCGCTCTTTTCGGTGTGGAACTGCGCGGCGTAGAAGTTCTCGTGCTGCACGGCGGCGCTGAACGGCGCGGGGTACGCGGCCTCGGCAATGGTGTACTCACCCACCGGGGCGTAGTAGCTGTGCACGAAGTACACGTAGTCCTCGGCGCTGAGTCCTTCGAACAGCGGACCACGCAAGGCCTGCAGGTTGTTCCAGCCCATGTGCGGCACTTTGTACTCCGGCGTGGCCGGGAACCGCACCACGTCGAAGGGCAGAATCCCGAGCAGCTCGGTGCCTCCTCCTTCCTGGGTGTGGCGACCCAGCAGCTGCATGCCCAGACAGATGCCCAGGAACGGCTGCTTGAGCGTGGGCAGCAGCTCGTGCAAGCCCTGGGCGCGCAGCTCCCGCATGGCGGAGGCGGCCTCGCCCTCACCCGGGAACAGCACCTTATCGGCGCGGCGAATCACGTCGTGGTCGGCCGTGAGCGTGGCCTGCACGCCCAGCCGTTCCAGCGCAAACAGCACCGACTGCACATTGCCGCCTTTGTAATCAATGATGGCTATTTCCATTTGAGAATATTAGAAGTCATCGAGTGTTTATACTTATGTTTAAACAAATGTGTAAAGCTATTTAGACTTACCAGTTATCATCCTGAGCATGTCGCGCATCAAGCTAGGTCGCAGGACTTTACCACGTATGAGCGGTTAGTTCCGGTGTTCTAAGGTTCTTCGCACCACTTAGAATGAAAGCTGTGCCCGCAACGCACATTCCGACAACTGTTTATCCATTTGTATAAACAAATGGATAAACTACAGAATGCCTTTCGTGCTGGGGATTTCCATGCGGCCGGCGTCGCGCACCAGGGCCATTTTGATGGACTTGGCTACGGCCTTGAAAATAGCTTCGATCTTGTGATGCTCATTCTGCCCCTCGGCTTTGATGTTGAGGTTGCAGCGGGCAGCATCGGAGAAGCTCTTGAAGAAATGGTAAAACATTTCGCACGGCATATCTCCTACTTTCTCGCGCTTGAACTCGGCGTCCCACACAATCCAGGGGCGGCCCGAGAAGTCGATGGCGGCTTGGGCCAGCACATCGTCCATGGGCAGCAGGAAGCCGTAGCGGGCCAGGCCGCGCTTGTCGCCGAGAGCCTGGGTGAAGGCTTCGCCCAGGGCAATGGCCGTGTCCTCGATGGTGTGGTGCTCGTCGATGTGCAGGTCGCCCTGCACGGTGATTTTCATATCCACGCCCGAGTGCTTGCTGAGCTGGTCGAGCATGTGGTCGAAGAAGCCCAGGCCGGTGTGCATCTCGGGGCGGCCGTTGCCGTCGAGGTTCAGCTCGATGCGGATTTTGGTTTCGTTCGTGTCGCGTTGTACCACGGCGGTGCGGGCGGGCAGCCGTAGGAACTGGTATATTTTTTCCCAGCTCATGGTGGTCAGCGCGGCAAGCTCGTCGCCCTCCCCTTCTGGCTTCAGCAGGATGGACTGGCAACCCAGGTTCTGGGCCAGCTCCACGTCAGTCAGCCGGTCGCCGATGACGAAGGAATTTTTCAGGTCATAGCCGCTGCCCTCGCCCAGGTATTGGGTGAGCATGCCGGTGCCGGGCTTGCGGGTGGGCAGGTTCTCGTGGGGGAAGCTCCGGTCGATGTGCTCCCGCACGAACTCCACTCCTTCCGAGCGCAGCACGTCGAGCATCATGGTGTGCGCCGGCCAGAAAGTCTCCTCCGGAAAGCTCTCGGTGCCCAGGCCGTCCTGGTTGCTCACCAGCACCAGCTCGTAATCCAGCTCGCGGGCAATGCGCGAGAGGCCAGTGATGGCACCGGGCACAAACTGAAATTTTTCCCGCGTCAGCGCGTCCACCTGGAAATCCGTCGGCGGCTCGATGAGGATGGTGCCGTCGCGGTCAATGAAGAGTACTTTTTTCATGAAGAAGAAACTTGGTCCCGGACTGCTGCGGCCGGACGACCTGAGAGTAGACAAAGAAACAGTTTCGGCCTTAGTCGGCCGCAGATAAAAGATTCTGGATGAACTCGGCATACGCCTCACCCAGCGGCAGCTCCAGATTGAGCGCGAGCCGGCGGCGGGTTGTCTTCACGAGCTCCTGGGTGTGCGGGTTGAAGCCAACTTTTAGGTACTCTTCCCAATACACCCCAAGCCCACGTTTTTGCCAGGACGGCAACTCATTATAGTTAATGCCGTGCGCGAACAGCAAATCGTGCTTGGTAGCGGTACGCTGGCCCTTCACCTGGGCCGTAGCTTCTGCCACGGTGCGGCCCTGCTTGCGGAGCAGCCAGTAGCAATGCGCATTGAGAGAGTTGCGGGCCGCGTCTTCCTGCCGCCACCGGAAGTAATCGACCACGTCCTGTCGGCGCGGCAGTTGGGAAATGCGGCAGTCGAACACCCCTATATTGCCCAGCAAGAGAGAGAATTTGGCCGAGGCCTCACCCGCCAGCACGGAGGTGTACTTGCGCAGCTTACGCCCAAACGAATCCTCGGTGGGGTGCAGCAACAGGGAAATTTCGTCGCTCTGGGTAAAGCCATACACCATCCGGAAACCACAATCCAGCAGATGGCGGGTGGTTTCGGCCATATAGTCGCGCATCCGTTCGTCGAAGGGCGCCTCAAACGGGTGTACTTCCTTAGTTAGGCGGGTGAAGCCGCGCCCATCTAAGCGGGCCACCAGGTACAGGCCGGGCAGCGCGCAGTGGTCGTGGGAGGTTTCAAACACGCGCATTCGCGCGTCGAGGTCATTGAATTTCATCCTGCCAGTTGGTCACGTCAAACTCCTGATTGCCGAGCGGGCGCACAAAGTAAAGCTGGTCGAAGCCTTCGGCGCGGGTGGGTAGCTCCAGCCGGTTACGGGTGGCGCGAATACCTTTATCTGGCACCTGCCGCTCCGGCGGACGCTGCAGGTTGCGCACTTGTGCTTCCGCCGCCACCGACTGAAAAAAATAGCCAACCACTTCGAACCCCGCCGCCCGAGCCGCCGCTATGTACACCGCCCGCTCGGCCTGCGTGGGGTTCGTATTATCTATCACGCAACGTTGCTGAGTTTCCAGGCACAACTCCAGCAACCGCCGTTCCCGGTGGCGCGTGCGCAGCAGGTCCATGCTGATGCGCACATGGGAGTGGAAAAACCGCTGTTGGTAAAACGTCGATTTTCCGGTGGCCTGGATTCCGCAGAACAGCACGAGCTGCATTATTCTTTAGCTGTAAGTGGTGAGTGAATTCGACAACTGAAACTCTTTACAGATAATAAATCCTTCAAATCCACAAGTCGATTCAAAGGAGAAATATCGGTTTGTAGTGTTTGAGGTTATTTCATCCACCAGACCACTTGATAGGTACTTTCGCATTCTGTGAAAGTAATTAGCATGCCAATGCATCAACTCACTGAAAGAATCAACTTCTCTCAAATCAAAGAGAATCGTCGTATGGCCAAAGTCCCAGAACTCTTGAAGCTCGACACCTGAAAAAGCAGCCATAATCTTCTCGGGCTCATCTTCGCTTTGCCAACGCTCCAGTTCTATGGTTATGCGTTTAACGTTGAAGTCGACTTCCAGCTTCTTGACAATCCCGTCACCGATGTACTCACTATAAGAGGTCATATACTACCCCGCAAACTCCCGCAGGGCCCGGAGCAGCTGCTCGTTCTCAGCGGGGGTGCCCACGGTAAGGCGGAGCGTGCCGGCGCAGCCGGGCTGGGTGGTGCGGTTACGCACGATGATGCCCCGGGCTACCAGGAAATCGTACACGGCCGTGGCATCGGGATGGAAACGGACCAGCAGGAAGTTGGCATCCGAGGGGAATACCTCTGTCACAATGGGCAGCGCGGGCAGACGCTCCCGCAGCCAGTCGCGGCTCACCAGCAGCTGCCGGCGCAGCTCCTCGAAACGGGGCGCGTCGCGCAGGGCGGCCAGGGCGTGCTGCTGGGTGGCTTCCGACACGTTATACGGCGGCTTGATTTTGTTGAGGTAGCCGATGATTTCCGGCGAGGCGAAAGCCATACCCAGGCGCAGGCCGGCCAGACCCCAGGCCTTCGAGAAGGTCTGCAGCACCACCAGGTTGGGGAATTCGGCCAGACGGGTGGTCCAGCTGGGGGCGGCGGCGAAATCGGCGTAGGCCTCATCTACCACTACCAGCCCGCGGAACCCGCGCAGAATTTCCTCCATGTACTCGGCGTGGAGCAGGTTGCCGGTGGGGTTATTGGGCGAGCAGAGCCACACGATTTTGGCGTCGGAAGCCAGCACGCCGGCCACGATTTCGGACGAGAGCTGGAAGTCGGGCTTCAGTTGCAGGCGCTCCACGCGCACGTCATTCAGGTTGGCGGCCACCTCGTACATGCCGTAGGTGGGCGGCAGGATGAGCAGGCTGTCGTGGCCGGGCACGCAGGTGAGGCGCACCAGCAGGTCGATGGCCTCATCGGAGCCGTTGCCGAGGAAAATCTGCTCGGGGCGCACGGCTTTGAGCTGGGCCAACTCCTGCTTCACGGCGCGCTGCAGCGGATCGGGGTAGCGGTTGAACTGGTCGGGGCCGGCGCTGCCGAGGCTGTTCTCGTTGGCGTCGAGCATGACCTGGGCCTCGCCCTGAAATTCGTCGCGGGCCGACGAGTAGGGCTTCATGCCCCGGATGTTGGGG
The DNA here is from genome assembly GCF_008271285.1 of Hymenobacter lutimineralis. NCBI lineage: Bacteria > Pseudomonadati > Bacteroidota > Cytophagia > Cytophagales > Hymenobacteraceae > Hymenobacter > Hymenobacter lutimineralis. The sequence goes on along the minus strand of NZ_VTHL01000013.1, from coordinate 47,964 downwards.
CGTACGAGGCTATCAAGGTTGAACATCGGTTGGTTTCTTATTGTCATCCTGAGCAGAGCGAAGGACCTTATCACGTCTGTGTTACTACCGAACGTCTGGTTCTGGCGTGATAAGGTCCTTCGACACTGGCTTGATGCGCCACATGCTCAGGATGACAGGTTATTTATATATCTGTTTCTACTGCTTCCAGGCGGAGGGTGACGGCGCGGGCGTGGGCGCGGAGGCCTTCGGCTTCGGCCATGGTTTCTACCACGGGGCCCACGTTCAGCAGGCCTTCGGGGGTGAGGCGCTGGAAGGTAATTTTCTTCAGAAACGAATCCAGCGACACGCCGCTGTAGTTGCGGGCGTACCCGTTGGTGGGCAGCGTGTGGTTGGTGCCCGAGGCGTAGTCGCCCACGGCTTCCGGGGTGAGGTGGCCCAGGAATACGGAGCCGGCGTTGGTTACGCCTTCGGCCAGTTGCTCGGGGTTGCGCACGGCCAGAATCAGGTGCTCGGGAGCATACTGGTTCGAGAAGTACAACATTTCCTCCGGCGTGCGCAGCAGGATGGCGCGGCTTTCGGTGAGGGCCTGGGCGGCCACCTCAGCCCGGGGCAGCTCGCGCAGCTGGCGCTCCACCTCGGCTTTGGTCTGCTCCAGCATCGACAGCGAGTCCGACAGCAGAATCACCTGCGAGTCGGGGCCGTGCTCGGCCTGACTGAGCAGGTCGGCCGCCACGAAGGCCGGCGTGGCCGATTCGTCGGCAATAACCAGCACTTCAGACGGGCCGGCCGGCATATCAATGGCCACGCCGTAGCGGGTAGCCAGTTGCTTGGCGGCCGTCACGTAGCGGTTGCCGGGGCCGAAGATCTTGTCCACGGCCGGCACTGAGTCAGTTCCGCCGCTCAGCGCGGCCACGGCCTGGGCCCCGCCGGCTTTCACGATGGTGGTGATGCCCAGCAGCTGCGCCGTAAACAGGATGATGGAGTTCACCGAGCCATCCTTCTGGGGCGGAGTGCACAGCACGATTTCAGGGCAGCTGGCCAGCCGGGCGGGTACGCCCAGCATCAGCAACGTGCTGAACAGCGGCGCGGTGCCGCCCGGAATGTAGAGGCCCACGCGCTGCACGGGCACCGCCCGCCGCCAGCACGTCACGCCCGGCATGGTTTCCACGCGCTCCTCCTGCGGGATTTGCGCTTTATGGAACCGCAGAATGTTGGCGTGCGCCTGCCGGATGGCCGTTTGCAGCTCGGCCGGCACCTGGGCAGCGGCAGCGGCCAGCTCCTCGGGCCCCACGCGCAGGCCGCCCGCGAGGTCGGCCCCGTCGAACTGCCGGGCGTAGTCGAGCAGAGCCGCGTCGCCGCGCCGGCGCACGTCCTCAAAAATCTGCTGCACGCGCTGCTCCACGTCCTGGGCCTGCTGCTGGGCAGCCCGCTGCTGCAGCGCCGCCCACTCCGGCTGGGAAGGATATTGGAAGATGTTCATCTTAATTAATGTGGGGAATGTGAAAAATGTGTGGGAATGTGAATGAATAACTGCTTCAACTAATCATTTTTCACATTTCCCACATTCACGCTCATTTGTCACATTCAGCTTTAGCTGATCATTTTCTCAATCGGGAGTACCAGAATGCCTTCGGCGCCGACGGCTTTGAGCTGGCTGGTGATGTGCCAGAAGTCGTCCTCATTCACGACCGACTGCACCGACACCCAGCCTTCTTCGGCCAGCTTCGTGACGGTGGGCGACTTAATGCCGGGCAGCAGGGCCTTCACCGCGTCGAGGGCGGCCACGGGGGCATTGAGCACAATGTACTTGTTGCGGCGGGCGCGACGCACGGCCTGCATGCGGAACTGCAGCTGCTCGAGCAGCTCCTTTTTCTCGGCGCTTAGGCTCTGGTTGGCAATGAGCACCGCTTCGGAGCGGAACACAGTTTCTACTTCGCGCAGGCCGTTGCCCAGCAGCGTGGAGCCACTGCTGACAATATCACAGATGGCCTCGGCTAGTCCAATGCTGGGGGCAATTTCCACCGACCCGCTGATGGTGTGCAGGTTGGCTTTCACGCCGCGCTCCGCCAGGTAGTCGCCCAGAATGCGCGGGTACGAGGTAGCAATGTTCACACCGTGCAGGTCCTCAATGGAGTCATAGGTGGCGGCGCGGGGCACGGCCAAACTCAGGCGGCACTTGCTGAAGCCCAGGCCTTCTACTTCCAGGCCGGGAAAACCGGCTTCCACCAGCACGTTCTGGCCCACAATGCCCAGGTCGGCCACGCCGTCCTGCACGTAGCCGGGAATATCGTCGTCGCGCAGGTACAGGATTTCGAGGGGGAAGTTGGTAGCTTCGGTTTTGAGCTTGTAGGAAGCCGAGAGGAAGCTGATGCCGCATTCCCGAATCAAATTCAGGGAATCTTCGCTTAAGCGGCCCGATTTCTGGATGGCCAGACGGAGCATATGTCTTTCAATTAGGAATTAAGAATTAGGAATTAAGAATTGGCGCGTTTTGCCAAGTGCTTAACCGTAATTCAGAAGGGGTTGGTGGGAAACAGGGCAGCAGACCCAAACGTTGGAAATTAGCCATAATCTGGCCGGGCCACCTGCTTTCGGGGGCCGGGGAACCAAGGGTGCGGTTCGCCCAACGGGGTCAATATGATGCGTATATTCCTCTAGAAAGAGGAATGATGCCCGTGGTGATGGTGATGCTGGGTCTCAGACGCGCAGGCCTCAGCCAGGCGGCCCGCAACGGGGGCAGCCAGGTGGCTAGAAGAGCTCAGGAAAAGCGCGGAGAAAAGCATACGGGGCTTGGAGTAGCGGGGCAAAGGTAAGCGCGACAGTCAGAGTTGAAAACTTTTCAGCAAAAAAAATCAATTTGGCAACCTGTATCTTCGCCCTTTCTGCACGATTTCCACTTTCTGGCACTATTGTTTCGGGCAAGGTGCCGTCCCTGTTGCTAACTTTTCTTTCTGCTGTCCCTATGCGCACGTTCCTTTTGGTGAGCTGGCTTGTGGCCCTGAGCAGCCTGGCGCTGCCGGTCGTTGCTCAAACCGCAGCTGCTGATACGACCCAACCCCAGCTGCCGCTGCCGCAGGCCAGTCCGCGGGCTCTGCTCCAGCAAACCGTGGGCCTCACCGACATTACCGTGGAGTACCACTCCCCCAGCGTGAAGGGCCGCGGTATCTGGGGGCAGCTCGTTCCCTACAACCAAATCTGGCGCGCCGGGGCCAACGAGAATACCGTTATCACCTTTTCCAGCAACGTGCACCTGAACGGGCAGCTGGTCCTGGCCGGCAAGTATTCCCTCTTCGTGCTGCCGGTATCAGACCAGGACTGGCAGTTTGTGCTGAACAAAGTAACCACGCACTGGGGCGCCGAGGGCTACAACGCGGCCCAGGACGTGGTGCGGGTGCCCGTAGTGCCGGAAGCCTCGGCCTTTCGTGAAACCCTGTGCTACTGGTTTTCGGATGTTCGCCCCACCGCCGCCCACCTCAATCTAAGCTGGGAAAAGCTTACGGGCTCACTCACCATCGAAACGGACGTACACGCCCAGGTGCTGGCGGGCATCGAGCAAACCCTGGCGGCCCGTCCCAACAACTGGCAGCTGCTGGCCCAGGCGGCCGAGTATCTGGTCCAAAATAACCTTCAGGCCGAGCAGGCCCTGCACTACATCAACGAGTCGATTCGATTAAATGAGTCCTATACCAACACGTGGATAAAAGCGCGGCTGATGGCTTCCAAGCAGGATTATGGCACGGCCGTCATCTACGCCCGCAAAGCCCTCAAGCTCGGCGACAAAGACGACGCCAACTTTAAAGCCCAGCAACCTAACATGCGTATTGCCCTCACCGAGTGGCAAGCCAAAGCCTACTGAGCAGTCGTAGGAACCAGGCTTTCGTACGTTAACTTCAACCGGCGCCCCACTAGGCGCCGGTTTTCGTATAGGCTGCGGGCGCAGTACCTTGGCCAGCATGGAAGCATTTCTCTCCGTTTGCGCCGCGATTCATCCAATGTCGGTGGCGCTAGAGTCTGCACTGCGGGAGCGGGTGCAAGCCGAGGCGGTGCCCGACCGGGCCTACCTGCTGCAGCCCGGGCAAACGGCCAACCGCCTGTATTTTCTCGAGCAAGGGCTGGTGCGCGGCTTCTACCTCAAGGAAGGCAAGGAAGTCACGTCGTGGTTTATGCCGGGAGGGCATTTCGTGATTTCCATCCACTCCTTTTTCGCCCGGCAGCCTTCGCACGAGTACCTGCAGGCCCTGGAAGACTGCCGGCTCTGGTCCTTGCGCTACGAGCAGCTACAGCAGCTGTACCGCGAGTTTCCGGAATTCAACTTCATCGGCCGCACCCTCACCGAGCGGTACTACGTGCTCAGTGAGCAACGGGCTCTGCACCTGCGCATGTACTCGGCCGCCGAGCGGTACGAGCAACTGCTGCGTGACTTGCCCAACATCTTCCAGCGGGTGCCGCTCAAGCTACTGGCCTCCCACCTGGGTCTCACCCCCGAAACGCTCAGCCGCCTGCGTGCCCACCGCAGTTCTTGATATTTATCAAGTGTTCCGGCAACACGAAGCCTGACTTTTGGAGCATTGTTTCACTTAGCTCCTTTCGTCATGCATTCCTTATTTGCGACGCTGCCTTTGGGTGGCTACCACGTGTCGGCCCCACCCCTGCTGGTCATCATTTTTCTGGCCTTTGTCTTCTGCTTTGTGCTGGAGCGCATCATTCCAGGCTGGCAGCTGCCCTGGGTTCCCACCTGGCCACGGCGGGTACTGACGGTCAATCTGGCCCAGCTGCTGGTGGTCGTGGTGGCGGGCGTCACCTGGGAAAAGTGGTTTTCGGCCTACTCACTGTGGCACGTTTCCCGGCACCTGGGGCCGGTACCTAGTGGCCTGCTGGCCTACGTGGTGGCCACGTTTATATTCTACTGGTGGCACCGCTGGCGCCACACCCAGGATTTCCTCTGGCTGCACTTTCACCAAATTCACCACAGCCCCCAGCGCATTGAGGTTATTACCTCCTTCTACAAGCACCCATTGGAAATGACGGTTAACTCCCTCATTGGAGGCTTGCTGGTGTACACCGTGCTGGGGCTGAGCCCGGCCGCCGGCGCCGTGTACACGCTGTGTACGGCCCTGGGTGAGTTTTTCTACCACACCAACGTGCGCACGCCCCGCTGGGTGGGTTACATTTTTCAGCGGCCCGAAATGCACCGCGTCCATCACCAGTACCAGCAGCACAGCCACAACTATGGCGACCTGGTGGTGTGGGACTGGCTCTTCGGTACCTACCGCAACCCCGCCCGCTTCACAGCCACCTGCGGCTTCGATGCGGAAAAGGAAGAACAGTTAACCGATATGCTCCGCTTTAAGGACGTGCACGCCGATGCTTAATTTATTCGCACTAGGCCGGTACGCCTTGCTAGGGTTCGTACCGCTATTGCTGGCTGGCTGCAACGACGGTGCCCTGGGCATTAGTGGCAGCGTAGCTGAATCTCGGCAACGGCAGGTGTTTCTTCGGCACTATACTCCTTCCGTATCGACGTTTACCTTCGCGGGTGTACCCTATCGGATTCAGGAATGCTGGGTAGAACAAACCTGGACCCACCGGGGCTGGAACAAAATGGTTATTGACCCGGACAAGTATGCCGGTTACAATTTCGTTGTTCGCGTAACGCCTTCGACTGATCAGCTCTGGGGTATCAGGTTTCAGTCGGTCACCATGCAAAGTCAGCATCTGAGTTCCACGGCCTCCAGCCTGTGGAGCACAACTTATGGCGTGCCGCCCGATACGCTGGCCTACCGGCTCATGCTGAGCGACTCCACGCCTACCAATCAGGTAATTCGGTTTTATAAACACGCCCGCTAAAACCGCGCAATTACGCGCACGTTCACCACCCGGGGTGAAAGGTAGTTGGGCACGGCGTAGGTAAGGCCGTTCAAATCCTGCACGTAGTTGTAGCCCCCAATGTTGTTAGCCGCAATGATGTTGAGCACTTCCAGTCCCAGCCAGAGGCTTTCGAGCTGGCCGGGGCGGCGCGTGGCCGCGTTGCTCTGCAAACTCAGCACTTTCGAAAAGCCAATATCCACGCGCTTATAGGAGCGCGTGAGCTTGGTAGTGCCGCGCAGCTCGGGCGCTTCGGGCGGGCTAAACGGCAGGCCCGAGCCAAATACTAGGTTCACGTAGCCTTTCACCGAGGGGTTGTTAGGCAAGTGGTCCTGGAAGAAGATACCCAGGTTCAGGCGCTGGTCGCTGGGGCGGCGGATATAGCCTTTGGGCTGCTTGCCCACGGCCTGCCCGTCGGCATCAAACACGGTCAGAGAATCGTCGGAGAGGTTTTCGCGGGTGGTAAGCACGCCCAGACTGATCCAGGATTCGTCGCCTTTCACGAACTCCCCACTCACGCGGGCGTCGAAGCCGGCGGCGTAGGCCGTGGCGTTGTTACGGGCAAAGTAGCGCAGGCGCACATTGTCCACGTCGTAGGGCACCACGTCCGTCATATACTTGTAGTAGACTTCCCCCGTGAGGCGGAAGGGCCGCCCCCACTGCTCAAAGCGCAGGTCGGAGCCGGCAATGACGTGCAAGGAGCGTTGGGCCCGCAGCTCCGGGTTCAGGGAGGCCGCGTACACCAGCGGGGCCTGGGGCGCGGCGCGCTCAGCCACCTGGCGGCGCAGCTCGCGGTAGAACGGCGGCTGGTAGTACAGGCCCGTCCCGAACTTAAATGACAGGCATGGGTTGCGGCGCGTGATAAACGAATACTGGGCCCGGGGGCTTACCACCAGCTGACCGTTCGCCGTCCAGTAGTGGGCGCGCAACCCGTAGGTGAGTGTGCGCAGCGAATCCAGGGTCACGCGGTCCTGCACGTAGCCTTGGTAGCGGTAGCTGTCTAGGTTCAGGCTGGAGCGCAGGCGGGTGCGGCGGTAGTCAGGCACGAAGTCGGCTGAGTCGACGTAGCTATATTCATTCAGCACGTCTTCAATGTGCTCCTGCCCGGCTTTGGCGCCAGCCAGCACGGTGTGCCGGGTGCCGGGCGTCCACTCGGTGCGGGCCTCCAGGGTACCTACCCGGGCCTGCAGGGTGTTGCGGGAATGCTTAAAGCTGGAACCGACGTCGCGCTGGCGCACTTCCCGGTTGTAGTCCTGTGAATTGGGGTCGCGGTTGATATCGGCGAAAAAGTAACCCGCCTCCACGTCGCGGTATTCCAGCTCCTTGGACAGCAAAAGGCCCGCCTGCAACTCCCCGGTGAATGAATTGGTAAAGCGCCGGCGCAAACTCAGGCCCGTTTGGTAGGTATCGTACTGCATCCGCTCGTGCCCATCGTAGAGGATGGTCAGGCGCTGAAACTGGGCCGTGCCCGTGCTGAACGTAGCCTGGCCCGAGACGGGCGAAAACAGAAAATCGTTGTGGGCTACGGCCGTGAGCAGGCTCAGGGTAGTGCGGCTGGGGTCCGAGGCGTCGCGGCCCAGGCCGGCGGTGAGGTACACCTGCGCATCGTAGAACGTGGGATTATACTGTCCCTGGGCCGTTCTGAGCGTGTTGAAGACGTAGGTGGGGTTCTTGTAACGCACCCCCACCAGATAGGTCAGGCGGCGGTTGGGCGAAGCGACTTCTACGTGGGCGGTGCCGCCCGTGAGGCTGGCCGTGGCCGAAGCGGCAAACCGCTCGGGGCGCTTATAGTTCACGCTCAGCACCGAGGCCAGCTTGTCGCCGTACCGGGGCTGCCAGCCCCCACTGGAAAACTCCACGTTTTCCACCAAGTCGGGGTTGATGAAGCTCAGGCCTTCCTGCTGGGCGGAGGTAACCAGGAATGGCCGGTACACCTCAAAGCCATTCACGTACACCAGGTTTTCCTCGTAGTTGCCCCCGCGCACGGCGTAGGTGCTGGTCAGCTCGTTGTTGGCCACTACCCCGGGCAGCGTGGTCAGAATCTTGTTGAAGTCGCCAAAAGCGGAGGGCAGCTCTTTGGCTGCGCGCGGGTCAATAGGTGTAATGCTGACCTGCTCACGTGGGTCGGCTCCGCTCGGGCGGGCCCGGATGGTGACGTTGCTCAGGGCCCGGTTATCGGTTTGCAACGTCAGCTTCAGGTCCCGGGCGTTTGCCAGGTCCAAGGGCTGGCGCAGGGTTTGGTAGCCGATGCGACGCACCACCAGCACTAGCGGGCGGGCAGCGGTGGGCGGCGTTACGGTGAGGGAAAACCGGCCTGCGGCATCCGTATTGGTGCCGCCGGGCTGGCCTTCTACCCCCACGCCCGCCAGCTCCAGCGGAAGGCCGCCGGCATCAAGCACGGTGCCCTGCACCAGCACCCGGGCAGCCTGCTGGGCCAGGGCCGGCGGCAAGGCCAGAAATAGGGTTGCTACCAGCAGCCATAGGCTAGACTGACCTACTACCGGCCGCTTCCCCCACCCACCGCTGCGCATTAGTTTTCCTCGCTGGCTACGGTGGCACTTACTTGCTCACGCAAGTCGGCCAGGGTAGCAATAGGGTCCGCGGAATTGAACACAAACGAGCCGGCCACCAGTACGTCGGCGCCGGCCTGCACCAGGGCCGCGGCGTTTTCGCTCGTCACGCCCCCGTCAATTTCAATGAGGGCGGGCGAGCCGCAGTCCACCAGCAGCTCTTTCAGGGCGGCTACTTTGCGTAGGGTATTGGGGATAAAGCTCTGCCCGCCAAAGCCCGGATTCACCGACATGATGCAAACCAGGTCGAGGTCGGCGGCAATATCTTCCAGCACCCACACGGGCGTGTGCGGGTTGAGGGCCACCCCGGCCCGGCAGCCCAGCTGCTTGATTTGCTGCACCACGCGGTGCAGGTGCGGGCAGGCTTCGTAATGCACTGTGAGGTTGGCGGCCCCGGCGTCGCGGAAGGCGGCCAGGTAGTGCTGGGGCTCCTCAATCATCAGGTGCACGTCCAGGGGTTGCTGGGCGTGGCGGTGAATGGCCTGCAGCACCGGAATGCCAAAGGAAATGTTCGGCACAAAGCGGCCATCCATCACGTCGCAGTGCAGCCAGTCGGCGGCGCTACGGCCGAGCATTTCGGCTTCAGCTTGGAGGTTGGCAAAATCGGAGGCCAGCAGCGAAGGGGCCAGCAGCGGCATGGGGCGACGAAGTGCATTCATGAACACGAAGGTAGGCGTTGGGTTGGATACCGGCCGCAGCGGATAACGTAAAAAAGCGGGCCCGGCGTACAAAGTCGGGCGGTTGGGGTAGCTTATCTACCTTCACCAGCCAGACTTGGTGCACCGGGCCCGCCGGGCTACGGCCGCTTACGCTTCGTCGCGACGCTTCCAGGGCTGCCAGTCCAGGTCCCCGTTTTCGCGACGGCGCAGGAACACGGTCTGGTCGTCGCGCTGCATTTTGCCAAAGGTGAGGTCGGCGCGGCAATCCAAACACTTCACCGAGGTGTACTTAAACTTATCCTGGGCCACGCGGGAAGACAAATCCAGGTTATCAGACCCGCAGATACCGCAGTTCAGCACGTCGGGAAAGCTCAGCCGGTCGTACTCAGCCACCACCTCGTGGAAGTTGATGCCTTGGACCGTAAAGTGAAACTGCCGGCGCCCGATGCGCTTGGAAATCATCAATTGAAGCATGAGAAATAGAAATAGGGTTACGAAAGAATGAGGAAACTACAGCCCGACCGACGACTAGCGGCGCACGAAGCGGGTAGCATACTGCACCGTGCCAGCGTTGACCAGGCAGCTATACGTGCCGGCAATCAGGTGGGCGGCGCTCAGCTGGGCTGGTCCGGCTGCCCCCACAAGCGTCTGCTCGCTCACCAATCGGCCCAGGGTATCGAAAATCCGGACCTGCACGGGGCGGCGCTGCAGCTCAGCAGGCAAGGTCAAAAAGAACTGATCGGCTTCGCTGGGATTGGGGTATACCCGTACTTCCCCCCGATTGTGCACCGGCCGGGTACCCAGCGGTGTGCCGGGGTTGGCCAGGTTATAGGCGCGCACGAAATCGGGGATGCCGTAGCCCAGCAAGTTGTCCGGGGCGGCGGCCTGGGTGCCCGACTGCTTCAGGAGCGCAATAATTTCCTGGGCCGTGCGGTTGCGGTTGGCCTGCCAGAAGCCGGCCGTCATGCCGGCCAGAATGGGACAGGCGTAGGACGTGCCATTGCCCAGCACCACGGCCCCGGAAGGACGAATGACGGCGGCCTGCCCACCGCGGGCGGCCAGGTCGGGCTTGATGCGCCCGTCGGCGGTGGGCCCCACGGAGCTGAACCCGCTGCGGATGCCCACCGAGTCGACGGCGCCCACGGCAATGATGGAATCGGCATCGGCCGGTACGCCAATGTAGCGCCAGGCCCCGTTGCCATCATTGCCGGCACTGTTCAGCACCAGAATGCCCACGCGTGCGGCCAGGTCGGCGGCCCGGGTGCCAATGGCGGTATTGCCATCCAGCTCGGCGTAGGTGTGGGTAGCGGCCGGGAAGTCGGGAAACGTGGTGTAGCCCAGGGAGGAGGTAATAATGTCAACGCCGACGGAGTCGGCATACTCGGCCGCTATCAGCCAGTTCATTTCCTCTACCGGCGTTTCGGAGGCCACGTCTTCGGTAATGCACAGGTGGTAGGTAGCCTTGGGGGCCGTGCCGGTGAAAAAGCCCGGCTGCGAAGCGGCCATGGTAGAAAGCACACTGGTGCCGTGCCCGTCGCGCAGGAATACGGCGGGCTGCTTATCCACAAAGTTATAGGTGCTGGCCAGCCGGTTTTCCGCAAACAAGGGTTGGAAGGGCGTGAGCTTATCAACGCCGGGAAATCCCGCGTCGAACACGGCAATGTGCATGTCCTCGCCCCGGTAGCCGGCATCGTGCATGGCCACGGCCCCGAGCTGCACGGCCTGGGCATACGCCTTGCCGTAGTCGGAGCGGCGGCCGGCAACGGAACGCTGGGTGGCGGCGGACACGGGCGCATACGTGTCGGACGCCGGAGCGGCCGTTTTCTTACGGTTCAGCGGGCTGGCCTGCCGCACAAAGGGCAGGGCCTGCACCTGGGCCAGGGTGGCGTCGTCGCAGCTGATCATGACCGCGTTGAACCATCGCGAAGGGTACCAGTAGCTTACACCAGGCACGGCTTTCAGCTGGGCTACGTAGCTGGGATTGACGGGCAGGTCCTGGGCCGTAAGAGCAATATTCTGACGTTGGCGGCGCGCCTGGGCCCGAGCCGACAGGAAGGCGTCGGGCTGGTCGAGTTGAAAGGGCGAGCCGGCTTTGTCCTTAAAGTAAATCAGGTGCTTTTGGGTGGCGGCCCGCCGGGCGGGCGGCGTAGGGCCCGCCCAGGCCGCGCCGCTGATAGCCAGGGAAAGCAGTAAGCCGGAAACCAGGTGCTTCATATACATCAACTGAAAGGGCCGGCCTAAGCCGGCCCGATAACGACATCAGGACAAAGGAAAAAGACTACAGCTTCCCGCTTTCCACCAACACTTCGCGCCGCTCCCGCCCACTCTGGATATACCCGGCCGCAATGGGGCAGCCGCCCTGGTCGGGGTTGGGGTTCTGACAGTAGAAATACCGCTTCCGCTCCCGAAACACGGGGCCTTCGCCTTTCGCAAACACCTGCTGGCGGCTGGAAAAGTAGTAGGCATCGTCTTCCCCGTCGTCGATGGTGGTGACGGTTTCATTGTAGGTTTTATCCCCGGCCGTAAAGGCCTTGCCCACGTTCAGGTAGCGGCGGCTAAGCGTGTCCACGTCGGCAAAGGCGTAGGGGTTCCAGCGGCGGCCTTCGCGCACCGGAAACACCAGCTCCACCGTGCGGCGGTTCTGGCCCGTGAGCTGCAGGGTCTGGCTGGTTGGGGTGAGCACGTACACGCTGTCGTCGCGCCAGGTGTCGGTGGCCAGCACGCGCTTGGAGCGAATAACCCGGTAGCTGCGCAGGCCAGCGGCATCGGTGAAAATATCTTCCACCCGCTCCCGAAACTGGAAACGCGTGCTGATGGACTGGTTTTCCTCCCACACCACGTCTTCCACGTCAAATATGCGGTAGGTACCCACGGCAATGGGGTAATAGTCGGTGCCCAGGGGCATAGCTTCCTCGGTTTCCGTGTCGCAGGCGTACGCTACCCCCGCTACGGCCACTATCATCAGCGTTCGGCGTAGCCAACCAGCCAGATTCCTCATATTGTTTCTACGGTTTGCGCTGCGGGTGTAGCTACCTCTTCAATGATGTGACGCTCAATCCAGCCCCCGCCCAGCACGTCCTGGCCCTCGTAGAATACGGCGGCCTGACCGGGCGTGATGGCGTGCACGGGCTCTTCGAAATATACGTGAATTTTGTCGCCGATTTGCTCCAGAAACGCGGGTGCGCCGCCGTGGTTGTAGCGCACTTTGGTGACGCTGGGCACCAGGCCGCGGCCTTCCAGGGAAGCATACTTACCCATGTTCAGCTTGCCCACCACGGTGCGCGTGCTGGCCAGCTCCTCGTAGTTGCCGAGCACTACCTGGTTGGTTTCGGGGCGTATTTCGGTCACGTACACTGGGAAGCCCAGGGCCACGCCCAGGCCTTTGCGCTGCCCGATGGTGTAGAACGGGTAGCCTTCGTGGGTGCCAATGACGGTGCCGTCGCGGAGCACAAACTGGCCGCCAGCCACGCGCTCCTCCAATCCGGCCACCCGGCGGCGCAGGAAGCCGCGGTAGTCGTTGTCGGGGATAAAGCAGATTTCGTAGCTCTCGGGCTTGTTTACGAGTTCCGTGAAGCCGCGGCGCCGGGCCTCGTCGTAGATTTCGGTTTTGCGCATCTGGCCCAGGGGGAACAGGGTGCGCGCCAGACTCTGCTGACTCACGCCCCAGAGCGCGTAGCTTTGGTCCTTGTTTTCGTCGAGGCCCTTGCTGATGACGTAGCGGCCGTTTTCCTCGCGCACCTGGGCGTAGTGGCCGGTGGCAATAAACTGGCAGCCGAGCTGATCGGCGCGGCGCAGCAGGGCATCCCACTTGATGTGGGTGTTGCAGAGCACGCAGGGGTTGGGCGTGCGCCCGGCCAGGTATTCCTCGGTGAAGTTGGAGATGACAAAGTCCCCGAACTCGTCGCGGATGTCGATGATGTAGTGCGGGAAGCCCAGCTCCACAGCAATCTGGCGGGCATCGTTGATGCTATCGAGCGAGCAGCAGCCGGTTTCTTTCTTGGAGCCGCCCGCCGAGGCGTAGTCCCAGGTTTTCATGGTCATCCCGACCACTTCGTAGCCTTGCTCGTGCAGGAGCACGGCCGCTACGCTACTGTCGATGCCGCCGCTCATGGCTACCAGCACCCGTCCTTTCGAAGTATTCATACGTGATGTGAATTGCGCCCGAAGCGTGAAAGGTTCCGGCCGAAGGCACAAAGGTACGGAGGTTTGAATGGTTGTTTTGCTGGATGGCAGAATGGTTGACTAGATGAATTGTTGCCTGGCGGAATGGCTGTCGTTGTTTCTGAACCATTTAACGGTTTACCCACTCCACCATTCAGCTATTCTCGCCGCTCTATTGCATTTACAAATGAAAAATTAGGCTATGTTTCGGATATTGCGGGGCTAACGCCCTCCTACGCCTGGCTGGCCTTCCACACCTTTTGTATGTCCCTGATTACGTCCGTGCTCGTGCGCGGTATCAATAACCTGTCGGATGCGCGCTATTGCGCCGGCATGGGTGCCGACTACCTTACCTTCCGCCTCGACCCCGCCCTGCCGGGCTACCTGGAGCCAGCCGCCGTGCAGGAGCTCAGCGGCTGGGTAGCCGGGGTGCAGCTGGTGGGTGAGTTCAGCACCTTACCCGTCGATGAAATCAATGCCCTGGCCGAGCAGTGTGGCCTGCACTATATCCTGCTGCATCGCGCCCGCCCGGCCCAGGAGCTCAGCCGCCTTACGCGCCCGGTGTTGCAGCTGGCCGAGTGGATTCCGGATATGCTGCCCGAAGACGTGGACCTGCGGTTCCGGCAGCTGGTAGCCAATACCCGGGGCATCGTGCTGGCCGATGTGCCTCCGGCCCCGCTTACGGGCGTGCAGCGGGCCCACCTCAGCGAACAGGCCCGCTCCTACCCGGTGTGGCTGGCGGCCGGCTTCGCCGAGGGTATTTCCCTGCGGGAGCTGCTGCAGCAAGTGCACGTGGCGGGTATTGTGCTGGAAGGCGGCCAGGAAATCAAGCCCGGCCTGCGCGACTTCGATGAAATGGAAAAAGTATTCGAGGCGCTGGAAGATTAACAGGCCGAATGGCTGGTCGCTTATTTGCAATCAGCCATTCAGCCCTCTGATGCTTCACCCCATCACCGTGAGCAGGCTGAAGAACGGCTCAGCCAGCGCCAGGTCACCCGCAAGGTGCACGTGCGCTTCAGCAGCAGTCCGGGGCAGGCTTTTGGTGAAGAGCCGCCAGGCGACCTGACCAGCTAAGGTAATGCGGGCGGCCGGCTCCGTAGCCTCGGTTTCCTGCAGTTGCCAGGCGCCTGCCGTACAGCGCAGCTGCCAGTACCCACCCCCATCCCCCGTAATATGCAGGCTGACGATAGTGCCTTCGGAAGCGGCTACGTGGCGGTAGTGCCAAGGCCAGGCGCGCAGGCAGGTTTGCAGAAACGGGTGGTAAAGCTCCGTCGTCAGCAGGACCTGCTCCTCGCCCACTGCTTGCCGGATCTGCTGCTGGTGGTGCCATTTTTCGGTGTAGTCGCGGGCCACGTGAAACCAGTTGCGCGACTCCTGCTCCCCGGCCCAGGCCACCGAAAACACCGCCGGCGCCTGCGGATCGAGCGAAGCCAGCAGCCTGCAATACTCTGACCCCGACACCTCCAGCAGCCACGTAAGCACGGCCGGGCTGAGGCGCTGGCCAGCCTGCACCCAGCCGTGGTTCAGCTCATTCAGGAACTGCACAATGCCCGCGTAGTCCGTGGAGGCCGGCGCCTGCCCGAAGTAGCCGTCTCGCAGCATAGACAGAGTGCGCAGGTTGCCATCGAGTAGGTGCAGGGCCACGTCACGTACCCGCCACTTGGGCGCTACGGTAGGCAGCTCCCATTGCTCGGGGCGCAGGCCGCGCAGCAGAGTCAGCAGGTGCTCATCCAGCACCGGAAAGAGGTGAACGGTCTGAATAGGCTCCATGGGCAATCTGGTTTTTGTTGTTAGTTATCCGTTCGTTCTACTAACGGACAACTCTTTTACTGCGGCCCGGGCCCCGGGCTTAGCTGGAACTGCAGGTACTTGATGGGAATGCCCTCATTGCGGTAGCGCCGCTCGTAGTGCGTCTGGATGTCCTCGGCGTGGGGGAGCAGCTCGGGCGTGGCGTACAAATCCTTGGTATGAGCCAGCACAGTAGCGCCAGGCCGCGCCAGCACAGTTTCCAGGGAGTAGTCGAACAGCGCTTCACTATCCGTTTTGAGGTGCACGAGGCCCCCGGGGCGCAGTACTTGCTGGTACAGATCCAGAAAACGCGGGGCCGTGAGCCGGCGCTTGGCGTCGCCCAGGCGGGGGCGCGGGTCGGGAAACGTAATCCAGATTTCGCTTAGCTCGCCGGGCGCAAAGTGCTCCAGCAGCGTGAGGGCCTGGGTGCGCAGGAAACCCACGTTGGTGAGTTGCTGCTCCCGGGCTCGGGTGCTGCCCCGCCAGATTCTTTCGCCCTTGATATCGAGGCCCAGAAAATTGCGCCCGGGGTAGCGGGCAGCCAGCCCCACGGTGTACTCGCCCTTGCCGCAGCCCATTTCCAGCGTGATAGGCTGGGCCGTCGGAAAAAAGGCCTCATTCCAGCGCCCGACCAGTTGCTGGTACGTATCCTTGCCCGGCTCCACAATCTCGGGCCGGCCGGCGTTTTCGGCAAAACGAACAAGTTTAATTCGACTCACTGCTGCAATGTGCTAATGTGATGAAAATGTGCTCCGCTGCGCTAATGTGGAAAATGGGCTGCAATGGCAGAGTGCAAGTGGAGTCAACGAGAAAATTTACAGCTCAGGAATTTCGGCGACGACGAAGGTACTGCCACCAATGAAGATGACATCATCGGCATGCGCGGCGGCGCGGGCAGCCTGCACGGCTTCGGGCACGGTGCCGAAGGTACTGCCGTGCAGCCCGGCAGCCGTGGCTTGCGCGGCCAGCTCCGGGGCCGGCAAAGCGCGCGGAATACTGGCCTGGCAGAAATAGTAGGTGGCCTCGGCGGGTAGTTGGGCCAGCATATGGGGCACGTCCTTGTCGTTAACGGTGCCCAGCACCAGGTGCAGCTCCCGGCGCGGCACGCGGGCCAGCTGGGCCATGACTAAACCCAGGCCCGCCTCGTTGTGGCCCGTGTCGCAGATAATGAGCGGACGGCGGCCCAGAATAGTCCAGCGCCCTTGCAGGCCCGTCAGCTGGCGCACCTCGCGCAGGCCGGTTTGCAGCGCCTCGTCGGAAATAGCAAAGCCCTGGCGGCGCAGTTCCTCCACCGTAGCCAGCACCCCGGGCAGATTTAGGCGCTGGTAGTCGCCCACTAAACCCAGGGTGTACTCGGCGCTGCCCCCAGCGGGATACCGCACAACGCGCACCTGCTGTTCTTCCTCGTCGAAGGTCGGCTCGCGCACCAGCTCTACCGCGTATTCATCGGCAGCAAAGACCAGGGAGGCGCCTTCCGCGGCAGCTTTGCGTCGGAATACGTGGGCCACTTCCGGCTGATGCTGGCTGATGATTGCGGGCACGCCGGGCTTGATGATGCCGGCTTTTTCGGCCGCAATTTCGGGCAGGGTGTTGCCCAGCAGCGCCATGTGGTCGAAGCTGATGTTGGTAATGAGCGAAACCAGCGGGGTAATGATATTGGTGGAATCCAGCCGACCGCCCAGGCCTACTTCAATGATGGCAATGTCTACCTGCTGCTCGGCGAAATACTGGAAGGCCAGGGCCACGGTCATTTCAAAGAAGGAAGGCTTCAGCTCTTCAAATAGCGGCCGCCAGCGCGCCACCCACTCTACCAGGTAGTCGGCCGGTAGTTCCTGGCCGTTCAGCTTCACGCGCTCCGTAAACTCGCGTAGGTGGGGCGAGGTGTACAAACCCACCCGGTAGCCCGCCGCCTGCAGTACCGCCGCCAGCCAGTGCGAGGAGCTGCCTTTGCCGTTGGTGCCCGCTACGTGCACGCTCCGAAACTGCCGTTCGGGGTTGCCCATGGCCTGCATCAGTGCCTCAATGTTGGCCAGGCTCTTGGTGTGGGCCGCCGCCCCTACCCGCTGAAACATGGGTAGCTGGGTGTAGAGGTAAGCCAGGGTTTCTTCGTAATTCATGCGCAAAGAAAAAGCCGCCGGCCGGAATTTCCCGCCGACGGCTCTGTAAATATCAACTACCGCTGTTATCGAACCGTGATGCGGAAGGTGTAGAACCCCGTGGCGCCACCGGCCACCGCCGTCGTGCGACGGAAGGCCGATTTGTACAAGGCGTCGCTGCAGACCTTTTCCTGAGCCGGCGACACGTTGCCGGATACTTTCGTTACGGCCTCTACTTCACCGTCGGCGTTGATTTTGATTTTAAAGCGCACATAGCCGGAGTTGTTGTCGATGGCTGGCGCGGTGGGGCGGTCTTCGAAAGCCCAACCAGCCATTTCCAGGCCATTGCCGCCCCCGCTGCCACCGCCACTGCCGGGCGTGCCGTACAGGGCCTTGGCATCGAGGGAGCCGTTGGGGTCACCCTGGTCGCCTACGGCGCCGGGCCGGTCACCGTTGTTGTTGCCGGTGGGCCGGTTACTGGTGCCGTTTTCACCGTTGCCCCCGCCGTTCTGGCTGCCACGGGGCGTAAACACGGCGCGTTGGTCTACCTTAGGCTTAGGCACTTCGCGCACAGGTTCCTCGCGGGGCGGGGCGGGCTTCTCCGTGGGCGGCACCGTGACAGGGCTTTCCTCGGCTTCGCTGGTTACCACTTTAGCTTCCTCAGCGGGCTGCGGGTCGGGCTGCGACTGTTGCTGGGCCGGCTGCGGATCCGGGTCAGGCTGGGAAGCCGGCGGGCGCGAGTCTTCGCGGTTGGGCGACTCATTGGCCGTGGCCGTGCTTTGCACGTCGCCGGAGCCGGCCTCGTCGATGCCGTAGTTGAGCTCCACGCCGCCCCCGCCCAGCTCCAGGAGCGGCGGATCGGGGCCTTTGAACACGGTAAACCAGAACAGTAACCCCAGCAGCACGTGAAACACCACCGTGCCAATCAGCGCCTCGCGCCTATGTTCCTCGCGGTATTCCATGGGTTGATTTTACGTTGCTTGTTACGGGTTGTTCAATTTGGTTGTCAGGCTGAGTGGAGGCGAAGCCTTTCTACTGCTTCGTTAAGCTTACTACACTAGCAAGATGCTTCGACAAGCTCAGCATGACGTCCTGTAGAAGTGTGCCGCGCTAACAAAATCATGCCACTACGCAACCAGCTACTTCTGCTGGGCCTGGGTGGCCATGACCATCTTTATTTTCAGCCGGTTCCCGATTTCGAGGATATCTACCAACTTCTGTACGTTCAGGGAAGCATCTACGCGCAGCACGGCGGTGGGCTGCTCCAGGCCGGCCACGCGCTGGGCCAGCGCCGTTTCCAGGGTGGCGGCCGTTACGGGCGTGCGGTCCAGGAAGTACTGGCCCTGGCCATCTACCGAAATCGTAATGGGCTGCTTTACGGCCTGCTTGCCCGAGCGGGCATTGGGCAGCATCAGCTTGATAACGTTCGGGTTCACCATGGTCGACACAATCAGGAAGAACAGCATCAGGAAGAACATGATGTCGTTCATCGAGCTGGTCTCGACGTGGGAAGAAACTTTACGGCGCCGGCTTAAGTCCATTGCTTATGAAATGTGAGTAATGTGGTGGAATGTGAAAATGTGAGAAATGATGTGCTACTAAAATGCCTAAGCACATTTACCACATTTTCACATTCCACCACATTCGCTAATTGTCCTGCAGAATGTCCATGAACTCGATGGCCGAGTTCTCCATGCGGAACACCATACGCTCGACCATGATGCTAAGCCAGTGGTACCCAATGTGGGCCACGATACCGACGATGAGGCCGGCCGCCGAGGTCACCATCTTGGTGTACAGACCACCCGAAATCTGGGCAATGCCGAAGTCGCCGGTGGAGCTGATGGCGTAGAAGATCTTGATAACCCCTACAATGGTACCCACGAAGCCCAACATGGGCGCAATGCCGGCCACGATGCCCAGTACGTTGATGTTCTTCTCAAGGCGGGCAATTTCAATCTTGCCCACGTTTTCCACGCTGGTTTCGATGTCCTTGAGCGGCTGCCCAATGCGGCGGATGCCTTTATCAATCATGCGGGCCAGCGGGGAGGCGTTCTGGGCGCAGAGCATCTTGGCGCCCTGCAGGTCGCCCTTCACCATCAGGTTGCGGATTCCGGGCATAAACGAGTCGGGCACGGCGCCGGCCTTGCGGATGGTGAGGTACCGCTCGAAGATGATGTAGATCGAAACGAACAGCAGCAGAAACAGCGGCACCATAATCCAGCCACCGGCCAGAATCAGGTCAATCAGCGAAAGGCCGGTGCCGGCAGCAGCGTCGGCGGTAGGAACGGTGGTGGCGGCAGCAGCCGTAGTGTCGGGGGCGGCGGCAGTAACCTGCAGCAGAAATGGCGTCATGCTAATAATTAATGACTTCGGTTTGCACGCCAAACTGCTTTCTTACGGCAGCCTCGTGGCGCTTAGCCGAGGCCTGGTCAGCGAAATCGGCGGCGGAAAGGCGGTAGAATCGGGTACCCTTAATGAAGCGGTTGCCCCGGCGCGGCAGAAGCAGTTGGGTAACCTTGCCTTTGCTGGCGTAGGCTTTCTGCAGCTTCCGGGCCGATGCCTCGTTGTTAACGGCAACTACCGCCACGTACCAACGATTGGTAATACCGGAAATTGTAGCACTGGCTTTTGCCGGTTCTACAGCCTTCTTGGCTACTGACACCGCTTTAGGCGCGGGCGTTGCAGCTACCTTCTTTTCGGGAGTGGCTACGGGCACCGGGGCCGGCACTTCCGCAGCAGCTACCGCCGGCGCCGGCTTCACAGCTTCCGGCTCGCTCCAGCCCGGTTGGGCCAAGGCAGCCTGCTGCCGCTCAATAACGGGCGCAGCGGGAGCAGCAGAAGTTTCGGTTGCGCTGGCTACCTGTTCCGTGGCACCGCGCAGGTTTTCGGGCAGGTAGCCCATGCGCAGCGCGAACAGGTAGTTAGCCGACAGCACCAGGCCGCCAATCAGAGCCACGGCCACGCCGGTGAGCACGCGGCGGCCCAGGCGGCTGCGCGAGGCGCGCAAAACGGGTTCCGGCAACTCCGTACCTCGCTCCCGGGCCTGCATGGCGTCGGTAGCCCGCACGGGGCGCGAAAGCAGCTCGGGCAACCCAAACGAAGCCGTGAGCAGGTTGTGGGTGCCGGTATACTCAAAGTCGAGGCCGCGGCCGGCGGCTTGGCGGAAGATGCCAATACCGGGCAGTTCCGTGCGCTGAGCAGCTGTTAGCTCACTTTGCATCCGCACTACCGCCTCGCGCACCAGCTGCCGGGCCTGAGCGGCCGGAATGTTGAGCGTCCGACTAAGGGCGTCTACCAGCAGGCCGTCGTTGCGCGTCAGCGCCTGGTTGAAGGCCACGCGCTTGGCCGGCGGGGCCAGCGTGTGGCGTACCGGGTGAATATGCGCCGGCGAGTAGTCGGCAATCAGCCCCCCAAACTCGGGGATGATAACACAGTCATGGTCGCGCAACAAGGCGCTGATATGGTCGGAAAGCTGCAAGGTCGGGCCGGGTTTTGTCGGAGGTGGATGCGGAGCTAGAACTGGTAGGTAACGCCGGCCAGCACATTCACGCCCTTCACCGGGTAGAGAAGAAAACGCTCGTATTTGCGGCCTAGCAGGTTGTTACCCATAGCAAAGATGGACAGATTATCCGAGAAACGATAATCAGCCCGCAGGTTCAGGTCCACTACGCTGTCGGTGGGGCGCACGGTTTGCACGTAGGTGCCGGAGGGCGTGGGGGGCACGCTATTGTCGGGCACAAAGCGGGTTACGGCCCCGTAGCTCGATGACAAGGTGTAGAGCTCGGCGCCTACCAGCAGCTTGTCCATAAAGTTGTAGGAGCCGAAGAAGGTGCCCTGGAAAGTAGGCCGGTGGAAGGCCTCGGCCAGGGTTTTGGTTTTATAGGCGTTGTAGTCGGCCTTGAAGCCCAGGCGGAACCGCTCGGCGGCGTTGTAGAGCGCCTCCCCGTGCACGTTCAGGAACTGCGTGGTTTTGCGGTCATACACCAGGTCGAAGCGGGTAGAGTCGCGCCGGCTGTTGTTGTAGAAGTACAGGTTCTGGTCGTTGGCCAGCGTCACCTTGGCGTTCAGCTCCAGGGCCCGCGCTGGGGTGGCCGAGAAGCCAAAGAACACCGTGGGCCCGCGGTGGGTATCGGCCACGCGCTGCTGCGGCCCGAGCCAGGGGTTTTCGGTGGTCAGATCGTACATGGTCACGCGCTGCAGGCCGCCACCGAGGCCCCCGTACACCACAAACCGGTCTTCGGCCACGGTGTAGCCCAGGCGCACGGCCGGGTACACGTTGAACTGCTTGGCCGTGCCGATGGTGTCACCGGTGTAGCCAAGCGTGGCGCCAATGGACACGTCGAGGCGGTCGAAGTCCACTTCCAGAGCGGGCGTCACCTGCACAAACGGCCGGCTCACGCTCACCGAATCCTTGTGCGAGATAAAGGAACCCTCGCCGTTGATGGCCACGCGGGTTTTCTCCGTGAGGTAGTATTTCGACTGCAAGCCCAGCTGGAAGTCACTTTCCCGGGCTTCGAAGTTGTCTTTCCAGTAGCGGAAGCCCGCGCTCAGGTCGTACTGAAACTGGGCGTCGGCGGCGCGGTTGCGCAGGTACACCTTGGCAGCGGCGCGGTTGAATACCTGCTTGAGCGTGTCGGCGTCGGGGCGCGGCTCCCGCGGGGTGTAGCCGTAGAAGTTGTACCGCTCCCGGCCCAGGTCGAGGCGGGCGCCCAGGGTGAGCGGGCCGCTGAAGGTTTCGCCGTGCAACCCCAGGCTGCTTTGAGCCACCCCGGAGTTTTTGCCATCCACGGGGCCTTTGGCCGAGGAAATGTGGCTGAGGTTGACGCCGTAGGAAGCCGCGTTGTCGCGGGTGTTGTGCAGGTACGCCTTGCCGTAGAGGGTGCCGTAGTTGCCCAGGCCCGCCTTCACGTAGTTGCCCAGCAGCGGGGCCAGCTCTTCCTGCTTAATGGTGAGCACCCGCACCGAGGGGTTCAGGTTATCGGAGGGCAGGCGGAAGTCAGGGAAGGAGTACTGCAGCGGCTTGGCCGTTTTGGTGGGGGGCGCAATCTGAACCTTCTCGTAGTTGCGCGTGGCCTCGGGTAGCTGGTTCACGCGCTCCTTCACAATCTCAATTTCGGCGTCTTCAATCTTGCCGCGGGTACGCTGGGCCTGGGCCAGCTGCGGGGCGGCGCTGGCCGCCAGTAGCACCAGGGCCGCGGCGGTATGGGAGGAACGAAGCGTCATACTAGCAGAAAAGGGCTTTATTCAGCTGATGCTTTACACAAACTGAATTTATAGCCTGTTAATCAGAAGGTTATTTTCGTATTGGATTTTACAGCTCGATCTTATTGCTCGCCCTCAGCAGGTGCTTCCGCCGGCGTTTCAGCGGGCGTAGCGGTGCTGTCGGCAGGAGCCGCCTGCAGAGAAGCGCGCGGCACCGTGCGGCCTTTGGGAGCGGTCTTGGCGGGTGCTTTGCCGGTAGCTGGCTTGGTGGTGCCGGCTTTGGTGGACGCTGGCTTAGCCGGCGCCGGCGTGCCGCTGTCGAGGCCTGCGAGGCGCTGCTTGGCGCCTTCCACCACTTCGGGCACCGGGAATTTATTGTCGATGATGGAGTTCAGCGTGGCCTTGGCCTGGAAGGTTTCCCCCTGGGCCGTGTAGATGTCGGCAATGAGCAGGAAGGCCCGGCCCAGCCACAGCTCGTAGCTGCTGAAGCTGGAGTTGCTCTTGTAAGCTGCGTCCAGCGCCGCCTCGTACTTCTGCTGCTTGAAGAGCACTTCGGCCAGCAGGTACTGGGCCTCCGCCCCCGATTCGTCGGTGGCGGCTGCCGCAGCGGCTGTTAGCTCCGGTACGGCTTGGTCGAGGGACCCGGCGCGGTAGCTGGCTTTGCCCAGATAGAGCAGGGCTTGGTTTGCAGCGCTAAGCGAAGTGCTGCCCAGCCCTTTCACTTCCTCGGCCACGCGCCGGGTAGCGGGGTAGTCGCCACTTTCGTAGTAGCTTTTCATCAGCCCCACGCCCGCCGTGGCAATTTCGCGGCGGTTCTGGGAGGTGCTTTGCAGGCGGCCGTAATACTTGATGGCCTCGGCGTAGTTCTTGTTTTCGAACTCCAGGTCGGCCACCCGGCCCACGGCCCGGTTCACAAACTCCGACTTGCCCTCGGCCACCACGGCCTTCATGCGCGTGAGGGCTTCGGCTTTCTTGCCGGTTTTCAGGTAGGCATCGGCCAGCAGGTAGCGCCCATCCACAGCCAGGGCGTTGTTGGGATACTGCTTGAGGTAGGCTTCGAGGCGCGGAATGGCCTGTTCGTATTTCTCGGCCGAGTACAGCGACTTGGCCGCCTCAAACTCCACGCTTTCCACGGCTGCGTCGTTGGGGTTCTGCTGCTTGAAGCGGGCTAGGTAGGCATCGAACTCATCCGTCTGCCCCAGGGCCGTGAGCGACTGTTGCAGGGAGTAGATGGAGGAACTGGCAGCCTTGCTGCGCGGGTATTGGTCGAGCACGCGCTTGAAGTCGGCGGCAGCTTTGTCGTGCTGGCCCAGGTTGGCGTAGGCCACCCCGCGCTTTTGCAGGGTGGTGGGCACCAGCGGGGAGTTGGGCCGGTTGTCGAGCAGGCGGGTGAAGCCGGCTACGGCCGCTTCGTAGTTGCCGCCTTCAAACTCCAGCTGGGCCTGTTGGTACACGGCATCATCGGCGTAGCGCGAGGAAGGGGCGGTTTTCAGCAGGGTAGCCAGGGTGCTGGCGGCCTCGTCGCGGCGGCCCAGGAGGCCCAGCACCACGCTCTTCTGGTAGTAGGCGTAGTCCTTGTCGGCGGCGTTGGCCTCAATCACGCGGTTGTAGCCTTCCAACGCGGTCTGGTAGCTTTTGGCCACGTAGTTGATGTCGGCCAGGCGCAGGGTTACGTCGTAGTAGTTGGGGTCCTTGGCGGCCTGAGCATCTTTCAGGTAAGCCTGAAACTGGGGTCGGGCCTTCTCATACTGCTGGGTGTTGTAGTAGGCGTAGCCCAGCCCGTAGCGGGCCTGCTGGTCGAAGTTGGTTTGGGCGGCAGGGCCACTAGCGGCGGTGCGCAGAGCGGCCGTGTAGCTCGTAATAGCCGGCTGGTACTGCTGCCCCTGGCTGTACAGGTCCCCACGCAGCACCTCGGCCGCGGCCTGCAGGGCGTCGTCCTGCGGATATTTCAGGCTTTTCTCCACCACCGGCAGGGCCTCGTTGAAGCGGCTGGCGTTGTAGAGCGTGGCGGCCTGGTAGTAGGCCACGCGCTGGTAGGTGGCGTTGAGCTTGGCACTGCGGTTTTCGAGACCTTCGAGGTAGCTCAGGGCCTGGGCGTAGTCGGCCGAGTTCAGGAAACTCTCGCTCAGGATGTCGTCCACCACGGCCGCGTTCTTGGAACGAGGGTACTTGCGGTCGAAGTCGCGCAGGGCGGCAATAACCTCCTGGGTGTTGCCCTGCTCGTAGTTGATCTGGGCGTACTTGACGGTGGCGTTTTCGGTGATATTCTTATCAAACGTGAGCTTGCGGGCCGCGTCGAAGGCATTCAGGGCCAGCTGCTTCTGCTGGGTCTGCAGGTAGCTCAAACCCAGGTGGTAGGCTGCGTTCTGGCCCAGAGAGTCGCGGCGGGCGGCCACGCCCTTCAGGCTCCCGATGGCGCCTTTGTAGTCGCCCATCTTGTAGTTGGCGTAGCCCACCTTGTACTGCACCGAGGGGTCGATTTTCTTGCGGCCATTGGCGTACTTATCGAAATACTCGGTGGCCTGCTTGTAGTCCTGCTTCTGGTAGAAGGCGTCGCCCACCAGCAGCTGTATCTCGTCGGCCGACTGCGGGGGCGGCGACTGGGCCAAGGCCTTGGTGCCGTAGCTGATGAGGCCGTCCAGGTCGCCCTCCTTGTAGTAGATCTGCGTCATCACGGCCGGCACCACGGGGCGGTAGGCGTCGTTCTGCTCGGCCACGGCCAGGTCTTTGCGGGCCCCGGCAAAGTCGCCGCTCAGGTAAGCCAGGTAGCCGGCGTAGTAGGAGCTGGCGTAGCGGTACTGGTGCTGGCCCTGCTTGTTGCGGTCGAACTGCAGGCGGGCCTTGTCGAAATCCTTCTGGGCAAAGTAGCTGTAGCCCAACTTAAACTCCGACTCGGCGCGCTGCTCGGCCGAGAGGTTGTCGGGAGCCACGCGCTGCAGGTACTCAATGGCCTTGGGGTAGCTTTTCTTGTCGAAGTAGAACTTGCCCAGCTCGAAAAACGCCACGGCGGCCTTGGGGTGGGCCGGGTTGCGGGCCGCGAAGGCCAGGACGCGTCCTTCGGCGTCGGGGTGCTGCAGGTACAATCCCGAGACGGCGTAGTAGTACTCGGCGTCGGTGGTGCGGTCCTGCCCGTCGCCGGTGCGGCGCTGGGTTAGCTCCAGATACTGCTGAAATGCCTGCTGGGCCGCCCCGTACTTGGCGCGGTCGAAGAGCTCCAGGCCTTCCTGAAAATACCGTTCATCGTTGGCAAACACCTGCGTCTGCTGGGCCTGGGCGGCGAGGGGAGCCGTGGCGCCCAGGGCCGCAGCCAGGGCAATCCGGGGAAATAACTTCATTGCTCGGCGTTACGGGAAACAGCCCCACTTGGGAGGCGGATACGGCCAAAAGTAGTTAAAAATGCCGTTGGGTTGCGGCAGAATCAAGCTTTTGGATGCTAGTAACGTCAAATGAGGGGACTTGGTGTAGAAGTTAGAAGCATTGGCTCCTTTGGGGTTCATCTTTTTCTATCCGTCTGCCACGCTTTAGCAGTTTCCTCGTTGGCTGGACTTAAGCCTTCTGCCCACTCAAGTATCCTGTTGCTGATTTTTCCGGCGCTTGAAAAATCCAGCTATTCCGAATGCGTAGAGCTTTCCTTCTGACTTCAGCTAAAACAGCTTTCCTCTGGCAACCTTTGCCGCCCCGGGTGCCTCCTTGGGCTGTTCTCTCCCCTATTCTTCCTGATGTTTCTTCGCTTACCGCTGGTGCTGGCCGGGCTGCTGCTTGCTTTGCACACGAGTGCCCAAACCACCCTGCTGCGCGGCGCCGTGCTCGACGGGCAAACCAACGCCCCGGTGCCGTTTGCGTCCGTGGGCGTGCCCCGGCAGGCGCTGGGCACCGTGGCCGATGCCGAAGGGCGCTTCCAGTTTCGCGTGCCCGATTCGGTGGCGGCCCGGGCGCCGCGGGTGCTGGTGTCGTGCGTGGGGTACCAAACGGCCGACCTGCCACTCACTGACTTGCAGGCGGCCGCGCCGGTAGTGCGGCTGGCGCCCCTGGCCCGGCAGCTGGCGGCTGTAACGGTGCGGGCCGGCAAGCAGCGCGTGCAGACGTTCGGGCGCACGGCCGGTTCTACCTTTATGACGTCCCGCCTCTACACCGAGCCCGGCCTGGTGAGCGACGAGCTGGCCAAAGAGCAGGGTACCCTGGTGCCCCTGGCTTCGGACTGCCACCTGCGCGACTTCAACATGCTGGTGGCTTTCAACCGGTTCAGGAGCGTCACGTTTCGCCTGAATCTGTACTCGGTGAAAAACAGCCTGCCCGATGAGCCCCTGCTTTCCCAGGACGTGCGCTTTACCGTGCAGCAGCCGCGCGGCTGGGTGAAAGTTGATTTGCAGCCCTACCAGCTCTACCTGCGGGGCCACCGCCAGGTGGCCGTGACGGTGCAGTGGCTGCACAGCGAAGCGGCCGAGGGCCAGGCCAAGGCGTTTGGCATTGCCGCCGTGCCCCAGCCCGGGCACAGCATCCTCACCCGCGATAAAAGCCAGGCCCAGTGGCAGCAGACCAAGCCCGGCTACCTCAGCCTCTACCTCACCGCCGACGTGTACCGCCCCGCCAAAACCGCCCAGCCCGCCGCGGCCGACTACGCGCTGCCCGACTCCCTGCGCTACCTGCAGCAGCTGCAGGGCCCCGCGCTGACCGAGCTGGATAATCCCGAGCACTACGGCAACAACGCCGCTGCTGGTCATACAGTAGCAGTTTCGGGCGGACTGCTTTACTACGAGCGGTACGGCCGTGGCACCCCGCTCCTGCTACTACACGGCAACGGCCAGTCCATAGCAGCATTCCAAAAGCAGATAAGCGCGCTGGCCCGGCACTTTGAGGTTATTGCCGTTGATACCCGCGCCCACGGCCGCAGCGTAGATTACACCACCACGCCTCTCACCTACGACCTGTTTGCCGAAGACGTGCGCCAACTGCTCGATTCCCTCCGCCTGCCCCGGGTGGACGTGCTGGGTTGGAGCGACGGGGGCAACACCGCCCTGAAGCTGGCCTTGGCGCACCCCACCCGCGTCCGGCGCCTGGCCATTATGGGCGCCAACCTGTTTCCCACCCCCGAGGCCATTGCCCCCGATTTCCTGGCCCTGCTCCGCCGCCAGTTGCGCGAAGCCGAGCAGCGCCCCGAAGCCAGTCAGCCCCACCGGGCGCGGCTAATCCGGCTGCTGCTGCAGGAGCCGCAGCTTGCCTTTTGGGATATGGCCACCGTGCAAGCGCCGGTGCTCGTCATGGCCGGAGAGAAAGACGTAATACTGGAAAAGCACACCCGCGCCCTGGCCCGCAGCCTGCCCCAGGGCCAACTGCGCATTTTCCCGGGCGCTACGCACTACGCGCCCCAGGAAGTGCCCGGGTTGTTTAACGAGGCCGTGCTGATGTTTCTGCGCCAACCCTGAAACTTAACGGCATTAGCTGGCCCGTTCCAGCGTCACTTCGTCCCGGGTGAAGTCGAAGCGCTGGCGCTCCACCTGCCCGCGGCACACGACGGCCCGGGGCAAGGCCAGCTTGCCTTTGGCTTGGGCTTCCAGCTGGGCCTCACCGGTAGCTTCGAGCACGGCTACAGTTTCGCCATTCAGCTGCAGCGCCCACGGCCCCGGCACCACTGGCCCGTCCGGGTACCCCACAATAAATACTTCCTGGGGGCTGATCTGAATGATGTCGAGGACGCGCATGGGGCTGGGATTTACAATCAAAAAGCAGAACGTCATGCTGAGCGAAGTCGAAGCATCTCGCCAGTGCGGTAAACCCAACGAAGTGGTAGAGATGCTTCGACTTCGCTCAGCATGACACTATAACCGCTAAACCTCCCCAGCCTTAATCCGCGAGTCGAACCGGAACTCTTCCCGGGCCACAATCTGGATGCGTTTGAAGTCGGGGTGGCGGCTGTGCAGCACGTAGTTGAACTCCTGGGGCACGATGGACGAGGGCACGCGCAGCACGGCCGAGGAGCGGCGGCGGTACCAGGCGTCGCCGAGGGGCTGGCATAGGGCGTAGCGGCTGGCCCGCTCCCATTCTGGCGGCAGCTCGGCCAGCGGTATTTCTTCGATCAGCAAGTCATCCGGCACCTCAATGACGAGCACGCGGAACTGGTCGTTGAGGCCTTCGCCGCTGCGGTGTACCACGTTTTCGAGGCAGGCCAGGGCCCGGCTGGCGGCGGTGTAGATAACGAACTGGTCCTTGAAATTCCAGCGCGCCCGGTACCCCGAGGCAAACAGGTCGTCGGCGTACTTGGCTAGGCAGATGCGGTAAACCAGCATGGGCTACGACAGGTCGCCGTAGGCTATGCGGGCCAGCTCCTCGCTCACCAGGTCGATGCCGCCGCTGGTTTCCAGCAGCTTCAGGGGCACCTCGCCGTCGAGGCCGTGGGCGGGCTTGTCGAGCCAGCGCAGAAACGCGGCCGCTTCGCCAAACACTTCCACGCCCAGGTTGTAGAGGCTAATGATCTTGAGGGTTTTCTCACTGCTGGCGGGGCTCAGGGGCTTTTTCTCCTGGGAGTAGGTGCGCAGCGTCTTGGTCGACAGCTCGTAGATGGCCTCCAGCTCGTTGGCCTGCAGCTGAAAGGCCTCACCCACTTCGAAGGCCGTGGCGGCGGGCACGCCCTTGCGGGCCTCCATCACCAGGGCAAAGGCGTCCTGCCCGGCCCGGCCCCAGGCCGCCCATTTCTTGCGCAACGCCGCGGGCATGGTAGCCGCGAGCTTGGGTTGGTGTGCAATAGCAGTCATAAAGCAGATTCTGATTTGGCAGGACGAACTTAAGGAAATTTTTCTAACTAACGAGGAAATTTTTCCAAAGTTTGACAACAACTTCTTCCTGGTGACGCAACGCCTTAGCCACCCCTGCCAGCGCAAGTGATTCGCCCCTTTAAGCAAAAAAACAATTTTACCTCATTAAAAATAATTAATACTATTTTTTATGATAGCAAAGCTATTATCATCGGAAGTATTAATAAGTTTGCAACGTTAATCAGAACCCAAACCTCCTGTATGTATGCAGCCTAAAGTACCCATTACCGTGGCTACCGGCGACGGAATCGGCCCCGAAATCATGACCCAGACCCTGCGGGTGCTGGAAGCTGCGGGTGCCGCCCTGGAACCTGAATTCATTGAGGTGGGCGAGCAGGTGTACCGCTCGGGCTACAGCTCCGGCATTCATCCGGCGGCCTGGGAGTCGTTGCGCCGCACCCGGGTGCTGCTCAAGGCACCCATCACCACCCCCCTGGGTGGGGGCTACAAAAGCCTGAACGTGACGCTGCGCAAAACGCTGGGGTTATACGCCAACGTGCGGCCCACCCGCAGCCTGTTTCCGGCCGTAGCCACGCGCCACCCCAAGCTCGACGTAGTCATCATCCGCGAAAACGAGGAAGACCTGTACGCCGGTATCGAGCACCAGCAGACGCCCGACGTGGTGCAGTGCCTGAAGCTGGTGAGCCGGCCGGGCTGCGAGAAAATT
Organism: Hymenobacter lutimineralis; assembly: GCF_008271285.1. Lineage (NCBI taxonomy): Bacteria > Pseudomonadati > Bacteroidota > Cytophagia > Cytophagales > Hymenobacteraceae > Hymenobacter > Hymenobacter lutimineralis. The sequence continues at coordinate 18,162 of NZ_VTHL01000013.1, read as the reverse complement.
GTGCGCTACGCCTTTGCGTACTGCCGCCAGCACGGGCGCCGCAAGCTCACGTGCATGACCAAGGACAACATCATGAAGCTCACCGATGGGCTGTTTCACCGGGTGTTTCAGGAAGTTGGCCAAGAGTACCCCGACATTGAACAGGAGCACCAGATCATCGACATTGGCACGGCCCGCCTGGCCGATACGCCCGAGCGCTACGACGTGGTGGTGACCCTGAACCTGTACGGCGATATTATTTCCGACGTGGTGGCCCAGATAGCCGGCTCGGTGGGCCTGGCTGGCTCGGCCAACATCGGCGACCAGGGCGCCTTGTTTGAAGCCATTCACGGCTCGGCCCCGGACATTGCGGGCCAGAACGTAGCCAACCCCTCGGGCCTGCTGCAGGCCGCCGTGCTCATGCTGGTGCACCTGGGCCAGACGGAGGCCGCCGCCCGGGTGCACAACGCTTGGCTGTGCGCCCTGGAAGACGGCTGCCACACGGCCGATATCTACCACCCCGAAACCAGCCGCGCCCGGCTGAGTACCTCCGAGTTTGCGGATGCCGTGATTGAGCGCCTGGGCCGGGAGCCCCGGCAGCTGCGGCCTTTCCAGGCGGCTACCAGCCCTACGGAGCAGGCCCCGGTCCCGGCCGCACCGGCGCCTCGCCTCCCCGTGGTGCAGCAACTGGTGGGCGTGGATATCTTTCTGCGCTGGGACGGCAAGCAGCCCGAGGAGCTGGGCCGTAAGCTGGAAGCCATTACCGGCCGCCGGATGCAGCTGAAGATGATTACCAACCGCGGCGTGAAGGTATACCCCGATGGCTACCCCGAAACCTTTTGCACCGACCACTGGCGCTGCCGCTTTGTGGCCGCCGATGCCCTGGTAAGTCAGCCCCAGCCGGAGTTTACGCCCGTTCCCTTCCTGGATGTGCTGTTCCTGCTGCACCGGCTGGTTGATTTCGGCTTCTACCTCATCAAGACCGAGCACTTGTACCTGCTGGATGGAAAACGGGCGTTTTCCCTTGGCCAAGGTGAATAACCGGGCTCAAAAAAGCAGGAGTACTATCTTTGAGCACAGTAATACGTTCACGAAAAATCGTTTCTCCCGCCACGTATTCCTGCCGAGCTTATTCCGCACGCCATGCTTCGCATCGACCTCAACGAAAATTTTTACCTGCGCGACCCGCAGGACACCGACCTGGGCCGCCGCCTGGTGGCCGAAAGCGTCCGGCTGATTGACGAAATCGGGTTTGAGCAGTTTACGTTTAAAAAGCTGGCCCAGCGCATCGAGTCCACGGAGGCCTCCTTGTACCGCTACTTTGAAAACAAGCACAAACTGTTGGTGTACCTGGTAAGCTGGCACTGGGCCTGGCTGCGCTACCAGATTCGGTTTCATACCCACAACGTGGCCGACGCCCGCCAGCGCCTGCGCCTGATCCTGGGCATTCTCACCCAGGCCCACCAGGACGACCCCACTACCTCCCAGCTCGACGAAGCCGCCCTCTACCGCATTGTGGTGAGCGAAGCCTCCAAAGCCTACCTCACCAAAGAGGTGGATGAGGACAACAAAGCCGGGCTGTTTCAGGAGTACAAGCGGCTGGCGGCGGGCATCAGCGAGGTAGTGCGCGAGATTAACCCGGTCTACGCCTACCCCCACGCCCTGGTCAGCACCCTGCTCGAATCGGCCCGCAAGCAGCACTTCTTCGCCCAGCACCTGCCCTCCCTTACCGACGCGGCCCCCCCGGCGGCGGAAAACAAATCCATCCACGACTTTCTTACACGCTTGGCTTTTGCCGCCCTGGGCTAAAGGCCAGCCGCTAGCCCTCTACGCAAAAGACAAGCGGCCCCACTAAAAAACGCGGGCCGCACATTACCCACTTTCAAACGGTTTACTTCCATGGCGGATTCGCACGCCTCTTCGCTTACCCCCGGCCAGCGCCTGTGGCGCCTGCTTGCCTCGGAGCGGCGCGACATTGCCTACCTCTACGTATACGCGGCCCTGACCGGGCTCATCAGCCTGTCGCTGCCCCTGGGCGTGCAGTCGGTAATTGGCTTTGTGAGCAGCGGGGCCGTCAGTACTTCGCTGGTGGTGCTTATTGCCTTTATTGTGCTGGGCACCCTCCTGGTAGGCGGCCTGCAGGTGATGCAGGTGTACCTGGTAGAGTTTATTCAGCAGCGCCTGTTTGCCCGCCTGAGCCTGGACTTTGCCCTGCGCCTGCCGCGCGTGCGCAGTGAGGCCCTCAACGGCCAGTACCTGCCCGAGCTGATGAACCGCCTGCTGGACGTGCCCACCCTGCAAAAAGGGCTGGCCACCATCCTGGTGGAGTTTTCGGCCGCCGCCCTGCAAATTCTCTTTGGCCTGCTGCTGCTGTCGTTCTACCACCCCGTCTTCATTGCTTTCGGGGTGCTGCTGGTAGCCCTGCTGGCGCTGATGATCCGGGTAACCGGCCCCCAGGGGCTGAGCACCAGCCTGCTCGAATCCAAGTATAAATACCGCGTGGTGGCTTGGCTGGAAGATGTAGCCCGCACGGTGCAGACGTTCCGCCACCCGCCCCGGCAGGAGCTGCCCCTGGAACGCACCGATGCCCTCGTGGAGGGGTATCTGGGGGCCCGCCAGAGCCACTTCCGGATTCTGCTGGTGCAGTACTGGGGCTTCGTCACCTTCAAAACGCTCATCACGGCTGCCCTGCTCATCATTGGCTGCTGGCTGCTGATCAACCGCCAGTTGAACATCGGCCAGTTTGTGGCGGCCGAAATCATCATCATTCTCACCATTTCGGCGGTGGAAAAGGTGTTGCTAAAGCTCGACGTTGTCTACGATGCGCTGACTTCCCTGGACAAAATCGGCCACGTGCTGGACTTACCCTTGGTGACGGCCGGGGGCACCACTACCCTGCCGCTGCCGGCCGGCCGTAGCGGGCTGCGCGCCGAGTTGCGCCAGCTTAGCTACACCTACCCCGGTGGCTCACGCGCCCCCCTCGATCAGCTCACCCTCAGCATCGGGGCCGGGGAGCACCTGGGACTGGCGGGCTACGATGGCTCGGGCAAAACCACCCTGCTGCGTATTCTGGCCGGACTCCTGACGGGCTACACCGGTGTGGTGGCCTACGATGGCATTGCCCTGCAGGATGTGGAGCCCACCTCCCTGGGTGAGCATGTGGGCGACAACATTGCCCACCAGCATCTTTTCGACGGTACCGTGCTCGACAATCTTACCCTGGGCCAAGCCAGCGTTGGGGCCGAGGACGTGGCCTGGGCCCTGGAGCTGGTGGGGCTGCGCGACGAGCTTTACGCCCGGCCGCTGGGCCTGAATACGCCCCTGGGTATCGGTACTCCCCTGGCAGAAAGCACCCGGCAGAAGCTGCTGCTGGCCCGAGCCCTGGTGCGCCGCCCCCGCCTGCTCCTGCTCGACACCTTCCTGCCCGGCGTGGAGCCCGCCGAGCGGCTGCGCATCCTGCGCCGGGTACTGGCCCCCGACCAGGGCTGGACGGTGGTGGTAGCCTCCAACGACCGGCGGGTGCTGGCCTTGTGCCCGCGGTTGGCCGTGCTCCGGGCCGGACGCCTGGTAACCGATGGGTCTTTTGCCGAAGTATCCCAACAACCCGGTATGCAGGACCTGCTGGCGTAGATTTTCCTTGGTGTCTTTCCTGCTGGCAGCTGCTCCTGCATTTCCCGGGCAACCAGCCACGAACAACGAATACTTCCCTTCCCATGCCGTTTGCTGAACATCCATTGGCCGAATCCAACCCCCTGACCGGGCGCTTCCGCTCGTTTGCGCGGGTGCAGACGCCTACCACCGGCCGAACCCTGGCCCGGTGGGCGGCCGCGCTGGGGCTGCTGGCCCTGGCGGCGGGCTTCCTGCCCTGGACGCAGAACATCCGCTCCACCGGCACCCTCACCACCCTGCGCCCCCAGGACCGCCCCCAGACCGTGCCCAGCACCATTGCCGGCCGCATTGACCGCTGGCGGGTGCGCGAGGGGCAGCACGTACGCCGGGGCGACACCCTGGTAGACCTGGTAGAAGTCAAGGAAAAGTACTTCGACCCCCAGCTGGTGCAGCGCACCCGTGAGCAGCTGGAAGCCAAAATTGCCTCGCTCAGCGAAAACAAAGCCAAGAACGCGGCCCTCACCGACCAGCAGGTAGCCCTGCGTGCGGGCCTGCAGGTGAGCTTAAGCAAAGCCCGTAACTACGTAGAGCAGAGCCGCCTCAAAGTAAATTCCGACGAGGCCGACCTGGTGGCCGTGCGCAACGACTACACCATTGCCCAGCGCCAGCAGCAGCGGCAGGAAGAGCTCTACAAGCAGGGCCTGAAGTCCCTGACGGAGCTGGAGCAGCGCCGCCTCAAGTTTCAGGAAGCCACGGCCAAGCTGCAGTCCGCCGAAAACAAGCTGGAAGCCAGCCGCCAGGCCCTGCGCAACGCCCAGTTGGAGCTGGCTTCCCTCTCGGCCGAGTACCAGGACAAGCTGGCCAAGTCGGAGTCGGACCGCCGCTCCGTGACGACTTACCAGTTCGATACTGAGGGCCAGATTGCCAAGATGCGCAACGAACTGGCCAACCTCAGCATCCGCTCGGGCTACTACCAGATTACGGCCCCGCAGGATGGCTACGTGGTCCGGGCCCTGAAAGAGGGCCTGGGTGAAATCGTGAAGGAAGGCGAGCCTATCGTTACGGTAATGCCCGATGCTCCGGCCCTGGCCGCCGAGCTGTACGTGCAGCCCATGGACATTCCCCTGCTGAGCGTGGGCCGCAAGGTACGGCTGCAGTTCGACGGCTGGCCGGCCCTGGTATTCAGTGGCTGGCCCGGCACCAGCTTCGGCACATTCGGCGGCGTGGTGGCCGTCATCGACAACATCGACTCCCAGGGCCAGTACCGGGTGCTGGTCACCCCAGACCCCGACCAGGAACCTTGGCCCAAGCCTTTGCGCGTAGGCAGCGGGGTGTACGGCTGGGCCCTGCTCGACGATGTGCCCATCTGGTACGAGCTGTGGCGGCAGGTGAATGGCTTCCCGCCCGACTTTGTGGGCGCCCCCGCTGGGAAGGACGGGAAAGAAGGCAAAGCCGGCAAGAAGGAGAAGAAAGCCGAGGCCTCGGCCGAAGAAGAAGCTAAATGAAGCAGCTGCGCACTTTTGCCCTGGCCGCGGGCCTGCTCCTGACTGCTGGCCTAGAAGGCGCGGAAGCGCAAGCCGCGCGTCCCGCCAACCGGCCGGCCGGCCGCCTTCCGGCCCCGCCCCCGTTGGTGGCCCGGCCCGTGGACCTGCCCGACTCCAGCCGCGTGTTTGGCCTCAGCGACCTGCTCGCCTACGTCACGCTGCGCCACCCCGTGGCCCGGCAGGCGGGGCTGCTGCCCGAGCGGGCCCTGCAGGAGGTACGCTTTGCCCGCGGGCAGTTCGACCCGGCTGCGACCAGCAAATACTACGGCAAAACCCTGGGCGGCAAGGAATACTTCCACGACTGGGATTCCCAGTTGCGGGTACCGCTCTGGTTTGGGGCCGACGTGAAAGCGGGCTTTGAGCGCGGCACCGGCACCTACATCAACCCCGAAAACTACACGGCTCCGGCCGGCCTAAGCTACCTGGGCATTTCGGTGCCGCTGGCCCAGGGCCTGCTGGTAGATGAGCGCCGGGCCGCTGTGCGCCAGGCCCAGGCCCTGCAGGGCTTGGCCGAAGCCCAGCGCCGCGGAGCCCTCAACAAGCTGCTGCTGCAAGCCGCCAAGGACTACTGGGACTGGACGCTGAGCCACCAGCGCCGGGAATTGCTGCGCCAGAATACGGAGCTGGCCGATGTACGCCTGCGGGCCATCCGGGAGCGGGTGCGCCTCGGCGACCTGGCCGCCATCGACTCGGTGGAGGCCCTGACCGAGCTGCAAAACCGGCAGGCGGCCCTGGTGCAGGCCCAGGTGCAGTGGCAGAACGCCACCCTGCAGCTGAGCACCTACCTCTGGGACGAGCAGCAGCAGCCCCGGGACCTGCCCGCCGACGTACGGCCCCAGCCCCTGGTAGACCCCGCCGGCTGGCGCCCCCTCCCCACCGACTCGCTAACCCTGCTCGCGGAGCAAGCCCAGCAGGTGCACCCCGAGCTGCAGAAAAGCCGGGCCAAGCTCCTCCAATTGGGCGTGGAGCGCCGTCTGCTGGCCAATAAGCTGCTGCCCAAGCTCAACGTCGATTACAACCTGCTGCAGGCGGGCACCCCCTTCAGCCCCGAAACCGGAGCCCAGCTCAGCGGCAGCTACCTGCAAAACAACTACAAGCTGGGAGTGAGCTTTGCCTACCCCGTGCTGCTGCGCCAGGAGCGCGCCAAGCTCCAGCTCAACCGCCTGAAGCTGCGCGAAACCGAACTGGAGCTGCAGCAAGGCACCCGCGACATCCAGGCCGGGCTGCGCACGGCGGCCAACGACTGGGAAGCCCTGCGCCAGCAGCTGGCCTTACAGGCCCAGGTGGTGCAGAACGCCGAACAGCTGCGCCGGGGTGAGCAAACCCGCTTCGAAAACGGGGAAAGCTCGGTGTTCCTGCTCAACACCCGCGAAGCCAGCCTGGTGAGTGCCCGCCTGAAACTGGCGGAGCTCCAGGCCAAATACGCCCAAACCCAGGCAACCCTCCGCTGGGCGGCCGGCGGCCCCACGCAGTAACCGCCCGCACCCAGGCGCAAGCCTCGCCTATTCCTACCCTTTACGTAGCGCTACCCAGCCCGGCCAGAACCCTGTTTCTGGCCGGGCCGGGAAAGCCATGTCCTGCCCACATCCTTCTACCTCTTCTTACCCCGGCTACATGGATACACACGTACTCCTTTCCAACCTTACTAACCCTACGCTGCTGTTTTTTGTGCTGGGTATTCTGGCCACGGTGGTGAAAAGCGACCTGGAAATTCCGCCGGCCTCTATCAAGTTCATTTCCCTGTACCTGCTCTTCTCTATTGGCTTTAAGGGCGGGCAGGAGCTGGCTCACAGCGCCTTCACGCCGGAAATACTGTACTCCCTGGGGTTTGGCCTGCTGGTGGCGGCCCTGATTCCGCTTTACACGTTTTTCGTGCTGAAGCGCCGGCTCAGCGTTGCCGATGCCGGCGCCGTAGCGGCGGCCTACGGCTCGGTAAGTGCCGTCACGTTTGTGTCGGCGGTGTCGTTTCTGGAAATGCAGCAACGGCACTTCAGCGGGCACATGGTAGCCGTGATGGCGCTGATGGAAGCCCCGGCCATCATTGTAGGGGTGATTCTAATGCAACGGTACGAGGCGGACTCCGAGGAAAGCCGCCCCAGCCTGGGCGCCATCGTGCAGCATTCCTTCACCAATGGCAGCGTGCTGATGGTGCTGGGCAGCCTCATGATTGGCCTGATTGCCGACACCAAGCAGGCGGAAGGCATCAAGCCTTTCACCACTGATATTTTTAAGGGCTTCCTGGCCATCTTCCTACTCGAAATGGGCATGGTCACGGCCCGCCGCTTTGCCGCCTTTCGCCACTATGGCCGCTTCGTCACGGCCTTTGCCTTGCTGGTGCCCCTGCTCAATGGCTGCCTGGTAGCGGCCCTCAGCCACTTGGTTACCGATAGTGAGGGTAACCGCTTCATCTTCGCCATTCTGGCGGCCAGTGCCTCCTACATTGCCGTGCCCGCCGCCATGCGCCTGGCCGCGCCCAAAGCCGACCCGGGCCTGTACCTACCCATGGCCCTGGGCGTCACCTTCCCCTTCAACATCACCGTGGGCATGCCGCTCTACTTCGCCATCGTGCAGCATTTTTGAGGAAACAAAAGTCTTCTCAGCCTCCCGAAGCCAGCTGGGGCCGAATGGGTATCCAGATTTCTTCTTCTGAGGTCGGGTCAGCATTGCGGTAGCCGGGGCCCAGCACTTCCAGGTGGGGCCGGTCGTCCAGCACGAACCCGGACGCCGGCAGCCACTCCAGCAGAATGTAGGCAAACACGCGCGTATCCAGGCTCGACCCGCGGTAGTCGAACACGGCGTACTGGCCCGCGGGTATGGTCAGCGGGGCCATTCCGACGGGCACCGGCGTAGCGTCCGCCACGGCCACCGCGGCCCATTTACAGAATACGGCGTGCGGGTCGTAGGCGGCGAAATAGCCGGCGGGGTACTGTGTCACCGAAAACAGGTCAGGGCTGGTGGACGACGCCACCTCACGCCGGCGCGGCATAAACGTGCGCCAGAGCAGCGCCGTCTGGTCTTCAGCCCGCGACATCAGCTGGCTAAAGCCCAGCAGCCGGCGGGCCGGGGCTTCGATGATTCGGGGCTGCAGGGCGGGAAAATCGAGCATGCGTGGCAGGCTAGTTGGCCTGGATTTAGAAGTTGGGGCCTGAAGTTAACCGTTCCACTTTGGCCTGGATGCACTAAGGGTCTTTTACTAGGTGTGCTGTTCCAAACCGTCCAGTTAGCATTAGGGCGAAACTTTTACCCGAGGGCCAGGACACCAACTGGCCTGAAACGCTTCGACATAGCGCAGGAAGCCGAAGGTACTTTGCCCGTAGGAGCCCACTGCCCACGTTCAACCCAACGAAAATTCTTGCCTGACATGCGTAAAGGATCCGTAACAATGCCGTAGCTTTGCAGCATGCTTCAACCAAAAAACTTGTTGATGAAGCGTGGGAACCTGCTCGGCGGGGAACCGCGAGTAGACCGGAAGGTCTTCGCAACCGTCGGTTTTCCCGATTTTGCCTCTGGTATTTCTGTTATTTTTTCTGGGTATTGCCCCGCCGCCGTTTCGGATTCCGAAACGGTTTTTTTATGTCCCTTGAGTTCGTTGGCTGCTGCCCCGCTGCCGATTCATACTGCCTAACTCAACTGCCAATCCCAACCCTCCACCACCCATGGCCCCCAACCCTCTCTTCCTTAACCGTGGCTGCTGTCATCAGCACCTCGGCCTGCACCGGCAGCCAGTTTCTCCGTCTTGGGTTGCGGAAGCTTAAGGCATCCTACCGTCCGTTTTAGTTAGACGCCCATCCTTTTCCTAGACTCCGGTATGGCACGTAAAGACCTGCTCGACATTGCATCCCTTCACCGTGAGGAAATCGAGTTCCTGCTCGACCAATCCACGTCCTTTAAAAAACTCTTCACCCACTCGGTGAAGAAAATTCCGGCCCTCGAGGGCAAGTCCGTGCTCATGCTGTTCTACGAGGCCAGCACCCGCACGCACTCCTCCTTCGAGGTCGCGGCCAAACGCCTCTCGGCGGAGGTAACCAATTTCGACGTGGCCCACTCCTCCATCACGAAGGGCGAGTCGGTGCGCGAGACAATTGAGACGCTCCAGGCCATGCGCACCGACTACATCGTTGTGCGCCACAGCCACCCCGGCCTGCCCGGTATGATTGCCCGCCAAACCACGGCGTCGGTCATCAATGCCGGCGACGGGGCGCACGAGCACCCCACCCAGGCCCTGCTGGACGCTTTCACCATCAAGGAAAAATTTCCTGACCCCCGGGGCAAAAGAGTCCTCATCATCGGGGATATCCTTCACTCCCGCGTCGCGCGCTCTACCAGCACCCTGCTGCAAAAGCTGGGCGTTGAGGTGGCGTACCTCGGCCCAGGCTCGCTGGTGCCTAAGTACGCCCCGGAAAGCATCCGCCGCTTTACCGACTACGAGGCGGCCATGGCCTGGGCGCCCGATGTGGTGTACCTGCTCCGCGTGCAGATGGAGCGCCAGGACGTGCAGTTTTTCCCCAGCGTCCGCGAATACCACCGGGTCTACGGCATCACCACCGCCCGGCTGGCAGAAATCCGCGACCGGGGCCTCTACATCATGCACCCCGGCCCCGTGAACCGGGGAGTCGAGTTGTGCGACGCCGTTATGGACTACGAGCGCAGCCTCATCACCAACCAGGTTGAAAACGGCATCTCCATCCGCATGGCCGTGCTCGACTGGCTGACGCCCGGCGGGGAATTCCCGAAGCAGGAAGCGTATACCGCGCGGCAACAGGCTAACTCGACGGTGATTATGCCCTAAATACCGAACGCAACGACCGACTCTGCTCTTTAACTTCCATTTCCCATAACCCTGACCCGGTTACAGTACTCCTTCACTCCATGCTTCTCCTTCAAAATACCCGCATCGCCTCCGAAAACTCCCCCAAACTGCTCGAGGGCGATGTCCTGATTGTCGAAGGAAAAATTCAGAAAATCGGCACCAACCTGCCTGTTCCCAAGGGTGCCCGCGTTATTGACGCCCGCGGCCGGGTGCTGATGCCGGCTATGTTTGATGCCCACGTCCACTTCCGCGCCCCCGGGTTTGAAAACAAGGAAACTATTACCACGGGCAGCGAGGCGGCCATCAACGGCGGTGTGACCGGCGTGGTGATGATGCCCAACACCCGCCCAGCCCTCGACTCGGCAAGCGCGGTGGCTACCGTGCTCGAAAATGCCAAGCACCGGTCCCGCATTCCGGTGTACACCTCCGGTTGCGTTACCAAAAACCGCGAGGGCAAGGAGCTGGCGGAAATTGAGGGAATGCACCGCCTCGGCGTGATCATGCTCACCGACGACGGGGATACCACCCGCGACCCGGCAGTACTGTTCCGCGCGATGCAGTATGCCACCGAGTTTGGAATGTTCTTCGCCAGCCACTGCGAGGTGCCGGAGCTGGCCGGGCCGCGCGCCCTCAACGAAGGGGTGATGAGTTATCGGCTCGGCATCAAAGGCTCGCCAGCCTGCGCGGAGGAAATCATCATCGACCGCGACATCCGGCTGGCCCACGCGACGGGCGCCCACGTGCACATCCAGCACGTGTCCAGCAAGCTTGGCATGGAGACCATCCGGTGGTGGAAATCGCGCGGCGATGTGAAGGTGACGGCGGAAGTGGCCCCGCACCACCTGCTGTTCACCGACGAGCACATCGGCGACTACGACACGAACTATAAGATGAACCCGCCGCTGCGGACGCAGGCCGATTGTGACGCCTTGCTCGAGGGACTCAAAGAAGGCGTCTTCGACCTCATTGCCACCGACCACGCCCCGCACACGCCCTTCGAAAAAGCCCAGGATTTCATCAGCGCCCCCAACGGCATCACCGGCCTGGACACGGCCCTGGTGTCGCTGTACCACTTCTTCGTGGAGCCCGGCAAATTTGGGTGGGACCTGGTGGTGAAGCGCTATTCGGCCGAGCCCCGCCGCCTGATGGGTCTGCCCGTGCCCACCATCGAAGTCGGCCAGCCAGCCGAGTGCGTCTTGTTCGATACCGAAGCGGAAACCACGTTCACGAAGGAATTCATGAAATCCAAGTCCCAGAATACGCCCTTCATCGACCAGACGCTGAAAGGCCGGGTAGACCTGGTGATTTTGGGGACAAAAATCCTGCTGGAGCGCGAACAGTTGGTTGAGCTGTCCGAAAAATAAACAGAACGCCTTACTACTAAGAACGTCATGCTGAGCGCAGTCGAAGCATCTCTACCACGAGAGTAAATCCAATCGATGGATTGCTGCTACAGTTGAGATGCTTGCCCAACAGCGACCTTCGGTTCGACTCCAGTCCCCTTCGCACAGCATGACCACCAAAGAATTTTGATGAGTACTCTTTCCTCCTCCAATCCTAAGCCCCTGGTTGGGGTGGTCATGGGCTCCAGCAGCGACTGGAACACCATGCAGCACGCCGTGCAGATGCTCGCGCACTTTGGCGTGGCCCACGAAGCCCGCGTGGTGTCGGCCCACCGCATGCCAGACGACTTATTTGCCTACGCCGAACAAGCCGGCCCGCGTGGTTTGCAGGCCATCATTGCCGGTGCGGGCGGGGCCGCCCACCTGCCCGGTATGCTGGCCGCCAAAACCACGGTGCCCGTACTGGGCGTGCCAGTGGCCAGCCGCCATTTGCAGGGAGTAGATTCGCTGCACAGCATTGTGCAAATGCCCAAAGGGGTGCCCGTAGCCACCTTTGCCATCGGCGACGCCGGAGCGGCTAATGCCGCCCTGTTCGCCGTCAGCCAGCTCGCTCTGCACGACCCGGACCTGGCTGCCAAGCTGCAAGTGTTTCGCGCCGAACAAACTGAAGCTGCTCGCGCTATGACCCTGCCCGTATGAACGAAGAAATTCACGTTGCAGCCATGACCCCAATTTTCCCAGGCAGCGAGGACGCCGCGGGCCAAAAGGCCACGCTGGGGGTACTGGGAGGCGGACAGCTGGGCCGAATGTTTGTGCATGCCGCCCAGCGCCTGGGCTACTTCACCGCCGTACTGGAGCCCGACGCGCAAAGCCCGGCCGGGCTGGTAAGTCACCACCACATCCAGACCGGTTACGACGACCCGGCCGGGCTGGCACAACTGGCCCAGCTGTGCCAGGCCATCACCACCGAGTTTGAAAACGTGCCAGCTCATACGCTGCAAACGCTGGCCCTGACCCGGCCCGTGGCGCCTGGCGCGACCGTGGTTGGCATTGCCCAAAACCGCATTGAGGAAAAAGCCCACTTCGCGGACTGCGCCGCTGTGTCGGGGGTGACTTGCGCGCCGTATACCGTGATTGAAACCCCGGCCCAATTGCAGGCTGTGCAAGCCGAGCGGAAGGATTTGCTGCCCGGCATCCTGAAAACCGCGCGCATGGGCTATGACGGCAAAGGCCAGGTCCGCGTGAGGACAGCCGCTGAGCTGGAAGCCGCCTGGGCGGAGCTAGGCGGCGTGGCCTGCGTGCTGGAAAAGATGCTGCCGCTCACCGCCGAATGTTCGGTGCTGGTGGCGCGCGGCTGGGACGGGCAAGTGGTCAGCTACGCCCCGCAGCGCAACGTGCACGTCGATGGTATTCTGGCCGTGACCCACGCCTACGAAGGCAGTCTGCCGCCCGCCCTGGCAACCCGGGCCCGCGACGCGGCCGTCTCCATCGCGCAGCATCTCGGCTACGTGGGGGTGCTGTGCGTCGAGTTTTTTGTGGTGGAAGACGGCAGCGAGCATGGCGGCCTGGTGGTCAACGAAATGGCCCCACGCCCGCACAACAGCGGCCACTATACCCTGGACGCCTGCGACGCGTCGCAGTTTGACCTGCAGGTGCATGCCATGGCGGGCTTACCTCTGCCGGAGCCGCGCCAGCATTCTCCAGCCATCATGCTTAACCTGCTGGGCGATGTCTGGTTCGACGCCAACGGTCAGCCACACGAGCCGGATTGGGCCACCGTACTGAGTTTGCCAGGAACCCACCTACACCTGTACCGTAAGTTGCAGGCGCGCGCAGGCCGCAAGATGGGCCACCTGACCATCACCGGCCCGGATGTCGCCAGTGTTAAAACCGTGGCGCGCCGCGCCGCTGATTTGCTCGGCTTGCCAGGTTTGGACGCCATCTAGAGGCTATTTATCATTTCCAGTCGTGCCGCCTTGGCTCCCTTCCCTACCGGAGACGGGGGCTGAGTAAGGCCAACCAACAGAACATGACCCAAACAGTAAAACTGATTCTGGAAGACGGCACCCTGATCGAAGGCGAGTCGTTCGGCGCGTATACCTCCGCAGCCGGGGAGGTGGTCTTCAGCACGGCCATGACGGGCTACCCCGAGAACCTGACGGACCCTTCCTTTGCCGGGCAGATCCTGGTGCTGACCTACCCGATGGTGGGCAACTACGGCGTGCCGGGCGAGGAGCTCTACGAGTCCATTTCCCGCATCTTCGAGTCGGACAAGGTGCACGTGGCCGGCCTGGTGGTCAACTACTACTCCCAGGAGCACAGCCACTGGCACGCGGCCAAGAGCCTGGGCGACTGGCTCAAGGAGTACAACATTCCCGGCATCTGCGGGGTGGACACGCGCCTTTTGACCAAGAAGCTGCGCGAGCAGGGCGCCCTGCTGGGCAAAATCGTGGCCGAGGAAGATATTCCGATGCACGACCCGAACCTGGAGAACCTGGTGGCGCAGGTCAGCCCCGCGGGCGTGCAGCACTACGGCCACGGCCAGCACAAGATCGTGCTGGTGGACTGCGGCACCAAGACCAACATTATCCGCTGCTTCCTGGAGCGCGACGTGGAACTGATCCGTGTGCCCTGGGACTACGACTTCACCCAGCTCGACTACGACGGCCTGTTTCTCTCGAACGGCCCCGGCGACCCGAAGATGTGCCAGGCCACCATCGGCCACCTGCAGAAAGCCCTGCAGCAGGACAAGCCCATCTTCGGCATCTGCCTGGGCTCCCAGCTCATGGGCCTGGCCGCGGGCGGGGACACGTTCAAGCTCAAGTACGGGCACCGCAGCCACAACCAGCCGGTCAAGCTCACGGGCACCCAGCGCAGCTACATCACCAGCCAGAACCACGGCTATGCGGTGGACCCCACCACGCTGCCGAGCGAGTGGACCATGCTGTTTGAGAACCTGAACGACGGCACCTGCGAAGGCATCCAGCACCAGACCAAGCCCTTCTTCTCCACCCAGTTCCACCCCGAAGCCGCCGGCGGCCCCCAGGACACGGAGTTTCTGTTCGACCAGTTTCTGGACGAGGTAGAGAAGTACAAGCAGGCATCGAATGCTTAGCGACTTGGTTACGACCAAATCATTGGCGCTAGTGGCGCTGATAGCATTTACCGGTTTCGTGTTGATAGGTGCTTTTTACACGCCTGATAAGCCGTCTGAGCTCAAGTTCGACAAAGAGAGTTGGACGGTGTATAATGACGGTGAAGGCACCTATCCTTACCGGGAAAGGATGCTTAGTGATTGGGTTAAGCATCACCAATTAACAGGGTTGACTTACGAGCAGCTTGTTGATTCGATTGGTGAGCCAAGCAACTACGGTCAGGATGACGACACCATAATTCAGTACCTGATTTTTGAAGGGTTTGAATCGGATATTGACCCGGTTCACGGCAAAACGCTCGACCTGACATTGGGACCTGATTCAGTTGTAACTGCTTACAAAGTCACTGAATGGTAAGTACCCTGGAACGTCATGCTGAGCTTGTCGAAGCATCTCTACCGCTTCGTTGTATTGTTCGGTAGAGATGCTTCGACAAGCTCAGCATGACGTTCTGCACCACACAAACCGACCTCTAAACTCGCCCTTTCCAACGCCCCGCCTACATGCCAGAAAAACGTAGAGGTCTGCCGAATTGGGTTTTTTTGCTGATGGGGGCCGTGGTTTTTGGCCTGTTCCTGTTTGGCAAGTACCTGGTCCAGCCCACGCTGCTGCGCACCGTGCTGGGGGAGCCGGGAAACCTGGTGAACCGGGCCATGAAGTCGGCCAAAGTTTCGCCCCGCATAACCCGGCGCACCGGGGAAATAACCGCCAAAAACTTCAAGGTGGAAAAGCTCGGCGCCCGCAAAGACACGACCGTTTTCCGCTTCTTCATGGAAGGCGAACGGGCCGACGCCACCATCAAACTCTGGATGGTCAAACGGCCGTCCGGGCAATGGGAGGTTTTCAAAACCGACACCCTCTTCAGCGCGGTGAAAACCGCTTCCGCTCACGCACGCAAATAGGCTGTAGCCAGCTCCAAACGACTGCTTTTCGACACGACTCCCGCATGGGTCTGTTACCTCACTCCTAGAATGGAAAAACCACAGAAAGTTCTCATCCTCGGTTCCGGTGCCCTCAAAATCGGGGAGGCCGGTGAGTTCGATTACTCCGGCTCGCAGGCCCTCAAGGCGCTGAAAGAGGAAGGCATCCGCACCATCCTCATCAACCCCAACATTGCCACCGTGCAGACGTCGGACGACATTGCCGACGACGTGTACTTCCTGCCCGTGACGCCCTACTTCGTGGAACGCGTCATACAAAAGGAGCAGCCCGACGGCATTCTGGTGGCCTTCGGCGGGCAGACGGCCCTGAACTGCGCCGTGGCCCTGTACCGCGCCGGCGTGTTCGACAAGTACCAGGTGCGCGTGCTGGGCACGCCCGTGCAGAGCATCATCGACACCGAGGACCGCGACATCTTCAAGGAAAAGCTCGACCAGATCGGCGTGCTCACGGCCCGCAGCGAAGCCGTGACGACGATGGAGGACGCGCTGGCGGCCGCGGAGCGGATTGGCTTCCCCATCATCGTGCGCGCCGCCTTCGCGCTGGGCGGCCTGGGCAGCGGCTTCGCCAACAACATGGACGAGCTGCGCACCCTGGCCCAGAAGTCCTTCTCCACCTCCGACCAGATTCTGGTGGAAGAGTCCTTGAAAGGCTGGAAGGAAGTCGAGTACGAGGTGGTGCGCGACCAGTTCGACAACTGCATCACCGTCTGCAACATGGAAAACTTCGACCCCATCGGTATCCACACCGGGGAAAGTATCGTGGTGGCCCCGTCGCAGACCCTGAGCAACCGCGAGTACCACAAGCTGCGCAGCATCGGCATCCAGACCATCCGCCACCTGGGCATCGTGGGCGAGTGCAACATTCAGTACGCCCTCGACCCGTACTCGGAAGAATACCGCGTCATTGAGGTGAATGCCCGCCTCTCCCGCTCCTCGGCCCTGGCCTCCAAGGCCACGGGCTACCCGCTGGCCTTCGTGGCCGCCAAGCTCAGCCTGGGCTACTCGCTGGCCGAGCTCAAGAACAGCGTCACGCAAACCACCTCGGCCTTCTTCGAGCCCGCCCTGGACTACCTGGTGGTCAAGCTGCCGCGCTGGGATTTGGGCAAGTTCTCGGGCGTGCAGCGCCAGATCGGCTCGGCCATGAAGAGCGTGGGCGAGGTCATGGCCATCGGCAAAACGTTCGAGGAAGCCATTCAGAAGGGCCTGCGCATGCTCGACACGGGCCGGCGCGGCTTCGTGGCCAACAAAGCCGAGTCCCAGCTCGACCACGCCAGCCTGGACCAGCTGCTGAGCGAGCCCAACGAGGAGCGCATCTTCGCCATCAACGAAGCTTTCCAGGCCGGCTACGACGTGGACCGCGTGCACGCGCTCACGCGCATCGACCGCTGGTTTCTGCAGCGCCTCTACGGCATCTACCAGCTGGGCCAGCAGCTCGCCTCAACGCGCCAGCAGGGCGGCCTTGACGCCCTGGATACGGCCCTGCTGCGCCAGGCCAAGAAGCAGGGCTTTTCGGACCAGCAGCTGGCCGTGCTGCTGCTGGGCCCGGCCGAGGTGAAGGCCCACGAGCTGCTCGTGCGCGCCCGCCGCCAGGCCCTGGGCGTGCGGCCCGTCGTCAAGCAAATTGACACGCTGGCGGCCGAATTCCCGGCCCAGACCAACTACCTGTACCTGACCTACCACGGCACCGAAAACGACCTGGAACCGGAAACCGAGAAGTCGGTGGTGGTGCTGGGCTCGGGCGTGTACCGCATCGGCTCGTCGGTGGAGTTTGACTGGTGCGGGGTGAATGCGGCCCAGACCGTGAACGAGGAGGGCTACAAGTCCATCATCATCAACTACAACCCCGAAACCGTGAGCACCGACTACGACGTGTCGGACCGCCTCTACTTCGAGGAATTGAGCTACGAGCGGGTGATGGACATCCTGGACTTTGAGGCGCCGCAGGGCGTGATCCTGAGCACCGGCGGGCAGATTCCCAACAACATTGCCACCCGCCTGGAAGCGGCCGGCGCGCCCATCCTGGGCACGGCCGCCGCCCGCATCGACGAGGCCGAAAACCGCCACAAGTTCAGCTCCATCCTCGACGAGCTGGGCATTGCCCAGCCGCGCTGGAGCGAGCTGACCACCCTGGAGGCCATCTACGCCTTCGTCAAGCAGGTGGGCTTCCCGGTGCTGATCCGGCCGAGCTACGTGCTGTCGGGGGCAGCCATGAACGTGGTCTCGAACGTGCCGGAGCTGGAGGAGTACCTGAAGCTGGCCGTGGACGTCAGCGCCGAGTACCCGGTGGTGGTGTCCGAGTTCATCCAGGAGGCGAAGGAAATCGAGCTGGACGCGGTGGCCGATAAAGGGGAAATTGTTTCCTATGCTATTTCGGAGCACGTGGAGTTTGCCGGCGTGCACTCGGGGGATGCGACCATGTACTACCCGCCCCAGCGCGTGTACGTGGGCACGGTGCGCAAGCTCAAGGTCATTGCCGAGAAGATTGCCCGGCGCTTCCAGATCAGCGGGCCGTTCAACATCCAGTTCCTGGAGAAGAACCGCGAAATCCGGGTGATTGAGTGCAACCTGCGGGCCTCGCGCTCCTTCCCCTTCGTGAGCAAGGTCTCGGGCCACAACCTGATCAGGAAGGCCACGCAGGTGCTGCTGGGCGTGCCCGTAGCGCGCGACGCGAGCGAGCTGGTCTACGATTTGCCCTTCGTGGGGGTGAAGGCCTCGCAGTTCTCCTTCACGCGCCTGCAGGGGGCCGACCCGGTGCTGCGCGTGGACATGACCAGCACCGGG
>NZ_VTHL01000012.1:0-149634 GCF_008271285.1 Hymenobacter lutimineralis | reverse complement strand
CGCCGCTACTGTCGAGCTTCAAACCGCCTGATGCTCTACTTCTAGCCGGTCCAGCAATTGGGAGGAGGTCAAAACCGCCTGATGCTCTACTTCTAGCCGGTCCAGCAATTGGGAGGAGGTCACGTCTGTAGCGCCTGTAACCTGCACGTTGTACAAAATATGGGGCTTAGCTGTCCAGCTCTGAGCTACCCTCGTATGTAGCAACACAAGTATCCTTTTTACACCTTTTTGCCAAGCACCTCATGAGCTATATCACCGCCGGCCGCGACGCCAATGGCCACGAAGTAAAACTCCACTACGTTGATCAGGGCCAGGGCGACCCGATAGTCCTGATTCACGGCTGGCCCGCTTCCCACGAAATGTGGGAGTACCAGCTGGCCGAACTACCCAAGCACGGCCACCGCGTGGTGGCCTACACCCGCCGCGGCTTTGGCAACTCCACCAAAACCTGGGAGGGCTACGATTACGATACCTTCGCCGATGACTTGAAAGCAGTGCTGGATGAGCTGGACCTGCAAAATGTGACGCTCGTGGGCTTTTCTATGGGTGGCGGCGAGGTAGCACGCTACATGAGCCGCCACGGCGGGGCCCGGGTTGCCCGAGTTGCTTTTGTGTCGGCCGTAACGCCCTTCCTGCTGCAAACCGATGACAACCCCGATGGTGCCCCCAAAGCCAATTTCGACAAGATGGTAGAAGGCATCCATAAGGACCGGTTCGACTTCCTGGCCACGTTTGGCAAACAGTTCTTTGGCGTGGGCACCATTAGCCACCCTGTTAGCAATGCCACCCTGGACTGGATGCAGGCCATGTGCCAGATAGCCTCGCCCCGGGCTACCGAGCAATGCGTGTACGCCTTTGCCGCAACCGACTTCCGTCAGGACTTAAAGACCATCAAGATACCTGCCCTGGTTATTCACGGCAGCAGCGACGCCACGGTGCCGCCCGCCGTAAGTGGGGAACGAATGACCCAGTTTGTCCCCCACGCCCAGTTTGTGGAGTACAGCGGTGCTCCACACGGCTTGTTTATCACGGAGAAAGACCGGCTCAACCACGACCTGCTGCAGTTTGTGGGCGGCACCAAGGTCACCAACTCTAATGCCTTCTCCCTGTAGCTAGCCCATCCTACTGGCCCCTTAGCGCCACCGGTTCCTGTTCGGGAGCCGGCGTCGCTTTTTTTAGGCAGGCCGTGCTATCGACCAAGGAACAACTTCGGCTTGGGGCGTTGCCTATAAGTCGACGTATTTAGCGCAACAAAAACGGCAGCGAGGCGAAATGCCTGCTGCCGTTAGTTTAGGTACGCGTGCCAGTTTTCGTCGATGGAGCCGGCACTGAGTTTCAGGAAGCCGGAAAGCGTAGGCTTTTTGGGCTGTTGCCTGATGGTAAGGCCGGCTTCCTGCGGGGTGCGGTGACCCTTGGCATGGTTGCAACGCGCGCAGGCCGTGAGCAGGTTGCTCCAACTGGAGTCCCCTCCCCTACTCCTGGGCATCACGTGGTCCAGCGTCAGGTTTTTGGTGGACCCGCAGTACTGGCACTCAAAATGGTCCCGCTTCATAATGTTGTGGCGGCTGAGGGCAATGCCCTTGTAAGGCACGCGCACATAGCGCTGCAACCGAATGATGCTGGGCTTCGGAAACGCCTGGGAAATGGTGCGCAGCACGCCCTGATCGGATTTGGCAATCATCTCAGCCTTCTCCAGAAAAAGCAGCACAAACGCCTTTTGCACGCTGCACAGCGTGATGGCAGTATAATCGCCGTTTAGCACAAGCACTTTATGGTCCATACGCAACTGGTTGGAATCATCGGATACAGCGAAAGCTAGATGATTCTAAGCGTATTAACAACAGATACGCCGTTTCAGTTGCGCGTTTTATCAGTAGGCTTTTTGCTCAGCGCAGAGCCCATGCGTAGTCTTCATTTCAGGCCTATCCTCATCAAAAAAGCCCTTGGCACCTATATCGGTGCAAGGGCTTTTCGTGGTTTCATCTTCTGCCTACCGCTGAAAATGCTTAATCCGCCAGCAGGCGCTTGATCAGGCGGAGCTTATGGGAGTACTTCTGCCGGTCGCGGTTGAAGATGCCGTTGTGGTCCAGCGGGTCGATGCGGACCTCGCCGTGAGCGTGCAGAATAGTTTGCTCATCCAGGACGATGCCGACATGTATGATGTTGCCCTCTGCGTTGTCGAAGAAAGCCAGGTCGCCGGGGCGAGCCTGCGCCACAAAATGCACCGGCGCGCCAAAGTCAATCTGCTGCCGGGCGTCGCGGGGCAGCTGCACGCCAATAAGGCCATAGAGCTGCTGCACCAGCCCCGAGCAGTCGAGGCCGAAAATGCTTTTGCCGCCCCAGACGTAAGGGGCCTTCAGGTACAGTTGGGCAACTTTCAGCAAAAGCCGGAGGCGGGGCTCCACGGCGCCGTGCGGCCCGTGCCCGTTCTCGGGGTTGGTGGCCGGGCCATTGTAAAACAACTGCTGGTTGCCGAGGCGCAGGGTCATGCCATCGAAAAATGGTAGCCGGCAGCCCAGCGTAACCGGAATTCGCGTTTTGGCTTCGCTTACCACCTGCACTACATCCAGGCAGCGCGGGTGGTCCTGCTGCTGCCAGGCAGCCAGGTACTCGGCCGAAACGGGCGTGTGCTGCTTGAAATCAATCCAGCCCACATACTGATCGGCCGCCAGGCGTACCTGATGCCAGTTGCCTTGGGTGAGCAGCACAGAGTAGCATTCACCAAACATCAACTCGGTTACCAGTTCGGCCTTATCCGTGGGCTCGGCCCGTACCGGCACGGCGCTCAATGCGCAAATTCCGTGTTCCAAAGAGTGAATGAGTGAGTAAGTGAAGAAGTGCGGTGAGTGCGTAATGCTGCCCACCCGCCACAACTAGTCACGAAGCTCCCGCTTAAACCGCAATCAGCCAAACTTCCTTGCAGAAAACGGCTTATTTCCCTGTTCTCCGCGCTTAATAGTCGCGGGTCCGGTCCATCTCGCGCTTCTGGTCTTTGGCTTTCAGGTCTTCGCGCTTGTCGTAGAGCTTTTTGCCTTTGGCCAGGGCTATTTCCAGCTTGGCAAAGCCCCGGTCGCTCACAAACATGCGCACCGGAATAATGGTGAGGCCCTGCTCGGTGGATTTGTCGGCGAGCTGGCGCAGCTCCCGCTTGTTGAGTAGCAGCTTGCGCGGACGGGTAGGCTCGTGGTTGTTATAGGTGCCTTCGGTGTACTTGGCAATGGTGACGTTGTGCACCCAGAGACTACCATCGGGGTGAAAGGAGCAGAAACCGTCCTGCAGCTGCACGCTGCCATCCCGAATGCTCTTGATTTCGGTTCCCTGCAGCATCAGGCCGGCGTCGTACTGGGCCAGAAAGCTGTATTCGTGCCGGGCGCGGCGGTTTTGGATATTGACGCGCTTAGGCGCATCATCTTTTTGTTTGGCCATGGAAGAGTAGCTCGGAAGTTGGCAGAAACCGGTGATTGGGCTCTATCAACAATACGTTAGGATAGGGAGGCAGCGGAGGAGGTACCGGCTAAGCGTAGCGCCGCGAAACGGGCCTGCAGCCGGGCGCGGTCCACAATGCGCTGCCCCGTGCGGCCCGTGGCTACCAGCCGCTCGCCCACCCGGGCTTCTACGCGACACAGCAGCTCGGCGCCGTTGAGTTGCTCAAAAATAGCGCGAAATTCCACGGTTTCACCTTCAAAAGCCGGAGCGCAGTGCTCTACCGTCAGTGAGGTTCCGATGCCTTCCTCGCCTTCTTCCAGCATGTGCTCCACAAACTAGCGGCTCGCCCACTCCAGGGCCTGGCCCAGCGCAAACGTACTGAGCACCGGGTGAATCAGCTGCCCGTTGAGCACCGCAAAATGCGCGGCCGTCACAGTCAGTTGGTAGTGTTGCTCATCGCCGGGCCGGAATGGATTCTTCATCGGGGTGCTTTTTTACAACAGGTTTCGATTCTTAGCGTGCTACTCTGGCTGCAACTACGGATGGCAGACTTCCCCTAACCGCCCAAAACCAAACCACTACGCACGAAACCACACCTCACAATTTCAGGCGGGGGTCGGAGCTGACGAGCTGGGTGGCAAAGTCGCCGGCCTGGTACTGGAAATGGGCCGTCATGGCTACCATGCCCGCGTTGTCGGTGCAGAACTGAAACGCGGGAATAAACACCTGCCAGTTTTGCGCGGCAGCCTCGTCCTGCAGGGCCTGGCGCAAGCCGCTGTTGGCCGCTACGCCCCCGGCCAGGGCAATTTGCGTGAGGGTATTATCGGCGGCGGCCCGACGCAGCTGGCGCAGGAGCGTTTGAATAATAGTGTACTGAATACTGGCGCAGAGGTCTGGGAGGTTTTCCTGCACGAATTCGGGATTCTGCGCGGTTTCTTTTTTCAGAAAATAGAGCACCGCCGTTTTCAGTCCGCTGAAGGAGAAATCATAGCCGGGCATGGCCCCCACGGGGAAAGCAAAGCGGTGGGGGTTGCCTTCCCGGGCCAATTTATCGAGGTGAGGCCCACCGGGGTAAGGCAGCCCCAGGAGCTTGGCAGTTTTGTCGAAAGCTTCCCCGGCCGCATCGTCGATGGTTTGCCCGATGATTTCCATGTCCAGGGCGCTGCGCACGATGACCAGCTGGGTATGGCCTCCACTTACCGTGAGGCACAGAAACGGAAATACGGGCCGCGGCTCCTCAATGAAGTGGGCCAGGATATGCGCCCGCATGTGGTTGACGGCAATCAGCGGCTTGCCCAGGGCCAAAGCCAGGGTTTTGGCAAACATGCCCCCTACCAGCAGGGAGCCCAGCAGCCCCGGCCCCTGGGTGAAGGCCACGGCGTCCAGGTCTTTCTTGGTGACGCCCGCCCGCTGCAGGGCGGCTTCTACCACGGGAATCAGGTGCTGCTGGTGGGCGCGCGAGGCCAGCTCGGGCACCACGCCGCCGTACTGCTCGTGCACCTGCTGGGTAGCTACCACGTTGGAGCGAATTTCGCCGTCGACCATAATGGCGGCCGAAGTATCGTCGCAGGAAGATTCTATGGCCAGAATAGTGGGCATCCTCTCGTTATTATGAATGAGGAATGAGGAATGAAGAGGAAGAAGTTGGGGAGCTTCTTACCGGGTACGCACGGGTAAAATTCAGAATGCTGCATTCCTCATTTCCCTTCTTCATTTCTAATTCACCGGCAAAGGTCGGAGCAAAACGCTAAACTGCCGCTTCCACCGTTTGTCGGGCTCAACCTCTGCCGCGGTTCTGCCGTTCTGAGCGAAAATTTCCCTTCAGGCAACGGTCCAGGCCAACCGTTTATCTTTGTTCCGATTAGCTGCCGCCTTTTTCTTTTTCTGCCCCCGTGCCCCGTTTCCTGACTGTTCTTCTTAAGGCACTGCTGGTGCTCTTGCTGCTGCTCGTTGTGGTGGTAGGCAGCACGCTGGTAGCCTTGCGGCTGCCGGGGGTACAAACGAACTTGGCGCACCGGGCCGCCACCATGCTTACGGCCCGCCTGGGCCACCGCGTGACGGTAGGCCGCGTAGATGTGCGCCCGTTCTCGCGGGTGCTGCTGGAACAAGTGCGGGTGCTCGACCGGCGCGGCAACGAGCTGTTCAACATTGGCCGCGCCGATGCCGACATCACCCTGTTTTCGGTGTTCGACCCCAGGCACCTGCACGTGGGCAAGCTCACGCTGGAAGAACCGCGCTTTTCGCTTATCACCTACCCTGGGCAGCCCGACAGCACCAACCTCACCGAGTTCCTGTCGGCGGTGCGCCGCCTGATTGGCCCCACCGACACTACCAAAGTTAGTCAGCCCTTCGACTTTAAGATTGACGCCATTGGCCTGCGCAACGGCCGCTTCGTGCTCGACGACCGAAACAAGCCGCGCGAGCCGTACTACGGGCGCACCATGGACTACGCCCATATGTACCTCGACAGTATCTACGGCGACCTGTCCGGCATTCAGCTCCACGGCGACACGATTTACACGCGCGTGCACAACCTGCGCACCGTGGATACGCCCTCCGGCACCCGCCTGCGCGAGCTGACGGCTGACATGACCTACGCCAGCAAGTTCTGGGAGTTTGACAAGCTGAACCTGCGCGTACAAAACAGCCAGCTGCACCACTACGTGCGCTTCGAGTACGACCACTTCCTCAACTTCACCGACTTCAACGACTCGGTGAAGGTTATTGCCCGCCTGAACCCTTCCCGGGTGTATTCCGACGACATTGCCAAGTTTGCGCCCCAGGATTTTCTGCAGACGCTCAACGAAACGGTCCTGCTCTCGGGCGAGGCCAAAGGCTACGTCCGGGACTTCACCACCAAAAATCTGGACGTGCGGTATGGGCGCAACACGCACGTAGTTGGGAACATCAACGTGCAGGGCCTGCCCAACCTCAAGGAAAGCTTCGTGGAGATGCGCCTGCAGCCTTCGGTGGTGGATGGGCGCGACATCCGGCGCTACATTCCGGCCCAGGGCTGGCCCTACGTGCAGCGGCTGGGGACCGTGAAGCTGAAAGGGCAGTTCCTGGGTTTCTACAACGACTTTGTGGCCAACGGCTCCTTCCAGACGGCTCTGGGCTCGGTGGTATCCGACGTAAACCTGAAGTTCAAGACTGACCCGCGCTATTCCAGCTACGAGGGCAACGTGAAAACCACGGCTTTTCAGCTGGGCAAGCTGCTGGGCGACGAATCCACCATCCGCGACGTGACCATGAACGGGCGCGTGGAGGGCGTGGGCTTTACGCCGGCCGGGGCCCGGGTGCAGGCCAATGCCACGGTGCAGAGCATCTGGCTGCAGGGCTACCGCTACCGCAATATCACCACCAACGGGCAGTTCCGCCGGCAGGCCTTTGCTGGCAAGCTCTCCATCGACGACCCAAACCTGCGCGCTACGGCCGATGGCACCGTGGATTTGAACGCCAACCGCCAAGCCTTCGACCTCAAGGCTACGGTGCGCCGCGCCAACCTGCGCACCCTGGGCCTTACCAAGCAGAACATTACGCTGGCCACCACCGCCGACGTGCGCTTCCAGGGGCTGCAGCTGGATAAGCTGCTGGGCAGCGTGGCCTTGCGCAACTCCCGCCTGGGCTTTAATAGCCGCACGGTGGCTGTTGATACGTTTGACGTGTTTTCGCGCCGTGACCCGGACGGCCAGCGCCGCCTGCTCGTGCGCTCCGAAGTAGCCGACCTGACAGCTGTAGGCAACTTCGACTTCTCCCGCGTGCTGCGCGACGTGCAGGTGCTGCTGACGGAATACCGCCTCAACTTTGAGAGCGACGATGCCGCTACGGCCGCCTACTACCGCCGCAAACGCCGCTTGCCCACGCCCGATTATGCCATCAACCTGGATTTACAGCTAAAGAAGCCCAACCCCGTGTTGCACCTGTTTGTGCCGGGCCTGACGGTGGCCGTCAACTCGCGCATTGATGGCTCCTTCCGCAACGGCAACACGTCTATCTTCTCCCTAGGCGGGCACTTCGATACGCTGCAGTTCGACAGTGTGCGCACGTTTAACTCCGACTTCGACTTCACCACCTCTAAGCTGCCGTACCAGCCCGAGGTGCTGGCCCAGGCCAACGTCACGTCGGCGCGGCAGCGGGTGCCGGGGCTGGGCAACACCCAGGATTTTTACGTGGAAGGCGTGTGGGACCAGGAGCGCATCAACTTCTCCACTTCCCTGGCGCAGACGGGCACTACCAACCGCGCGCAGATCAACGGGGCGCTGTCGTTTCTGCCCCAGGCCGTGCAGGTGGTCTTCCGGCAGTCGGGCCTGAACCTGCTGGGCCGCGACTGGACTATTGCCGCCGAAAACTCGATTCTGATCAGCGGCGGCGGCCGGGAAATCGACGTGCAGAACCTCAACCTCTCCAATGGCGCGCAGAGCATCAGCGCCCAGGGGCAGATTTCGGAGGACCCTGCCAAGCTGCTACGCCTGGCCGTACAGAACTTTGAGCTGGGCACCCTCAACACGCTCACCCACCAAAACATTACGGGCCGCGTAAATGCCGTGGGTGACCTGCGCGGCCTTTATGGGCAACTGATTGCCAGTGCCCGACTCGACGTGGATTCGCTGGTGTTTGACCAGGTGCTGATTGGCGACGTAGCCGGGGTGGCTGACTGGGACAACGCGGCGAAGCTGCTGCGCCTCTCGGCCAACGTGTTGCGCGACCAGCAGCGCCTGGTGGCCCTCAGTGGCACCTACAAGCCCAGCGAGCTAAACGACCAGCTCAACGTGACAGCCGTGCTGAACGACGCCCCGGTGAAGCTGGCGGAGCCGCTGCTCAACACCTTGTTTAGCAATATGAACGGCCTGGCCAACGGCACCCTGCGCCTGACCGGCCGGCTGGCGGCCCCCAACTTAATAGGGACCATTGACGTCACCGATGGGCAGCTCACCTTTGACTATCTGGGCACCACGTATACTTTCTCCGACCGAATCCGCTTTCAGGAAGACCGGATTGCCTTCCGCAACATTCGCCTCCGCGACCCGCTCGGCAACTACGGCACCCTCAACGGCAATATCTTCCACCAGGGCTTCCAGAACATGTCGTTGGCCCTCACGGCCTCCTTCCGCAAGCTGCAGGTGCTGAACACCACCCGTAAGGACAACGACCTGTATTTCGGTACGGCCTACGCTACCGGCGACGCCCGCATTACCGGGCCAACGGACAACCTGGTCGTGTTTGTGACGGCACGTAGCGAAGATGGCACCCGGTTTTCCCTGCCGCTCGACAACGCGGCCAAAGCCGAGCAGGCCAACTACATCAAGTTCGTAAACCGCAACTTGCCCGACACGGCCCGGACGGTGAAGATTCCAACCGAGGTAGAAAGCAAAGTCGACCTTTCCGGCATCCGGCTCAACTTCAACCTCGACATCACCCCGGACGCCTACATCGAGATTCTGCTCGACGAAAGCACCGGCGACGTTATCCGGGGAACGGCCAGCGGACAGCTGCGCCTCAACATTGACACCCGCGGAGAGTTCAACATGTACGGGCAGGTGGAGATTGTGCGCGGACTCTACAACTTCACGCTGCAGGGCCTGGTAAACAAAGAGTTTCAGGTGCGGCCGGGCGGCACCATCAGCTGGAACGGCAACCCCTTGGACGGGCAGATGAACGTGACGGCCACCTATACCCAGCGCACCTCGCTGGCGCCTATTATTGCCAACAGCACGGCCACTATCCCCGTCACGGCCGTGATGAACCTGACCGGGCCCCTGCTGCTGCCGGTTATTCAGCTTAGTTTGGAGTTCAACGATATTCCCTCGTCGGCCGAGGGCGAGCTGACCTCTTTCATCACCTCTCTGCGCAACGACGAGCAGGAGCTCAACCGCCAGGTTTTCAGCTTGATTGTGTTCCGCCAGCTCACGTCGCCGGGCTCTTTGTCGGGCGTAGGCAAGTTTGCGGGCTCCGACCTGGGCTTCGGCAATAGCCTGGGGCAGATTATTTCCACCCAGCTTGGCCTGCTCACGGCCCAGATTGACCCGAACCTGGAAATTGCTTTTAACATCAACGGCGTGACGCCGGAGGAGCTGCAGGCTCTACAATTGCGGCTTAGCTACAACCTGCTGGGTGGCCGCCTGCGCCTGACGCGTGAAGGCGGCTTCAGCAACGCCCCCGTCACGGGTACCGATGGCACCGTTATTCCAGGCGCGCAAAGCTCCTTGGTGGGCGACTGGAGCCTGGAGTACTTCCTGCGGGAAGATGGCAAGCTGCGCCTGCGCCTGCGCTACGAAACAACCCCGCGCGACTTTAGCCAAGCCATTGCAGCCAGCAACCAGAACCAGGCCCGGGCAGGCATGAGCGTGCTGCACACGGAGCAGTTCAACTCGGTGCGCGAACTGCTGGCCCGCAAGCGCCTGCGCCGCCGGGAGGAAGCCTCGCGCAAAGCCCGCGAGCTGAACATCGACGATGACCCGCGGACGGTGGTGAATTAAGCAATGAGAACGTGTCATTGCGAGCTTGTGGCGCATCAAGCCAGGGTCGAAACAATCCGTCTTGGGCAATGCCCAACCCATTCGGCTACCAGAAAGCCCTTACTCATAGCACATCAGGAAGGACTTTCTGACAGAGAAAAAGTGTCTGGTGCTGTATAGAACGGATTGCTTCGGCTGCGCCTCGCAATGACACTTCTTCAGTCTTAAATTGGTAGTTTTGCCCCCTATGCCTCCATCGCGCCCAACCCGAAAGAAAAAGCTTGGCTCCTACCCCCATACCATGGTGGTGTTCAGCATCACGCTGGCCTTGCTGGTGATTGGGCTGTTTGGGCTGCTGCTGCTGCACGCGCACAAGCTCTCGGAGGTGGTGAAGGAAAACCTGGAAATGCAGGTGTACCTGGAGCGCGACCTGCCCGAGGCCCAGCTGCTGCGCCTGCAGCAGACGTTTGCCGCCAAGCCTTTCATTGCTTTCCGCGACAACCAGCCCCAGGTACGTTTTCTTTCGAAAGAGGAAGGTGCCCGGCAGTTTGTGGACCAGACCGGGGAAGACTTCCAGCAGTTTCTGGGCGACAATCCATTGCGCGACGCCTACATCCTGAAAATCAACCCCGAGTACACCGATAAGGCGGGGCTGGCCCGCGTGGAGAAAGAGCTGCGCGCCGAAACCGGGGTGTACGAAGTGCAGTACGTACAGAGCCTGATTGACTCCATCAACCAGAACATCCGCAACATTAGCCTGGTGCTGCTGGGCTTCGCAGCCGTGCTGACCATTGTGGTAGTGGTGCTCATCAACAATACCATTAAGCTGGCTTTGTTCTCGCAGCGGTTTCTGATTCGCAGCATGCAGCTGGTGGGCGCCACATCTATGTTCATTCAGCGGCCGTTTTTGCGGCGAGCTACCTGGCAGGGCTTCGTGAGTGGGGTGCTGGCGGCCTTGCTGCTGCTGGCGTTGCTGCAGTACGCCTACCTGCGCGTGGAGGAGTTGCGCTTGCTTCGCGACGAGCGGCTGCTGGCCGTGCTGCTGGTGTTCCTGGTGGCGCTGGGTTCCTTCATTGGTTTTATCAGCTCTTTCCGGGCCGTGCGCAAGTACCTGGGCCTCTCCCTGGATGAGCTCTATTAATATTGAGCGGCTAGCTGTTCGCTCATAGCGAGGCGGCCCGCTGATTGAAAACAAAAAACAAACACCGAATAACGACTATATGGCAACTCAACGCTTCGCCTTCGGGCCGCGCAACTACCGGCTGATGTTTGTCGGCCTGGCTATGCTGGCCGCCGGTTTCATTACCATGACCCTCGACACGACCGAGTACGGAGAAGGTTTCCTGGGCATCACGCTAGGCCCCTTGCTGCTGGCGGCCGGGTTCGTCGTGGAGTTTTTTGCCATCATGGCAAAGTCGGGTAACACTACCGAAACGGCTGCTCCTACGGCCACCGCTGCCTACACCCCAACAACGTCCCCTACGCCAGTGGCTCCGGTGGCTCCCGTGGAGCCGGCTCGTCCTACCTACAAGCGCCCCTAAATGACTTATTGGCAAGCGTTGATTCTGGCTATTGTAGAGGGCATCACGGAGTTTTTGCCTGTTTCCAGCACAGGCCACATGATTATTGCTTCGGCCCTGCTGGGCATTCCGGCAACGGCTTTCACCAAGCTGTATCTGGTGGTTATTCAGTTGGGGGCCATTCTGTCGGTACTGGCCGTGTACTGGCGGCGCTTCTTGCAGAATTTCGACTTCTACCTGAAGCTGCTGGTAGCTTTCCTGCCGGTGGTGGTGGTAGGCCTCACCCTCAAGAAATACATTGATATCCTGCTCGAATCGGTGCTGGTAGTGGGGGTCATGCTGCTGCTGGGTGGCTTGGTGCTAATGTTTGTAGACCGGTGGTTTCCGCAGGAACAACCCGAAGAAGGCCACCCCGTTACCACGCCCAGTTTCCGCCAGGCGTTTGTGATTGGGGTGTTTCAGTGCCTGGCCGTGGTACCAGGCGTGAGCCGCTCGGCCGCTACCATCATTGGGGGCCTCACCCAGAGGCTTACTCGCAAAGCCGCCGCCGAGTTTGCGTTTTTCCTGGCCATGCCTACCATGGCCGCCGCCGCAGCCAAAGACCTGCTCGACTTCTACCAGGACGGCGGCCGCCTCACCGGAGCCGATGTCAAGCTGATCCTGTTCGGCAATGTGGTAGCCTTCGTGGTGGCGCTGCTGGCTATTCGGCTGTTTATTGGGTTTGTCACGCGGTTCGGGTTCCGCGCCTTCGGTATCTACCGCGTTATTGTAGGCGGCATTCTGCTGGTAATGATTGGCCTGGGCATCAACTTACAGCTACTATGAGCCCGGAAGAAAAAGACCCCACGGCCCAGCAGCCCGCGGCCCTGCCGGCCCCAGAACTAGTCCCTAACCAGGCGTCCGCAGAGCTGCTGGCGGTCTGGAATTCCGACGAAGGCGGCGTCCTGCTGCTGAATAAGCCCCTGACCTGGACCTCGTTCGACGTGGTGCGCAAAGTCAAGAACACCCTGCGCATCAAGAAAATCGGCCACGCCGGCACCCTCGACCCGCTGGCTACCGGCCTGCTCATTCTCTGCACCGGCAAGAAAACCAAGCAGATTGACTTGATTCAGGCCCAGGAAAAAGAGTACACCGGCACCTTCCGCCTGGGCCAGACCACGCCTTCCTTCGACCTGGAAACGCCCGTAGACGCCGAGCTGCCCTACGAGCACCTCACCGAGGAGCAGGTGCGCGCTGCTACTGCGCAGTTTATAGGGCTTATCGAGCAGACGCCCCCGCTGTTTTCGGCGGTGAAGGTGAACGGGGAGCGGGCCTACGAAGTGGCCCGGCGCGGCGGCGAGGCCGAAATCAAAAGCAAGCAGGTGACCATCCGGGCGTTTGAGCTTACCCGCATCGAGCTGCCCGAGGTTGACTTCCGCGTGACCTGCTCCAAGGGCACTTACATCCGCAGCCTGGCCCGCGACTTTGGCCTGGCCCTGGGCTGCGGCGCCCACCTCACCAAGCTCGTGCGCACCCGCATCGGGGAGTACGCGGTGGCCGATGCCTTGAGCATGGCGCAGCTGGAAGCCCTGCGGCCACCCCGCCCCGAGGGCGAGGGCGAGCAGCGGCCCCGCCGTCAGCGCCAGCCCGAGCGCCGGGCCGGGTTGGAATACTACAGCGCCACCACGCAGGCGGATAAGCCCGCCACGCCTGACCCGCTGGCGGCTGCGGAGTAAGGTCTGGCATTGGGGATTCGCTTAAAACGCACGTTGTTTATTGAGTAATTAGCCACCCACCCCTACCCTACTTGCTTATGGCTACATACCGCCTGTTTTTGCTACTGCCGTTTGCCCTGCTGCTGGCGGCCAGCCCGGGGGTGTGGGCCCAGGCCGCCAAGACGCCACCTGCTCCGGCCCGCGAGCCTGACCCGCTGAAGGTGCGCTTCGAAACGCAGGACGTGGCGAATTTCTGGCGGGCCTTCGATGCCGACGCGGCCGGCGCCCCCGGCAACGCTTTTGCTACCCTGTACTGGCAGCCCGCCACCCCGGGCACCCGCATTTTGCTGGAGAAAAACGGCCTGCCCAACGCCGATTCGCTGCGGGCCGTAGTCCGGCGGCGCCGGGCCGATTACCTGCGCATCCGGGCTGGTTCCGAGCAAATAGCCTCCGCCGTACCCGCATGCCGCGCTACCTACCTGGCCCTGAAAAACCTGTACCCGGCGGCTACCTTTCCGCCCGTAATTTTTGGCGTGGGCACGTTTGGCGTGGGCGGCAATGCCCAGGCGGTGGGGCTGCTGCTGAGCACGGAAATGAACGCGCCGGCCGACATGGCCCCGCTGGCGGCCCACGAGGCCGTGCACTTGCAGCAGAATATTCCCTACAAATACCGCATCCTGCTGGAGCAGTGCCTGATTGAGGGCGGAGCCGACTTCGTAGCGGAGCTGATATCAGGCCGCATCGGCAAGACGGAGCCCTACGAGTATGCCCGGGGCCGGGAAAAGCAGCTCTGGCAGGAGTTTACGCGCGACCAGAACCTGGGGGAAAACGACAGCTTCGCCAACTGGCTCTACGGGGGCGAACGGCCCGCCGGCCGCCCCGCCGACCTGGGCTACTACATTGGCTACCAGATTTGCAAAGCCTACTATACCCGCGCTGCCGACAAGCGCCGGGCCGTACACGATATCCTTAACATTGCTGACTGCCGGCAGTTTCTGCAACAAAGCCACTACGCCGACCAGTTTCGGTAGCGGCCTTCCCCTTTCCTTATGCTGATTGTCCGCGACCCTGCCGCGTTTCCTTTCCTGACCAATGCCGTGGTCACCAGTGGCACCTTTGATGGGGTGCACCTGGGGCACCAGAAGATTCTGCAGCGCCTGCTGGAAGTGGCCCGGCAAAGCGGCGGCCCGGCTGTGGTCATCACCTTCTGGCCGCACCCGCGCCTGGTGCTGGCCCCGCCACCCACCCACCCCCAGCCTCAGGATCTGCACCTGCTGAACACCCTGGAAGAACGGGCCCAGAAGCTGGCGGACTTTGGCGTCGACTACCTGCTCATCGTGCCCTTCACCAAGGAGTTTGCTGCCCTCACCTCCGAGGAGTTTATTCAGCAGATTCTGCTCCGGACGGTGGGCACCGGCAAGCTGGTTATCGGCTACGACCACCGCTTCGGGCGCAACCGCGAAGGCGGCTTCGAGTACCTCAGCCAGCACGCCGACCGCTACGGCCTGACGGTGGAGGAAATTCCGCGCGAGGATGTGGACGCCGTGGGCGTGAGCAGCACCCGCATCCGCCGGGCCCTGGAAAGCGGCGACATTCTCACGGCCAACCGCTACCTGGGCTACCCCTACCCGCTCACGGGCACAGTGGTGCGCGGGCAGCAGCTGGGCCGCACCATCGGCTTTCCTACGGCCAACATCGTGTGCGACGAGCCCTTAAAGCTGATTCCGGCCCGCGGCGTGTACGCGGTGATGGTGACGACGGCCGCGGGCACAGTGCACCAGGGCATGCTCAACATCGGGGTGCGACCCACCGTGGGCGGGCAGCTCAGCCAGACCACCGAAGTACACCTGCTTGATTTCGACGGCGACCTGTACGACCAACTGCTGTCGGTGCAGTTTGTGGCCCGCCTGCGCGACGAGCAGAAGTTCAGCGGCCTCGATGCCCTGAAAGCCCAGTTGGCCCTTGACGCGGACAATGCGCGGCGGCAGCTGGTAGGCGGGTAAGCCCGAAGAATCAAGAAGAAGGATGGGCTGTTATTCTGCGCTTTGCCTAGGATGACAGCCTTTTTTCGTAGTTCTGTTTACCTTCCCGCTCCCAAACCCCACCCAATTCGTCCTATGATCAACAAAGTAGTGGCCGGCCCCCAGGCGGCCCTGGAAGGCCTCACCGATGGCATGACGCTCATGCTCGGTGGCTTCGGCCTGTGCGGCATTCCCGAAAACGCCATTGAGGAAATTCTGCGCCGCGGCGTACGCAACCTCACCTGCATCAGCAACAACGCCGGCGTCGATGACTTCGGCATCGGGCGCCTGCTCCAGACCAAGCAGGTACGCAAGATGATTTCCAGCTACGTGGGCGAAAACGCCGAGTTTGAGCGCCAATTGCTGAGCGGAGAGCTGGAAGTGGAGCTGATTCCGCAGGGCACCCTGGCTGAGCGGTGCCGGGCCGGTGGCGCGGGCATTCCGGCCTTCTACACCCCCGCAGGCTACGGCACAGAGGTAGGTGAAGGCAAGGAAAGCCGGGAGTTCAACGGTAAGATGTACCTGCTGGAAACCGCCCTGCACGCCGATTATGCGTTTGTAAAAGCCTGGAAGGGCGACACGGCCGGCAACCTCATCTACAAAGGCACGGCCCGCAACTTCAACCCCATGATGGCCACGGCAGGCAAAATCACGGTGGCCGAGGTAGAAGAGCTGGTACCCGCCGGCGAGCTGGACCCCAACCAGATTCACACGCCCGGCATTTTCGTGCAGCGCATTTTCGAAGGCAAGAACTACGAGAAGCGCATTGAGCAACGCACCGTACGTCAATCTTAATGTGAGAAATGTGAAAAATGTGCTGATGTGCTAATGGTCGTTCCGTCGAATGCATTAGCACATGAGTACATACAAAGCACATGAGCACATTACCCCACATTTCTCACATTCGCACATCATGTTAGATAAACACGGCATTGCCAAGCGCATAGCCCAGGAAGTACAGAATAACTCTTACGTTAACTTGGGCATCGGCATTCCTACGCTGGTGGCCAACTACATTCCCGCAGGCATCAACGTGGAGCTGCAAAGCGAAAACGGCCTGCTGGGCATGGGCCCCTTCCCCACCGAAGCGGAAGTGGACCCGGACCTCATCAATGCCGGCAAGCAGACGGTAACTACCCTACCCGGCTCCAGCCTCTTCTCCTCGGCTGACTCCTTTGGTATGATTCGCGGGGAACACGTGGACCTCACCATCCTGGGGGCCATGGAGGTGTCGGAGAACGGGGACATTGCCAACTGGAAGATTCCCGGCAAGATGGTGAAGGGCATGGGCGGCGCTATGGACCTGGTAGCTTCGGCCAAGAACATTATCGTGGCCATGCAGCACGTGGCCCGCGACGGTAGCTCCAAGCTGCTGCCCGCCTGCACCCTGCCCATCACCGGCCTGCGCTGCGTGAAAAAGATTGTAACCGAGCTGGCCGTGCTCGACGTGACGCCCGACGGCTTCGTGCTGCGTGAGCGGGCCCCCGGCGTCTCGGTAGAGCAAATCCAGGCCGCTACCGCCGGCAAGCTGGTTGTCCCTGCCGAGGTGCCCGAGATGCAGGGCGTGTAACTATTGGCCTGCTTGGCAGTTTAACCAGCTACCGCCCGATGCCCGCCTGGACATCGGGCGGTTTGCGTTGCGTGGCTATAAATCCAACGCAACGCCTGTCCAAGCCGTACCTTTGCGCAAAGACTTTTGCTTCGACCTATGCCTGCTTCTAATAATAAAACCGGCGGTAGCCACGCCAAAAAACAAACGGTACCCGCCGTAGCCGAGCGTATGACGCCCACGGCGGTGCCCGCGCACAAGCTGGTGCTGCGCACCCTGCGCAAAAGCGACTATAAAGCCGTGCGCGACATTATGGACAAGGTATACTCCAACATGGAAGGCGCCTGGGCCCAGGATGAGTACAATAACCTGCTGCGCAAATTCCCCGAAGGCCAGATCTGCATCGAGGACAACGGCATTGTGGTAGCGGCCGCACTGGCCATCATCGTGCAGTACTCCGACTTTGGCGACCGGCATACCTACTCCAAGATCACCGGCAACGGCAAGTTCAACACCCACAATGCCGACGGCGACACGCTCTACGGCGTGGACGTGTTTGTAGATCCCGAGTACCGCAGCCTGCGCCTGGGTCGCCGCCTCTACGATGCCCGCAAGGAGCTGTGCGAAAACCTGAACCTACGCGCCATGGTGGCCGGAGGCCGGATTCCCGGCTACGCGGCCTATGCCAATGAGATGACGCCGGCCAAGTACGTGGAGATGGTGCGCAACAAGGAAATTACCGACCCCATCCTCACCTTCCAGCTTTCCAACGAGTTTCACGTCCGCAAAATCATCCGCGGCTACCTGCCCTACGACTCCGAGTCGAAGGCGTTTGCCACGCTGCTGGAGTGGATTAACGTGTACTACGACGAGGACGTGGACAAGCTGATCGGTAACCAGAAAAGCAACGTGCGCCTGGGCATTGTGCAGTGGCAGATGCGCGCCACTCGCTCCCTGGAAGACCTGCTCCAGCAGATTGAGTTCTTCGTGGATACGGTGAGCGGCTACAAAGCCGACTGCGTGCTTTTCCCGGAGTTCTTCAACGCCCCCCTCATGGCCCTCACCAACGAGGACTCCCCAGCCGTGGCCATCCGGGCTATGGCGGCCTTTACTGAGCCCATCCGCACCAAAATGATGGAGCTGGCCGTGAGCTATAACATCAACATTGTGGCGGGCTCCATGCCGGTGTATGAGGATGGCAAGCTGCACAACGTAGCCTACCTCTGCCGCCGCGACGGCACCGTGGACGAGCAGTACAAGCTGCACGTAACCCCCGACGAGGCCTCCTACTGGGGCATGCGCGGCGGCGACAAGCTCAAGTGCTTCGACACGGACTTCGGCAAAATCGGCATCCTGGTGTGCTACGACGTGGAATTCCCCGAGCTGGCCCGCATGCTTTCGGATGAAGGCGTGAAAATTCTGTTCGTTCCTTTCTGGACGGACACGAAGAACGCCTACCAGCGGGTGCGTATCTGCGCCCAGGCCCGCGCCATCGAAAACGAGTGCTACGTGGCCATTACGGGCTCGGTGGGCAACCTGCCCCGGGTGGAAAACATGGACATTCAGTACTCGCAGAGTGCCGTGTTCAGCCCCTCCGACTTTGCCTTCCCCCACGACGCCATCGTGGCCGAGGCCACGCCCAACACCGAGATGACGCTGATTGCCGACCTGGACTTGGACTTGCTCAAGGACCTGAACACCAGCGGCGCGGTGCGCAACCTGCGCGACCGGCGCAAAGACCTGTACTCCCTGAGCTGGACGGTGAAGAAAGCCGAGCGCGACGACGAGCTGCTAGCCCAGGGCGAAGAGCGGGCTCCCCGCGTAACCAAACGCAAGGCCATTGCGGCTGGGTAAGCAACCTACTGATAAAACCCGCCGGATACCTAAAAAAGCCCTGCCTGATCGGCAGGGCTTTTTTGTTGGCAGCTAGGATATCCGACCAGCTTTTCAGAAGTTTCGGGAAGGTTTATTCTTCCTCTTTTATCCGTTTAGTATGACCTCATCTGTTACGCCTGATTTTCCTGAGTATCCGGAAATAGCCGGCCAGGGCCGCCGCTTGGCTAACTATCTGATTGATCTGGCCTGCGTGTTTTTGTTAGCTGCCCAGTTTGGCATCATCCTCGTGCTGGTAGGCAAGGAGTCCTGGTTAGATGACCTTGACAATCCCCTGCTGGATCGGTTGGTTACCGTCATTCTCTTGTTCTTTTACTACCTCTTCTTCGAAGCGCTGTTTGGGCGTACAGTTGGCAAGATGGTTACGGGCACTACCGTGGTAATGGAAGATGGCACCCGGCCTCCTTTCTCAGCTACGCTAAAGCGTACATTATGGCGCATTGTGCCTTTCGAACCGCTAAGCTTTTTGGGCTCAGCGCAGGGCTGGCACGATACCAAATCCGGTACTATGGTGGTGCGCATCCCGCGCAAATAGCAGCCTGCCAGGGGTAAGACAACTAAGAGCGCAGACTGGCTTCTCCAGCGGGCTTTTACCTAAACCAGTGACTTGGTTTGTGGGCCCCTTACTGGTTTTTAACTAAACTGCGGCTTCCAAACCTGACCTTACCAACCTCACCATGAAACGCGTCCTCATCACCGGAGCCAACCGCGGCCTGGGCCTGGAGCTGACCCGCCAGTACCTGGAGCGCGGCGACACCGTGTTTGCCGCCTGCCGTCAGCCCGCTTCCGCCACCGACCTGCACACCCTGCAAGGCGCCCATAGCGGGAGGCTCCATCTTATTGCGCTTGATGTTACGGACGAGGCCTCGATTGCGGCGGCCCGTAAAGCTGTGCGCACGGTTTCAGCCGGGCTGGATATTCTCATCAACAACGCGGGCATTTTGCCCGGCGCTGGCCCCGAAGACCCCGCTCCTCAGCGCCTGGGCCAGCTCACGGCCGATAATGCCCTGCAGGTGCTCCGCGTAAATGCCGTTGGCCCCCTACTGGTGGCTCAGGCCTTCC
Source organism: Hymenobacter lutimineralis (assembly GCF_008271285.1). Taxonomy (NCBI): domain Bacteria; kingdom Pseudomonadati; phylum Bacteroidota; class Cytophagia; order Cytophagales; family Hymenobacteraceae; genus Hymenobacter; species Hymenobacter lutimineralis. Next base: position 130,014 of record NZ_VTHL01000012.1, on the reverse strand, counting down.
TCGATTTGTTGAAGGCAGGCGACAAAGGCCGGATTGTGAGCTTGTCCTCGGGGCAGGGCTCCATCACCTGGAAAGCATCCGGCGAGCCATATCACTACTCAGCCAGCAAAGCTGCCCTCAACATGTACATGCGCGGCCTGGCCGCCGAAATCAGCCAGTATGGGTTGGTGTCGGTGCTGGTAGACCCCGGCTGGATCCGGACGGGCATGGGTGGCAACGCCGCCGGCCTCCCCCCCGCCGATTCGGCTCGGGGCATCATTCGCCTCACCGACCGCCTTTACATGGAAGAAAACGGCTCCTTCGTGACCTGGCAGAACCAGCCGGTGCCGTGGTAGCCCGCGACACCTCTGGTAGTTTCTTTAGCTTGGATTAAGGCGACAAAACCTCTGCAACGTACCTTCCTTCAACAGCAAGCCCCCGGCACCAAGTTGGCGCCGGGGCTTGTTGTTGAATTAGGCCGTTAAACTACGCCTGGGCCGCTAAGTGGGCGTGGTCGCGCAGAATAGTGCGCAGGAAAGCCTCATCGGGCAAGTCGGTTTGAATACCGGTGAGGGATTTTACTTTGTTGGCTACTTCGTTCAGCAACAGGTAATTTTCCCGCTCCAGGCCAGTATGCACCAGTTGCCGGATGGTGGCCACGTCGTGGTCGGCGAGCAGGCTGGCCTGGGGGAAGATGACCACGTAGCCGGGCTCGGTGAAGGTAGGCGCCAAGGCGCCGGCTCCCTGCCGGGGTTTGGTGCTGATAACGGACGTGCCGGCCGCTATGTCGCCCAGCCGCTGCCCGCGTCCGTTGGAAACAATGGTAATCACGGCAATAAGGCCACTGAATAAGCCGGTATCAATCAGGCGCAGCAGCCAGCGCAGCAGGTAGTCGCCAAACCGGGGCGGGGTGCCATCCAGCCGGATTACTTTGATGTGTCGGGCCTTTTTGCCCAGGCTTTGCCCGTTGAAAAACACTTCGCAGGCCAAATGGTAAAACACGAAGGGAATGCCCACGAGCAGGGCCACCATAACGGACAAAATCTGGTCTTGCACCCCCACCAGGGAAAAGAGCAGCACCCAGGCAAATAACCAGGCTATCAGGATCAGGTTGTCGATAATGGCGGCCAGGATCCGCTCGCCCACGCTAGCGACTTCGTATTCGACGGTTACGTTTTGGGTAGTCTGGATTCGTATGGGACTCATGAGCTGGTAACTGAGCCGCGGCGCCGGCCCGAGGAAATTAAGCGCCATAGGATGAAGGCCGGATCGGGAAAATTGCTAATCTTCGCGAAGTGCTGGCCTACCGCAAAATACGATACCGGCGTGGTTATTCAGCATAGTAGCGCACAGGGAAGCGGTAAGAAACACTTGGCCGCCTGCTCTTAGCTACCGGGCTTGTACTGCGTCAGCCTTTATTTTCTCGACTCCTCCATCTTTCTGCAGTATCCGGGTTATGCGTGAAGCGGTTTTTCTGCGACAGAATGAAGCCAAGTGGCAGCAGTATGCCAACGTGCCTCCCGCGAGTCCCGATGAGTTGGCGGCCCGCTTCGTGGAGCTAACCGACGACCTGGCCTACGCCCAGACGTTTTACCCCAACTCCCCCACGGCGCGCTACCTCAACGACCTGGCCGCCAAGCAGCACCAGGCCATCTATAAAAACAAAAGCGAATCGACGGGACGCTTTGCGAGCTTCTGGCGCACGGAGCTCCCGCTGCTGGTAGCCCGCCACCACATTACCCTGGTCTGGAGCCTGGTGCTGTTTCTCATCTTCACCGGCATCGGGGCCCTGTCGGCCGCCTACGACGAGTCGTTTGTGCGCGTGGTCCTGGGCGACGACTACGTAAACCGCACCCTGGCCAACATTGAGCGGGGCGACCCGATGGCCGTGTACAAGGGCGACAGTGAAACGAGCATGTTCCTGGCCATTACCCTGAACAACATCTACGTGTCGCTGCTCACTTACGTGCTGGGGGTGCTGGGTGGCCTGGGCACGGTGTGGGCTCTGTTTCGGAATGGCGTTATGCTGGGCTCTTTTCAGTATTTCTTTTTCACCAAAGGGGTGTTGCTGCAGTCGGCGCTGACCATCTGGATACACGGCACGCTGGAAATTTCGGCTATTGTCTTGGCGGGTGGAGCGGGTTTGGTAATGGGACGCAGTCTGCTTTTTCCGGGGACCTATTCCCGGCAGGATTCTTTCCGCCAGGGCGCACGTGACGGCCTGAAGCTAGCCATTGGGCTGGTTCCCATTTTCATTGTGGCGGGCTTTCTGGAAAGCTTCGTCACGCGCCACACCGAAATGCCGCGGGCGCTGAGTTTGTTCATCATTGGCTCCTCCGCTGCTTTCATCGTGTGGTACTTCATTATTTATCCGCGCCAGCTCCAACGCCGGCAGGCCTCCTAACCTTGAATCATTTTGCATGCAGCCTACTTTTACCAAGGAAATTGAGTTCCGACAAGAGCGTGATTTTGGCGCCAAAGTCAACGCCACCTTTGCGTTTGTGGTGGCGCACGGCCGGCCGCTAGGCAAATGCCTCCTGTACATCGTACTACCCGTGGCACTGCTGGCCGGCCTTGCCCAGGCTGTGGCGCAAAGTGAGCTGATCGGGGCGCTGGGGGCATCGTCCACCGCCGAGCGCGTCACCCAGCTTGAGCGCTACAGCACTATCAGCGGCGCCCAGCTTCTGGGGTTTATCGCCATGATGCTGGGCCATTGTGCACTGGCTGCCACCATTTATAGCTACGTACTGGTTCGGATAGCTCTGCCCGAGCACGAAACAGTGACCCCAGCCCTGGTCTGGGAGCGGGTAAAATCCTTCGCTTTGCCATTATTGGGTTCGAGCATAGTGCTGGGCATTCTGGCCGTACTGGGCTACTTGCTGTTCATCATCCCCGGTATTTACCTGTCCGTCGGCTTTAGCCTGGCCTGGGCCGTGCAGGTGCTGGAAAACCGAAGTATTGGCGAGCTACTCAGCCGGAGCCTGATGTTGATTAAGGGTAAATGGTGGTCTACGTTTGGGCTGCTTGTGGTTATGTATTTTATTGTGGCTCTGCTCAGCCTTGTGCTTAAGATGCCGCAGTATCTGATATTGGCGGGCTCTGCGTTGCATTGGAGTTGGGCTTCGTCGCCGGTGCTGGCGGGCGCTATGGCCTTGCTCAGTACCACGGCTAGCATGTTTCTATCCACCTTTGTGCTGGTGGCCGTCATGTTTCAGTACTTCAACCTGGTGGAGCGCAAGGAAGGCGCCGGCCTGTACACACTCGTCAACAGCATCGGCCAGGGGCCAGCGCCGGTGGTGCAAAATCACCAGCTACGCCCGGATGACGAAGGCGAATATTAAGTGGTGAGTGCCTTGCTAGTTCTCTCTGCGTTTGCACCTGCCGCCCGCCGCGCCATCTATTTGGTCCTCGTGGTTGTGGGCATTGGCCTGGCTTCCGGGGCTTCGGCGGACGCGGTGGCCTCTCCCGCTGCTGTTGCTCAACCGGCCCGCGCCTTGGGCCCATCCAAAGTGCAGTTTCGGCATCCCTCCAACAAAACCCTTCGGGAGTTCCGGACGCAGCGCGAATTTCGGTACGTGGAAGTGCGCAGTGAGCTTAGTGCCTGGGATATTTTCTGGATGCGTTTCTGGCGGTGGCTGGGCGAGCTGCTTTCTACGGACGCCGGCCGGCTAGTCTGGAAATACGGCATCTACACGCTGCTGGTCGTGGCCCTGATTTTTGTCGTGCTCAAGCTGTTGGACGTGGACGTCACGCGCGCCTTCGGCCGTGCCGCCCGCGTGGCCCCGCTGGCCTACGATGCCGACGTAGAAAACATTCATGCACTGAATTTCGCGGAGCAGATTGCCGCTGCCGAGGCCGCCGGGAACTACCGCCTGGCCGTGCGCCTGGGGTACCTGCACATTCTGAAGGACCTTACCGACCGGGGCCTGATTCGCTGGCAGCCCGAAAAAACCAACCACGACTACCTATTTGAGTTGCCGGATGGGCCGCTGCCCGCCGCCTTCCAGGACCTCACGCGCCAGTTCGAGTACGTGTGGTACGGGGAGCACGAAGACCTTTCGGCTGCGCAGTACGCCGCTACGCAAACCACTCGCCTGGCTTTTCAACGTCAGCTTTCCACTATCCGCCAGGCCGCCTGAACTTCCACGCTATGACAACATTTCGGTGGTATTTGGTAGGGCTGGCGGTGCTGTTTGGGCTTTACGTAGCCATTGACTACAACCGGCCCAAGCCCCTTGACTGGACCCCTACCTACCAGAACAAGGATAAGATTCCGTACGGAACGTACGTGCTGCACGCCGTGCTGCCGGATGTACTGGGTATTGCCAGCCGCGACATCCGCACGGTGCGCGTGCCCATCTACAACCAGATTGAGGGTGAAGACGAGCCGGACCCGAATACCGTAGAGGTCGACACCGACTCGGAGGACGAGCAATTGCCTACCGACTCCACCAGTCAGGATTCGGCGGCGACCAGCGCGGCGCCTGTCCCTACTTTGGTTGATTCGGTGGATGTGGCCGATGCAGATTACGCCGCGGGGCTAGCCGAGGCTGGCTACGACAAGGCTACCTATCTATTCGTCAACGGGTCTTTCGAGCTCAGCCGCCTCGACTGCCGCTCCCTGCTGCGCCACGTGGCCCGCGGCAACGATGTATTCATTGCCGCCGAACAGTTTGACCTGCACTTTGCCGATACGCTAGGCTTCACCACGGTATCGACCCCGGGCAAACGGCGCAGAAAAGACGCTTCGCTGGAAAGCTTAAAGCTGGATTCCGTCCGGCTCCGCCTGACTGATAACGCACTGGCCCACGCCGCCGGTGGCAGGGCCTTTGCGCTGCCAGCCCTAGGCAATTCCTACCGCATCGCGCTGGATAGTAGCGTGCAGGCGGCTGCCTTAGCCGTAGACGCCAAGCAGCAGCCCGTGCTAGTGCGCCTGCCCCATGGCCGCGGCAACTTCTACCTTTGCTCTGTGCCCTTGGCCTTTACCAACTATTTTGTGCTGCGGCCTCGCACCGGCAATTTCTCTTTTGCCGCGCTTTCTTACCTGCCGGCCGGCCGCCCCACCTGGTGGGACGAGTACCAGAAGCAAGGCCGCGAGGGAGAGCAGTCCTTGCTGCGCGTGCTGTTAGCCCACGATGCCCTGCGCTGGGCTACCTACCTTGCCTTATTTAGTGCGCTGCTGTTTATGCTGTTTGAAGCCAAACGGCGGCAGCGCGTCATTCCCATTCTGAAGCCCCTGCCCAATACCACGCTGCTTTTCACGCGCACCGTGGCTGGCCTCTACCGTCAGGGCTCCAACCATCAGTTAATTGCCGAAAAGAAAATCGGGCTGTTTCTCGAGTACCTGCGCACCCGCTTTCACGAACCCAGCCTCGACTTGCAGGACGACGCTACCCGCGAGCGGCTGGTGCAGAAGTCGGGCGTTACTCGCGCTGAGTTGGACAGCTTGATCCGACGCATCAATTTTGCGCGCACCGCCCGTCAGCTTTCGGATACGGAACTGCTGGGCCTCAACAAAGCGCTAAACGACTTCCGAACTGCGGCCGGCTGAATTGCATTATTCTCCATAATAGGGTTTATCTGTTTTTTAACTATTCTAATAACCAGTCCTACATACTTGTCAACACCGATTTCTATTGAGTATATGTTTTTAAATATTTAATTATTCCACTTGCCAAAACCAAGACTAGACTTCAGCAAATAAATGGAAAATACTTCAGCTCCTCAGGATTCCTCTTCTCCCACCCTGGAAACGACCATCCCCTCAACTCCAGGTGCCGCCGATACCTTCGCCCCCCGCACCGACCTCAGCCAGCTGAGTCGGTACGCCGAGGCGATTCGCCGGGAGCTGGCGAAGGTGATTGTGGGCCAGCAGGCCCTGGCCGAACTACTGCTGACAGCTATTCTGGCAGACGGCCACGTCCTACTGGAAGGGGTACCAGGGGTGGCCAAAACCCTAACCGCCAAGCTGCTGGCCCGTACGCTGGCCGTACCTTTCAGCCGCCTCCAGTTCACACCCGACCTAATGCCCTCAGATGTGCTGGGCACGGCCATTTTCCGGCCGGCGCAGGGCGACTTCGAATTCCGTCCGGGGCCTATTTTTGCCAGCGTAGTGCTTATCGACGAAATCAACCGCGCACCGGCCAAAACGCAGTCGGCGCTGTTTGAGGTGATGGAGGAGCGCCAGGTAACGCAGGACGGCACCCGCTACCCAGTGCCCGCGCCCTTTGTGGTGCTGGCTACGCAAAACCCCGTGGAGCAGGAAGGCACCTACCGCCTGCCAGAGGCCCAGCTCGACCGTTTCTTGTTTAAGCTCACGGTTGGCTACCCTACCGTGGAAGAAGAAGTAGCCATTCTGCAGGGCCACCACGCCGGCTTTGGCGGCACTCCCCTGGAGGCGGTTCAGGCCGTCATCACGGCGGAAGATTTGCGCCTGCTGCGGGAGCAGGTTCGTCGGCAGCACGTGGAGCCCAAGCTGCTGGAGTATATTGCCCGCCTCGTGGGCCAGACGCGCGCCCACAAAGGGCTGTACCTGGGTGCTTCGCCGCGCGCGTCTCTGGCTTTGCTGAACGGGGCCAAGGCCCTGGCCGCCCTGCGTGGCCGCGACTTCGTGACGCCGGAAGATGTGCAGTACCTGGCGCCCATGGTGCTGCGGCACCGCATTCAGCTCACGCCCGAGCGGGAAATGGAAGGGCAAACCGCCGATGACATTGTAAAGCAGATTCTGCAGCAGATCGAGGTACCTCGGTAAGTGTAAGCCGTCTTCTTGGCTTGGAATGCCCCTTCCCTACCTCCCACTCTGCTCATTGTTCCGGTGAAGTCTCTGTTTTTAACCCGTCGCTTCTTTCTGGCGGTGGCGGCCCTGATTATAGGATTGGTGGTGGCCTTTTTCCTGCCGGGCTGGTTGGTGCCGGTGCAGCTGGCCCTGGGGTTGCTGGCGGGCCTTGCCCTGCTGGATCTGGCCCTGCTTTACGCGCCCACCCGCACTGGCGCGGGCCAGGTGGAGGCGCATCGGGTTTTGGGCAGCAAGCTGGCCAATGGCTCCGACAACGACATTCGCATCTACGTTGAAAACTACTACCGCTTTCCACTGAGTGCGGAAATCATCGACGAAATTCCGCATCAGTTTCAGCGGCGCGACGTGCTGTTTCGGACTACGGTGAAAGGTGGCGAAACCCAGATAATTCATTATCAGCTGCGGCCATTAAAGCGCGGTGAGTACGAGTTTGGAGCCTTAAATGTGTTTGCAGCTTCCCCACTTGGGCTAGTGCGGCGGCGGTTTCGGTTCGAGGCCGGCCGTATAGTGCCTGTCTATCCCTCCTTCCTGCAGATGCGGCAGTATGAGCTGCTGGCCATTCATAACCGCCTTACAGAAGTGGGCGTGAAGCGCATCCGGCGGGTGGGCCAAAGCATGGAGTTTGAGCAAATCCGGCCGTACGTAGCCGGCGACGACCCGCGCAACATCAACTGGAAGGCCACGGCCCGCCGCACCACCACGCCCCAGGCCGCCGACGCCCTAGTGGTCAATCATTACCAGGATGAGCGCGCCCAGCAGGTGTTTTGCCTGATTGACAAGGGCCGGGTGATGCGCATGCCGTTCGAGGGGTTGAGCTTGCTGGATTATGCCATCAATGCCACCTTGGTCGTCAGCAACATTGCCCTACTCAAGCACGATAAGGCCGGCCTGATTACGTTTTCGCACCAGCCGGGCGCGATGGTGCCGGCCGACCGGCGGGCTGGTACCCTAAGCCGGATTCTGGAAGTACTCTACCGTCAGAAAACAAAGTACCTGGAAACGGACTACGAGCGGCTGTACATCAGCGTCAAAAACAACGTCCGCCAGCGCAGCCTGCTTATTCTGTTTACCAACTTCGAAACGCTGAATGGCATGCAGCGGCAGCTTCCTTACCTGCGCCGCATGGCCAAAGACCATTTGCTCCTGGTCGTCTTCTTCGAGAACACGGAGCTGCGGGCTTTCCTCGACGCGCCCACGGCGTCCACCCAGGACGTGTATAACCAGACTATTGCGGAGAAATTTGCCCAGGAGAAGCGCCAGATTGTGCGCGAGCTGAACCGCTACGGTATCCATGCCCTGCTCACCGCCCCCCAGAACCTGACGGTGAACACCATCAATAAATACCTGGAGTTTAAGTCCCGGGGCTTGATTTAGCCGTCAGCTTCGGGGCAAGCTCGGTTCGGGTTCCAACGTACGTCCAGCTGCTGGATTTCACGCGTTCTGGCATTGTTATCGTAAGCACAGGGTTTGCAGGCTGACAAGTGGCGGCCTTGCGAAGGATTCGCGGTTTATCTTGCCGCTCCACCCACTGCTTCGTTGTGTATGATTCTGCGGTTTCCTTTTCTGCTCCTGTTGCTTGCGCTGCCGGCCCTGAGTGCCCGGGCGCAATCGGTAGCTCCCACGGCCACGCGCAACCTGTTGCCTGTTCCCACGGAAGTGCGCTGGGGCAAAAGCAGCCTGCCCTGGAAAGCCACCCTGCGGCCCCAGATGGAAGGCCCCGTTGATAGTATGGTGACCGCGGCGGTGCTGCGGACCCTTAACCGCCTGCACCGCAACGGCGCTGCCGCCCCTCCCAATACGGCCTTGCCCCTGCAGATTCGCTACGGCCGCACCGGCCACGCCGAGGCCTTCGATGAAGAACGGTATAGCCTACGCGTGACGCCGATGGGGGTGACAATTGATGCTCCTACCACCCTCGGCGTGCTACGCGCCCTGGCCACGCTAGAGCAACTACCGGAGCCCCAGGGCCGCCACTCAGTTTTACCCGAGGTGGATATTACGGACCAGCCGCGCTTTCCGTGGCGGGGTTTGCTGATGGACGCGGCCCGGCACTTCATGCCGGTGGCCGTTATCAAGCGCAACCTGGACGCCATGGCTGCCGTGAAGCTGAATGTATTCCACTGGCACTTAGCCGACGATCAGGGTTTCCGCGTCGAGAGCAGCAAGCTGCCGAACCTGCATACTATTGGCGGGAGCGGCCAGTTTTACACCCAGGCGCAAGTGCGGGACGTGGTCCGCTACGCCCAGGCCCGGGGCATCAGGGTAATACCCGAGTTTGATGTACCGGGCCACGCTACTGCTTGGCTGGCGGCGTATCCGCAGCTGGCCTCCAACGACTCTATTTATGGGGTTTCGCCGCGCTGGGGCGTGCTGAACATTGCCATGGACCCTACCAAGGAGACTACGTACGCCCTGCTCGACACCCTGTTCGGAGAAATGACACCCCTCTTCCCCGACCCATACTTTCATATTGGCGGCGACGAGAACGACGGCCGGCAGTGGCGCCGCAACCCTACCATTGTGCAGTTCATGCGCGACCACAGCATGCTCAACGCCAAAGGCCAGCCCGACAAACACCAGCTGCAGACGTACTTCAACCGCCGGGTACTGAGCATGGTGCAGCGCTACGGGAAGAAGATGGTGGGCTGGGACGAAATTCTGGGTCCCGGCTTGCCCACCGATGCCGTCATTCAAAGCTGGCGGGGCAAGAAAGGCTTATACGATGCGGCCAAAGCCGGTCACCAGGCCCTGCTTTCCAATGGGTACTACATTGACTTGTATCTGACCGCAGCCAGCCACTACCTCCCCGACCCACTGCCCGCCGATGCTCCCCTGACCGAAGATGAGAAAAAGCGCATCCTCGGCGGCGAAGCCACCATGTGGGCCGAGTTTGCCGACAGCGTTATCGTCGATTCGCGCATCTGGCCCCGGGCCGCCGCCGTAGCGGAGCGACTGTGGTCGGCGCAGCGGGTGGCTGACGTGGCGGATATGTACCGTCGGCTACCGGCCGTTTCCCGGCAGCTGGAAACCCTGGGGCTGATGCACCGGCGGGCGCCCGAGCAGCTACTGCTGCAGCTGGCCGGCGGCCCCACCCAAATTGCACCCCTGCGCACCTTTGCGGAAGTGCTGGAGCCCGTGAAGGAGTACAAGCGGCACTTTCAGGGATTCAAGTACACCACGCAGACGCCGCTTACCCGCCTGGTAGATGCAGCGCCGGCAGAATCGGAAGTGGCGCGGCTGTTTTCCACACGGGTCGACAGTTTACTGGCCCTGCTGAAATCTGCCCGGGGCCAACTCCCCCGCACGCCTGCTGCGCGGCAGCTTGTCCAGCAGCTAAGCACCCAGCTGCGAACCTGGCAGCTGAATGACGTCCAGGTGCAGCCCATCTTGGCAGCAAACCCAACCCTGCGCGAATACACCGTGCTTTCCAGCCAGCTTAGCGCGGCTTCCACGCTGGGTCTGGCGCGTTTGGTTCAGCTGGAAAAAGGCGTAGCTCCCAGTCCCGAATGGTATGCTATAGCGGCCAAACAGCTAGAAGCGGCCAAGGCGCCAGCCGGGCAAACCGAGCTGGCCGTGGTGCCGGCTTTGCGTCGGCTGGTGGGGGACCGGTAGGAACCTACTTCGCTTACTTCCTAGCGGCCCACCCGGCAGCGGCGTACAGCAGCACCGGGTGGGCTTAATTTTTGGATCGGCCCCTTGCATAGGCACTGCCAGACCAGCTCAGCTACAGAGTCGGGCGTTTAGTTTTTGGTGAGTAATGAATACCCTTTTCTACTACTAGCTACGCACCGGCAAGCACTGGCCTTTGGAATCTGGACTATATCTGGTAGTCATCAGATTCAGATCCTTACAAACAGTTGTTTACCTGCTGCTTATGTAACCTGTAGTGATTATTTAATAGCTCAATAAATGGAATTCATATAATCAACTTTCTATTTATTATAATTTTTTATAGTTTTTATCTACTATTCATGCAACTTGCCAGATGGGTATAGGCTCTTGTTTTAGCGCTTTCTCCCTTCCCGCGTTCTACTTCCCCGGCTTCACTACTGGCCGGGCCCACGCTCACTAGGCTAGTTCCCTGACAAAGGGTTTTCCAGCCTTTGCTCTGCTCTTTTCGCCCTATTGCACACCTCTCTGTCATGTTCATCTGCCCTTTCCCCACAACCACTGTTCACCCCCCTATCCCCCATGAAAAAAACCCGGATTGGCATTATTGAGGAACAAGCAGTAAGACAACCCAGCCTACAGTCACTGGTCCAGCATTCCGATAACATGGAAGTTATCTGCTCGGCCTCATCCGGAACCGACCTCCTTTCTCAGCTACAAACGGCCTCTCTCGCCAACCTCAGCTACTTTCACGCCCAGGAAAGCCCACTACCCCACCTCATCCTGTTTGGCCTGGACCGCCCCTGCCCCAACGAGCTGCAAGCCATTCGCACCATCCGGATTCTGTATCCCCAGATTCGCATAATCAGCATTGCCGTGCACATATCGGTGCAGCATACTATGGCTCTGCTGGCCGCCGGCGCGGGCGGCTGCCTGCTCCGCGACGACTCACCCCAAGAACTCCTGCACGTGCTGCGCACCGCAGACAGCTACACGGGCATCTACGTCAGCCAGCGTATCTCGCAGCTGTTGTTGCAGGCAACTACCACCAAGCCGATAACACACGGCCAAGCGGTTTCGACGGAGGAACAGCATCAGGTTCAGCAATTGAGTAGCCGGGAGCAACAGATTTTACACCTCGTTGCTGAAGGCAAAACAATGAAGCAAATAGCTGACGAATTATTTATCAGCCCAGCTACGGTGAATAACCACAAAGCTAATATTAGCGGCAAGCTTAACCTTTCCGGCAGAAATCAATTATTCAAGTTTGCTACTACTGTCCAGCACTTGCTCAAGAATTATAATTAATCATTCAGATTATTTACTTCATACAAACAAATAACTATATAAATTTCCGTACATTTTCAGCAATTTAAACCAGTGTGAACTGGCAGATTAGGCTTTATGCATACTGCACATTAGTATTTTTCAATCAAATAATACAGGTTACGACTGCATATTTCCTATTAAGCACTTCAGTGGTTTTTCACCACCTTTAGCAAAGGTAGTACTGCACTAGCTGTATCAGTGAAAATCAGTTAGACAACGAGAGCAGCACACAGCCCCAACCCAAGGGATGGTGCCTAAGTCTGTGCAGCAACCAGCAGATAGTGGCTTAGTCGATGAGAAGGCGTGTTCAGTTGGCCTGAACACGCCTTTATTTGTTTCTGGCTTCACTACTATGCTTCCTACAGGGCAACAGAGAGTCGTGTTTCGCCCCAAACGCACCTGCTGCATCTAACTAAGTATAAATAGTATAAATCTACTATGCGCATTGAATACATCCTACCAACAACTGGGCCTCCGTACCGTCTATCATTGTATTATAGGTAAACACCTACCCTACTATAATTATTGCAGCAATACGCAAAATTTATTATTTATCAACAATGTTAATCATTAAAACAATTTAATATATAATACAAATTCAATGACAAACATACTGATGAAAAAATACACTATTTTTTAACATGAATAAAATTATATTAAAACTCTATTTTGAAAATCAAGTCTTCTTTTTAATTCCTAGACCTTCTGCATGGAAACACATACATTTTTTATTCATACTTCTGCCATCATCACAGGTGAAGATTCAACTGGTGTTGCTCTAGACTGTATACTGATGAATTGCTCCTCAGTTACTCCCAAATTGAAAATAGCATTTCCGATTTGGGCACCGAGGCGGCGCCAGTAAATTAATTCTACGCTCCATACCATGGGTTTTCTACCATGGTATGGAAACAGTAGTAGGCAGCCCGCTCTGCTTAAGTAGTTGCTACGTGTGGCAGCCTCTCTCTTATTGACAGGAAGGGCCTTTTGCGGTCTTGTAAAACTGAAGCCTGACTTTCTTACTTGTTTATGTTGCATCCTACCAGCATCGTACCGGATACGATGGAAGCCTACCTGCCCCAGGTGTCGGTTCGTAGCCAGCTCATTTACAGCATTATTTTAACGGCCCTGCTGGTGCTGCTCTGTGCTTTGCCTATTGTGCACGTGGACGTATCGGTACAAAGCGCCGGAATTATTCGACCTGTAGGTGAGCGAAATGAAATCCGCCCCTTGGTAGCGGGCATTGTGGAGAAAATACGGGTACGCGAAAACCAGTCGGTGCAGGCCGGCGACACGCTGCTACAGCTCAAAACTGATGTCGTGGATACGCAGCTTCGCTCCCTGCGGCAGCAGATGGCCGAAAAAGATGCTTTTATTGCCGACATCAGCAAGCTAGTGCGGCTGCGCGAGACTACCGTCCTTCAGGCGCCGGCGCTTAGTTCGGCCCTATACGCCCAGCAGTATGCCCAGTTCCGCTTTCAGCAGCAGGACCGCCTGGCGCAGCGGCGCAAGCTGCAGAGCGAGCTGAACGTGAGCCGCACGCTGTACGCGGGGCGGGTTATCTCCCGCATCGAAAACCAGGACAAGGAATATGCTCTGCAGAAACTCCTAAACGAATCGAGGCTGCAGGTGGAGAACCAGCTAAGCCAGTGGCAGGCCGATCTGAACATGCACCGCGTGGCCCTAGCCGAGCTGCAAACCAAGGAAAAACAGGCGCTGCAGGAACGGCGGCTCTATACTCTGCTTGCGCCCGTGCCCGGCGCCGTGCAGCAGCTAGCCGGCAAATACCCCGGCAGCTACGTGCAGGTCGGGGAGGCCCTGGGGCAAATATCCCCCAACTCAGCGCTAATAGCGGAGTGCTACGTCACGCCCAAAGACATAGGCCAGCTGCGGCCCGGTATGAAGGCCCGCTTCCAGATTGACGCTTTCGACTACAACCAATGGGGCATGCTGGAAGGCAAAATTCTAGAGGTAGCGAAAGACTTTACCATGCTCAACGACCAGCCGGTGTTCAAAGTCACCTGCCAGCTTAACCAGGGGCACCTTTCCCTGCCCAATGGCTATCAGGGCCGCCTAAAAAAAGGCATGACGCTGCGGGGACGGTTTATGCTGGCCAAGCGCAGTCTGTGGCAGCTGCTCTACGATAAAGCGGATGACTGGATGAACCCTACCCAGTTCAACCGCTAGTTTCTCAGCCTGATCTTTCCGCCGTATTCATGAAAAAGTCGACCCTCATCCGGCAGCGCGACATCACCGATTGCGGGGCCGCTTGCCTGGCTTCCGTAGCGGCGCACTATCACTTGCTGCTGCCAGTGGCCCGCATCCGCCAGTATGCCTCCACTGATCAAAAAGGCACCAACGTGCTGGGCATGATCAACGCGGCCGAAAAAATCGGCTTCCAGGCCAAAGGCGTAAAGGGCGGGCCCGACAGCCTGGAGAAAATCCCGAAGCCGGCCATTGCCCACGTGGTGGTGAAGGAGAAGCTGCACCACTATGTGGTCATCTACGCGGTGAGCCGCACCCACGTGACGGTGATGGACCCGGCCGACGGGCGGATGCACAAGCATACCCTGGAGGAGTTCACCAAGGACTGGAGCGGCGTACTTATGCTACTGCTGCCCGACACGTCCTTCAGGGCCGCCAACGAAAAAACGTCCTCCCTAAAGCGGTTCTGGCAGCTCATTCAGCCGCACCGGAGCGTGATGCTGCAAGCCCTGGTGGGCGCCGCTCTCTACACCATCCTGGGGCTTAGCATGTCCATCTATGTACAGAAAATAGTGGACAATGTGCTGGTAGAAGGCAACCACAACCTGCTAAACGTGATGAGCGTGGCCATGGTGGCCATCCTGCTGCTGCAATTGGTGGTAGGCACGGTTAAGAGCTTCTTCGTCCTGAAAACGGGGCAGCAGCTGGATGCCGGCCTGATTATGGGCTACTATAATCACCTGCTGCGCCTGCCCCAGACGTTCTTCGACACCATGCGCGTGGGGGAAATTATTTCGCGGGTAAACGACGCGGTGAAGATCCGGGCCTTTGTCAACGATGCCGCTATCAATGTGCTGGTAAACCTGTTCATCGTGGCCTTCTCTTTTGCCCTCATGTTCACTTATTACTGGAAGCTGGCCCTCATCATCATGACGATTATTCCACTCTATGCGGTGATTTATCTGATCATGAACCGCCTGAACCGCCGCTACCAGCGCCAGCTGATGGAAAGCGGCGCGGAACTGCAGTCGCAAATGGTGGAGTCGTTGGGGGCGATGAGCACGATCAAAGGCTTCGGCATGGAGGAGTTTGCCAGCGTGCGCACCGAAACACGCTTTGTGCAGCTCCTTCGCCTGGTTTACACCTCCGGCCGGCAGAGCATACTTGGAGGAGCCGCCTCGGAGTTCGTGTCGCAGGTTTTTAAGGTCATTCTGCTGTGGGTGGGCGCGTATTTTGTACTTGGCAACCAACTTACGCCCGGAGAGCTGCTGTCCTTTTACGCGTTAATTGGCTACTTCACGGGCCCGGCTACCAGCCTGATTGGCGCCAACAAAACGGTGCAGGATGCCCTGATTGCGGCCGACCGCCTGTTTGAAGTAATTGACTTAGAGCGCGAGTCACTGGAACACAAGACGGCGCTGACCAAAGAACTGGTGGGAGATATCCGGTTTTCCAACGTGGCTTTTAGCTACGGGACCCGCACAACGGTGTTTGAAAACCTGTCGCTGAGCATTCGCAAGGGTACCATCACGGGCATCGTAGGCGAAAGCGGCTCGGGCAAAACCACGCTGCTGGCGCTGCTGCAAGGCATCTACCCACTCAAGAGCGGTAGCATCGGCATCGGCGACCTGAACCTGCAGCACGTACACCCCGACAGCCTGCGCCGGGTGGTGAGCGTGGTGCCCCAGCAGGTGGATCTGTTCACGGGCAATATCATCGAAAACATAGCCGTGGGCGACTACTCCCCCGATATGGGCCGCCTCATCCGGATTTGCCAGCAGCTGGGTATGCTGGAGTTTATTGAGAAGCTGCCGGCCGGCTTTGGCACTCAGCTCGGGGAGCACGGCACCGGCCTCTCGGGCGGGCAGAAGCAACGTCTGGCTATTGCCCGCGCCCTCTACCGCGACCCGGAAATCCTAATTCTGGATGAAGCTACTTCGGCCCTGGATGGCAACTCTGAGCATTACGTGCAGCAGACTATTCAGCATCTGCGGGCGGCGGGCAAAACCGTAATTATCATCGCTCACCGGCTCAGCACCGTGATGGGTGCGGATAAGATTGTGGTATTGGCCGCCGGTAAACTGGTGGAAGAAGGCACCCACGCTGAGTTGATGCTGGCTGAGGGCCACTACCACCGGATGTGGCATCAGCTCCTGCCGCCCAGCCTGTACGCGGTGGCTCCCTCAGTTTCTTCTTCCCCAAGTCTCAACTAATTGGGCTGGAGCCTTCCGGACAGGTTGCTGCAGATACCAACTCCGAGCTCCTGGTACAACCAGCCAGGCATGGGCTCCCCCGTGCACCGGCTATGCTCCTAGTTACCCTGCTAGCGCATAGCCGGTGTTTTTTTCTGCACTACCCTGTGCAGGCGCCCCAGCTTGCCTAAAACAGCACGGCTACCTGCATGCGGCCCGTGTGCACGGGACTGAGGCCATTGGGCTTGCGGCCATCGTAGCTGAGCGTAAGGTTCAGGCCATTGCTGAGGCGTTGCTCCGCGTTTACGTTCCAGGTGAGGTTGTTGCCGGGGCGCAGGGCATTCAGGATTTCCAGCCCCACCACGGATGACAAATCCCCATCGAAGCCAACGCGCACCAGCCGCGTAGCCGCCGTTACGGTGCGTTTCCCTACCTGGCTGACGCGGGTTTCCACCCCCAGCTCGTCGAATACGCCGCGGGCACCCTCATCGGGGCCGGCGAGGGTATTCTGCTTGCTGGTGTGCAGATAAACACCCGTGAAGCGCAGCGTGTTGCTGGGCTGGTAGCTGATTTCGGGCGCAGCTTCGTACAGCAAAAGCCGAAAGTTACGGGGCGAGAGGTAGGTTGATTCGTTTTCGCGGATGGTGCGCGTGACCGTGAAGCGCCCCGTGAACGACTGGGCCAAGGTGCGCCGAACCAGCACGCTTTGGCTGGCCAGGTTGCGGATATCGGTACCCTGGGTGAGGAGCACCTTTTGCTGGGTTTGCTGGACGGTAACCTCGCCCCCGAAAATAGGATTGGACCGGTTGAAGTAAAGCGTGTTGCGCAGGAGCTTGTTCAAACTCAGCAGAAATAAGTCCTCAGTTTGGAAGGCGAAGGGGTTGAGGCGGGAACTGAGGCTCTTATCAGTAGTGCGCCGGTCGAGGCTGACGGTGGTGAGGGTGGAAAAGCGGGCGGCTACGCTGCGCCAGCCTGCCTGCTCCCGCCAACGGGCCGGGGCACTGGCCGTGAGGCGGTAGCTGAAGCGGTTGGAAAAAGCCAGAATGTAGTCATCGGTGGGCAGGAACACCTTGATGTGGGTGCGGAATTGCGCATCGGGAGTCTGGGCCTCAAAGAACTCTTCTTTGTCTTCGCGGCCGTTTTTGGGCTCGGCGTCGCCGCCGTAGTAGTGCGTGCCCTGGCCGTTGGGTACGGGCAGAAAGGAATAATCCCGCTTCAGCTCCCGGCCCGAAGCCACGCTGTAGCTCAGCTCCGAGCGCAGGGTATTCTGCAGCAGGGCCGCATTCCAGTCTATCTTGCCCAGCACGGTTTGTTGGCGGGCGCTGTCGCGGGCCGCCAGGTCGCGGTAGGTAGCCAGCACCGTGAGGTCCTGACTTTTGCCCAGTCGGCTGCTGAAAGTCCCCCGCCAGGTTTGGGCGCGCCCCCGGGTTTGCAGGCTGGTTAATTCGCGGTTGGGCGTTTGGTCGCGCCGGTAGCTGTAGTCGAGCCGGAATTTGGTTTGGGACGAGTCGCGGCTTTGCAGAAACACGTTGTGCTCGTCGTAGTAGTTAGCCGAGGAAATGGAGTCGCCCGAAGGCAGGGCTACCCGGTTCTTATCGAACCGGTAGGCGTAGCCCGGGATAATGCGCCCCTGCGTGTAGCGGGCGGTGGCTTCGCCCCGGGCCCAGGTAGAGCGGCGCCGGCCGGCCTCCGAGTTCAAAAGAAACAGGGTCCCGCGTACTTCTACCTGCCCAAGCTGCCGGGCCCCTTCCAGCCAGTGCTGCACGCCGCTTACCTCCCCGGCCCGGAAACGGCGGCTTACCCGGTAGCTCAGCAGGTTGTTGGCATCCTTCAGGGCGCCCAGGGAAAAGTTGAAGATGTTGTCCTCGCGCGGAGTGCGCCGCGTGCCGTTGCCCAGCACGGTACTGGTCGTGCTCCAGTTGCGGTCGAACTCAATATCCCGGTACCGGTCGATGGGGGCAAACAGGCGGCTGGTGTACTCGTAGTCGAGGGTGCTGCGCAGCTTGTAGCCTTGCAGAACGGGCAGCCGCAGGGGTTTATCTACCACCGCGTAGCCCACCCGAAACGCCCTGCCCTGGTCGCTCTGGGGCGAAAACCGATTCAAATCCAATTGGGAGGTAGCCACATCCACGAATACCGTGCTGGTCGAATCAAGCCGGTAGCTGGCGCTGCCCGCCAGCATCTGCTTCTGCAGGGGCGTGGGCAGAAGCCGGATGGGCTGGTAGCTGCCCTGGGGAATGCCGTTTACCGGGGCCACGTATTGAAACACGCGCCCGTTGGCATTCACGGCCGTGGGGCTCAGGATATAGTCACCTTGATTAGGGCCGATGTTGGTGAAGCGCACTGTGTAGACGCCGCGCGTGGAATCGGGCGGGTAGGTAAACACCGGCACCGGCTGGCCATTGGCGTCGATGATGACGTTGCGGTTGTACTGCACCTGCCGCCGGTCGTAGACGGCTGAGTCGGCACCGGGCGTGGTTGCCTGGCTGACGTTGTCGCCGGTGTTGCGCAGCAGCTCGCGCTGGGCCGGCGTCAGCTCCAGGTTGGGCGAGTTGTCGGGGTTGTCGGCCTCGCGGTAGTAGTTGGCATGCACACTCAGGCGGCCGGTCTGCTGGTAGTGGCTTACGTGGGTGAGGGAGCGGGCGTAGTTGAAGTCGGAATACTCGAAGTCGATACGGATGCGGGTATTGCGGGTAATCAGGTGCTGGGGCGAGAACGTGACTTCGGCTTGGTTGTAGTCGATGATGTAGTCGTTGTCAAAGCCCCGCGTCATCAGGCGCCCGTCCAGGTACACCCGTTCCGAGTTGGCCAGCACGATGATGAACTGCTCCCCATTGGGCCCGCGCAGGCGGTAAGGCCCCTGCACGTTCTCGATGGGCGTGATTTCGATGGAGGCAAACTTGCCCTTGGCTACCCCCGCCGCTACGGTGGTGGTAGCAAAGCGCCCTTTCCCCAGCACCGTGGTGGCCGTGGCACTGGTAGCTGGCGCGGCCTGGGCCGGAATGGTGCTGTTGCCCGAGTTGGTGAGGCCCACTCCTGCCCGCGCGGATGGGCGCCCAAAATTGGCTTCGATGGCGGCGCCCTGGATATTCTTGTAGAAGCGCAGAAAGTAGTCGGGCTTGTTGCGAAGCACCACGTCGCCGGCCGTCAGGTTCCAGCGGGGGTGCGTCAGGGTCACGAAGATTCGGTCAAACTCCTGGAGCTGCTGGGTGTTGCCCTCCGGCTGAAACGGCACGCTTTGGTCGCTGATGGCCGCCGTGAGCTGAATTTGGTCGGTGAGTTGGCCTTCAAGTTGCAGGTTCAGGGCCGAGTTGACGAACACGTTCTGGGCGTTGCCGAAGGAAATTCCGCGCGCGAGGTTGCCCGTTTTGTTGATGCCGGGGGTAGCCAGAATTTGCTCTTTCACCGCAAAGTCTTCGTAGCCGAAGGGCTTGCGCGGAAAGTTCACGCTGTCCATTAAACTAAGCGGACGCCGGAAAACCGGCCCGGCCAGCCGCAGCGGCAGCACGCGGTAGCAAACCAGGATGGAATCTTCGCTCCCCCCCGGCAATTGGATATCCGGCTGGCCGGGCTCGAAGGCGGGCAGGCGCGTAGCTGCCCGCACGTAGCGGTAGCGGTTGGTGCGCGGGTCGTAGGCCACCGCGCGGCCGTTTTCCGCCCCCACCGACGACGGTACCACCGTGAGCGTGTCGCGGAGCTCGAAGAAGGTAGTATCGCGCGTGGCGGCCAGCCGCACCCACCGGCAGCGGCGGGACGAAGCCGGGCCCGCCTCTGTTGGTCGCTGCTGGGCCCACGCCGCCGCAACAGCCATCCATCCGCACGCCAGCAGCAAACACAGGCGCAGGAAGAAAGGCGAAATACGGCGGGTCATCCGGTAAAAATAGGGCGCGGTAGCGGTACTGGCGGTACAACGTAAAAGCGGCCCCGATTCGTGCCGGATAATTTTCCTGATCAGAGTTGGCGCGGTGGTTGCTGCCAACCCCGGCCGGCCGGCTTCGTACTGCCCGATACCCTATCTTGCCCGTTTTTGCTGCTTGTATGCGAAGTATTCTACTAGCCGGCGCACTGGCGCTGCTGCTCACTACCCCGGCGCCGGCCCAGAGCAACGACGGTTTCCAGCGCCTCCACGGCCAGATGTACCTGGTGCGCAATGGCCAACGCCGCCCCATGACGCACGATGCCCACTTGCCTACCGGCCACGTGGTCACCAAAGATGGGTTTGTGGTAGCGGCTAACGGCCTGCGTACTGAGCTGCGCGAGGGCCAGGGCTGCGACCTGCGCGGCCGGGCCGTGGCCGTGGTGCCCACCAGCCGGGGCCTGGCCTTGGCGGCACCGCCGGCGCGCACCCAGCCCCAGCCTCTGCCAACGGTACTCGCCCGGTTACGAAGCAACAGCCCCCGGGGACTGGGCTATGCCTGGGGCAAGCATAAGAAGGGCAAAAAGCACAAAGGCCGCCGTAATCATGACTAACACCCTACACGAATTTCTGGCGGCCCCTTTTGCCGAGGCCAGCCGGCAGCGTCACTATGCGGCCGTGCGCCACGCCCTGCGTACCGACGATACTGGCCCCGTTACCCTGCTGCTGGGTAACCTGGCCCTGGAAGCCGGTGGCCCGGCCCTGGACGCGGTGGTAGTGCGCCCGCACAGCATTACGCTGCTGCTGCTGGTGCCGCACGGTGGTCAGCTCAGCATCCCTGCCCTGTCTTACGGCACTTGGAAGCTCGATAACACGCCCCTGCCCACCACCTGGGAGGCCGACAACCCATTCGAGCAGTTCCAGCGCCAGAAAGAGGCCCTGGCCGCCTGGCTGGCGCCCCAGCTGAGCGCGGAGCAAGCCAACCTGCAGTTTATTTCGGGAGTGGTCGTGTTTGAGGGTCCGATAACGTTCGGGCCGGAGGTGGAGACGCAGCTGGCTTCTACCCCCGGCACCAGCGGCTTTCAGTTGCTGCCCGAAGCCAGCCAGCTGCCCCGCCGCCTCCGCCAGCTGGCCCGCCCTGATATCGACCTGACCGAGGCCGACCTCACCCAGTGGGCCCGCGACCTAGCCGATGACGACGCGACCGGCGGAAACAGCGAAGTTTCCGGCCACCCTGCGCCCGTTGCAGCCGAGCCTGCCAGCCCATTGCGCCGCCTCTGGCAGTGGCTGGGTGCCCACGATGTGCCCGACGATGCGCCCTACGGCTACGACGCCCAGGCCGTAGCTGCCCGCAGCGCTGAAAAGGAGGAACTGGAACACGTACGCCACCAGCTCCAAGCCGACCTGAACGAGCAGATGCGCGCCCTGCAGGCCCGGGAGGCCGAGCGGGAGCAGCATATAGCCGAGTTGCGGGCCCAGCTCACCCAGGCCCCGGCAGCGCCCGCCGAGGCGGCCGCCATACAGGCCCGGTTGGCCGCTGAGAGCCGCGAAAAAGCCCTGATAGAAGAAGCCATGGCCGCGTCCCGGGCCGAGTCGGCGGCGCGCAACGCCGAGCTGGATGCCAAGATTGCCCAGTTGGGGCAGCTTATCCAGCAACTGAACACCCAGCCAGCTGCGACTTTGCCCACAGCTACTCCGGCGGCACCAGTCACCACCGGCCCGGCGGCCCCCAAGCCGGCTGCTCACCCGACCTATCCGGCCGGGCCGGGCACATCGGCTAAGCCAACCCTAGCGGGGGCGCTGGCCCCGGCCCGGGCGGGTTTCGAGCGGCTGCGGCAGTGGCAACGCCGGCTGCCGCGCCTGGCCGTGGCGGCTGGGGCGCTGGCGTTGGTGGGCCTGGGTGGCTGGGGCCTGCACCAGGCCTTTTCCGCTTCGCCTCCCCAACCATTTCAGGAAAACGGCAAATGGGGCTTCACAACTGGGGCCGCCGAGCCCCTGGTGCCCGCCCGCTACGCTTCAGCAACGGAGTTTCGGGAAGGCTTTGCCGTGGTAGAAGCCGATAAGGCCTTCGGGCTGGTGAATGAGAACGGCGAAGAAGTAGTAAAGCCGGCTTACGATGCCCTCAACCCCTACGCCGGCGAGTACGCCCGCGTACGGATAGGCGACGCCTACACGTTTCTGGATCGGAACGGGCAGGAATTCAACGCGTACTTCTTTAATGCCCTGGACTTCGCGGAAGGCTACGCCGCCGTGCTCGACCACCGGGGCTGGTACTACATTGAGGGGCCCGCGGAGGAAGACCCTGCCAAGCCACCCGTTATCTTCCGCGAGGCGTATTCCTTCCAGCAAGGGCTGGCCCGCGTGCGCTTGGCTGACGGCTACACTTTCATCACCCCCGACTACCTGCGGGACCCCACCACCGGCACCGGGCCCTTTGGGCGCTACACCGCCGCCACTGACTTTACCGACGGCCGCGCCCGCGTTACGCAACAGGGCCGCACCTTTTTTATCGATACTGATGGGGATGAGGTAAAGTAATGCCCCCGCCCCCATCAGCCGGCCAGCGGCAGCTCGATGTAGAATGTGGTGCCGATGCCGGCCCCGGTTTCAAACCAGATGCTGCCCCCAGCGCTTTCGATGCCCCGCCGGGCCACTGCCAGCCCAATGCCGGAGCCTTTTTCCTTGGTGGTGAAGTTGGGCACGAAGATTTTTTCCTGCACCTCTTCCGGAATACCGGCCCCGTTGTCTTCAATAGCAATGCGCACCTTGCTGGCGCCAACCAGCGCAATGCGCGCCTCAATTTCGGGCCGGCGGCCCTCCGGCACGGCCTGCAGGGCATTGATGAGCAGGTTGTTGAACGTGCGCACCAGCAGGCTTTCATCGGCATACACGATGTAGCCATGCTCCTCGGCTTCGGGGGGCAGTTGTAGGCGCACCTGGCCATTGCCCTGGTGCAGCCCCACGCAACGGCGCAGCACGGCGGCCACATCCAGCCGCTCGGGGCGCATGGCGGGCAGATTAGTGAAGTTGCTGAACGAGGTGGCAATGTCAGTCAGCACATCAATCTGCGTGATGAGCGTCTGCGATACGCGGCCAATCAGCTCTGAGAGGTCGGCCCGGCCGTCCTGAATGGCCCGCTGCAGAAACTGCAGACTAAGCTTCATGGGCGTGAGCGGGTTTTTGATTTCGTGGGCCACCTGTCGGGCCATTTCGCGCCAAGCTGCTTCTTTTTCCTGGGCCGCCAGCTCCTGCTTGCTTTCTTCCAGCTTGCGCAGCATGGTGTTGTACTCGCGCACGAGCAGCCCAATCTCATCCGACGACTCGTAGGTGAGCATTTCATTTTGCCCCGTGAGCGTGGTGTGCTTGAGCTTTTCCGTAAGCAGCTTGAGCGGGGCGGTGAGGTAACGCGAGGCAATAAACGTCAGAATCAGGAATAGGATGAACATCACGGTGAAGATGTTCAGGATGGTATCCACCAGCTCAATCAGCTTGGTATCCAGCTCTTTCTCGGAGTCGAAAAAGGGAATTCCCACGTAGCCCAATACTGCTCCGGCTCCGGGCGTGGCCGTGGCTACCCGCAACGGCAGGTATAAGGCATTAAACGAAAGCGTCCCGGCGCGTTCTGAGAGCAGAATTCGGGGTTGGCTGCGCTCGGCCAGCGCCTTCATGGCCTGCGGATTCATGAGCGGACTCAGCAGGCCGCTCTCGAAGATGAGGGGCTGACTACTTACCAGCAGCTGGCCTTGGCTGTCGTACAGGTTGAGGTCGGTTTCGGTGAGACTAGCTACCGTGGTAGCCGTCTCGGCCAATTGCGTGCGGTTCACGGAGTCGGCCAGCAGGGCCCGGTTCTTCAGCAGATTATCCTGCACGGCTTTGCCACGGCGCTCATAGGTGCGCAGCAGGTCGCGCTTGTAAGAGGCCGTTACCTGGCTGGCCGTAGCCACGCTTACCACCAGCAGCGGAATCAGAATGCCCAGGTTCAGGAACAATTGAATCTTGGTGCTGAAGTTGGTGCGCAGCATGCGGGGGTATTTGCCCCGCACCACCATGTAGCCCACCACACACAAGAGCCAGAAGAAGGTGTGCAGCAGGAACAGAAACGAGAAGTTGGACAGCCAGCTGCCAAAGGAGTACTTGGGCGTGGTTACTACCACTACCCGCTCCTGCGGGCCGCGTACGCCCAGGTGGTGCCGCCCCGCCACTACCAGGCCGGTCGTGTACAAGCGGGGGTCGTGGAGGGCTTGGTGCCGTAGGTTGTTGACGTAGTCAAAATCTCCCTCGCTATACACGGGGCGGTCATGCTCAAAGCCGGCATAGCTCAACTCGGGACCAAGCCCAGGCTGGAAGAACTTTTCATCGACGAGCAGCTCCGGCACCAGACTATAGGTGGTGAGCTTTTTCAGGGCCAGCTCCAGCACAATGGTAGCCACCCCGCCCGACGCAGCCTGCACGGGCACAAATGTTACGTAGCGGCGGGAGCTGAACGTAGCGCCATCGTGTACCAAGTAGAGGTTTGACTGGTCGGTCTGCACGGCATTGCGCAGCAGGCGGCTTCGGGCGGCGGCTAAGGTTTCCACCCCGTTGGTCGCACCCGGCCGTTGCCCGGCCACATCAAAAAATAAGACGTTGGTTTCGTACTTATCGAAGTAGTCGCGCAAGTAGTACTTCTCAATCTTCTGCCGTACTACGTCCTGGTTGCCGAAGGGTCCCGTAATGCGCGCTTGGATAAATGGGTCAGCCGCCATTTGGCGCGTCCGCTCCGTGAGCAGAAATTCCCCCTGCAGGTCGTTGTCAACCAAGAGGTTGCTGGCCAGCTTCTGCTTGTTCTGAATCAGCTGCCGGTCGAAGTGCATGTACAGCGCCAGGGACCCAATGGCTGCACTTAGCCCTACCATCAGGAACACCAGCAGGTATAACTGGTAGGGCACCACCGCCGCCAGGGGCCGCAAGCCCGTGAGGCGCAGAATCAAAAAGAAAATAAGGGTGAGGCCCAGCAGTGTAATGTAGGGCATACTCAGCAGCAGCCCCACCGGCGTAAATACCAAGGCACTGCCCGCCAGCAGCAGCACGGCTACCCCCTTGGTAGCGGGCCGGACAATAGCCACAAAGCACTGCGTCAGCAGATACAACGCCAGCAGGTACCCGCCGGTATGCAGCACAATAGCCAGCAGCAGCAGCAGTTTGAAGGTAGATACCTGAATGCTCTGCGTGATATCGAGGTTGAGTTGGGAGTTGGTGAAGGTGCTGGCGTAAAACTGGTATAGCGTGATAAGCAATGCATAAAACGCCAGTACGGCCCCAGTGCCCACGGCCACGCGGGCGGCATCCCGGTGCAGGCGCCCTATGCGCCGCAGCACCCCGTACCGCCGAAACAGCCGCAGGCCATACACCGCCACGACCACCATCACCAAGGCGTTCAGCAATAAGTCGCCTAGCGAAGGGGAAATGGCCGAGGCGGCGTATACGCGCGGGTCGAACAAGGGCAACTCAATAAAGGAGAAAGGCAGCCCCCAGTACAGCAGCGCCGCCCGCAAAGCCACCAGGGGCAATACCACCGCCGCAGCCCCGCGCAAGCGTCTTTGCTGTGTAAACCAGCGCTGAGCCAGCAAAAGCCACCCCAGCAGGTACAGGACAATACCCAGCAGAAGCAGGCCCGCAGGCAGGAATTTGCCGGTTACGGGGTTGGCGTGCAGACTCTCCAGAGAAAACAAATACGTCCCCTTGGCCGAGTATATCCGCGGCAGAAGCCCGCTTGGATCGTTGGTTACGATGCGCAGGCTAAGGCCCCTGAACAGGGCCTGCGTAGCGCCCTCCCGCAGGTAGCGGTTGCTGATGCCATAGTATTTCTCCAGGGGCACGTAAGTTAGTAGCACGTAGGGGCCGGCCGGCTGGCGCAGGGCTAGATAGCGGCCAAACTTCATCTCTACTACCTTCTCCTGGAACGGCTGCAGCGCATTTTCTACCTCCGGCCGCATCATGTGGTCGGACCAGTAGCGCAGCTCCAGCTTTTCAAAAACGAAGGTCGGATAAGTCGCGCCCTGTAGCAACCGACTAAAGCTAGGCGGGTCTCGCTGCAGGTCGGCGGCCAGCTTAGCTCCCTCCTGCTCGGCGGTATGCTCGGCCGTGCGCACCAAGTTTTGCAGCTGCCGGGCCTCCGCCCGCAGCAGTACCGACGTGGCCAGCCCGTAGTGGTTGCTGATGTAGGCCGCCGCAAAGCAACCTGCAGCCAGCAAAAGCAGCAACCAGGGAAAAGTACGTTTGGGCAGCAAGGGCTAGAGAATACGAATGGAGCCCCGGCCCGGACGAGCCAGTAGGCTAATAGAAATGGGCTAGCATCAAAAATGCCGCCAATTGGCGGCATTTCCTACCGGGCAGGCCGGTGGCTAGTATCTAACTATGCTGGCTACGCAACCATACGCCTGCGGCCGCAAGGCTTAGCGCTGGGCCAGCTTCTTCTTTTTGTTGTTGCGGTACCACCAGAAGCCTACCGTGCCAATTAGCAGGTACGGAATGGTCATCAGGTACAGAATGCCTTTGTTCAGGCCAGAGGTATCATAGCCCTCCTTGTCCGTGCGGGAGGCTTCCACCTGGGTTTTGCACATGGTGCACTGGGCCTGTACCGAACGAGGAGCCACACTCCCAAGGCTCGTCAGCACTACCAGCCAAAAAACGAAAACTAGTACCTTTTTCATCTCTTTTCTAACACTCCCTGCGGAGTAAAGTTTCGCTAAAACGGCTTTTCTGCTAGGTGTAGTACGGTGAAATCATCAGGTACACAAGCACCCCCGTTACCGAGACGTACAACCACACGGGAAACGTCCAGCGGGCAATGCGCCGGTGCTTGGCAAACTGCTCGGTGAGGGCGTAGTACAGCGTGAACAGTACTAGGCCCACTGTAACGGCGGCCAGCACAATGTGCGTAAGCAGCACAAAGTAGTACACCCCGCGAATCAGGCCTTCCCCGCCAAACTTAGTAGAAGCTACCTGGGAGTGATAGGCCACGTAGGAAACCAGGAACAAGGAACCCAGCAGAAAAGCCAGGCCCATCATCAGCCGGTGGCGGGCGACATCCTTGCGCCGGATGAAGTAGTAGCCCACCACGAGGCAGACCGCGGTGAGCGAGTTCAGCCAGGCGTTTACCTTGGGCAGCATCTTCACTTCAAGACCCGGAATCCGAAAAATACCAGGGAAGAAATACAGTACGGCTACGGCCAAGGGAATGATGGCAGCCAAAGCACCCATCAGTATTTTGTACTTGGTAAAGCTGCCGGGGTTAACGGCGGGGTTCGTCGGTGAGGTCATACGAGTAAAGCATTACGCCAATTTCGGTGATGAGCCGCTCAATCTCCTTGGGGCTGCTGCCATCGTAGCGGCCCCGCACCTGGCCTGCCCGGTCTACCAGAAACAGCTGCTGGCTGTGCTGGAGCCCCGGAGCAACCCCTTGCGGCGCCGGTAAGCGAAACTCATCTGTTAGTAACCGATAAACCGCGGTTTTGTCACCCGTCAGGAACAGCCATTTTCCGCTGATGGCGCCATACTGCTCGGCATATTTTTCCAGAATAGCCGGGGTATCGTGGGCCGGGTCCAGCGTAACCGAGGTTAGCCGCACCCGGGGCTCGTGCCGGAACTTCTCCTGCACCCGCTGCAGCAGGCTGCTCACCTGCGGGCAGGCACCGGCGCAGGTAGTGTAAAAGAAGTTGACCACGTAAAGGCCCTTGGCGAAGTCCTGGCTACTCACGGGCCGGCCTGACTGCGACTGTACCGCAGGCCACACGATGCGGTGGAAAACAGTATCGCGCTGCCACTTCCCCCCTACCTGCGTCGAGTCGACGCGGTCGGGCAGGTAAGTTGGCAGCGCGTAACGGTTGGTTCCAAACGTTTTCAGGAAGAGAAACGCCAGCACCGGCACAAGCAGCATCAGGCCCAACAGGAGCGTTTGTTTGGGCCGCATGCGGTTAGCGGTTGAAAACGGCCTCGTTGATGTACGAGCCTTCCGTAATCAGGGCCACCAGCAGCCACACCAGCAGGGACATCGGAATCAGGATCGTCCAGATCAGGCCCTTGGTCTCATGCTTCAGGTGCATGAACTCCGCCACGATGAAGAAGGCTTTGAAAATGGTGAGGATAATGAAAATAGCGTTGCGGAGCGTGCCGGGGTCCATCAGAAATACGAACACGAATTCCAGCGCCGTAATGCCTACGAGCACGAAAAACGTTTTCCAGATCCAGCCGGTATTAGGCTTAGCAATTTCGGCAGGATTATGCGAGTCGAGGCCTACGTGATTAGCCATCTTGTTGAATGGTTGAGTGGTTAGAATTGCCAGCTGATTAATTGACTTACTGGTAGCAGGATTAGCCTTACGGCGGGCCCAACTACCAGCAGACCAGTAAGCAATTTACGTTATACGAGGTAGAAGAAGGTGAAGACGAATACCCACACCAAGTCTACAAAGTGCCAGTAAAGGCCAATTTTCTCCACCATTTCGTAGTGGCCGCGCTTCTCAAAGGTGCCGTTGGTGGTAGCAATGAAGGCCCACACCAGCAGGCAAACGCCCGAGAATACGTGCGTGCCGTGGAAACCGGTGATAAAGAAGAACAAGTCAGCAAACAGCACGGGGCCGTACTGGTTCATCGCCAGGTTAGCACCGTGGAAGATAGTGCCATCGGCCATGCGCGTACCCTCATCAGTGCCACCGATAAAGTGCGTCCATTCCCATGCCTGGGAGCCCAGGAAAGTAGCCCCGAACAGAATCGTCCAAAGCAGCCACTTTTGCACGTCGTTCTTGTCCATGCGGTGGCCGGCTTCTACGGCCAATACCATCGTCACCGACGAGAAGATGAGAATCATCGTCATCAAAGCCACGAAAGCCAGCGGCAGATCCATGCCGTGCAGGCCCGGGAAGGAGTTGAACACCTTATCGGGCACAGGCCAATACGCCGTGGAGAATTCAAAGGCTTTGCCCGAAGCAGCATCAAACGCCGCGTGGCGGTGACGGATCAGGCCGTAGGTGGTGAGGAAGGCAGCGAAGGTAAAGGCATCCGACAACAGGAAGAACCACATCATCAGCTTGCCGTAGCTTGCCTTGAATGGTTCATTGCCTCCGTCCCAAGGTCCGCTGCGGGGCGTGTCGAGCGTGGCAGCGTGCTGCGTTGCCGCTTGTGAAATGGCCATAGTGCGCGTAAAGAAGGTCGAAAAACTAGTGGTTCAAAAGTAGGAACAAATACAGGTACAACCAAAGCCCGCCCAGGAAGTGCCAGTAGATTGTGACGTTGCCGATGGACAGCATCTGACGCGAATGCACCTGATAGTTAAAGCTTTTCCGCAGCACTTTCAGCAGAAAAATCAGGCCCGTAATCAGGTGAAAAGCGTGTACGCCCATCAGCACATACAGGAAGGAGCCGGAGGGATTTGCATCAACGCCACCAAAGTGAATCTTGTTACGCACGAGTTCGGCCCATACCTGCCACTGCCCTACCAGGAAGGCCGTGCCCAGCACCAGCGTCAGCACTAAGCCCAGTTTTACCTGATTTAGCTCATCCTTGCGGGCCGCGAAGTAAGCCCACTGCACCGTGGCGCTGCTTAGCACAATCAGCACGGTATTGATGAGCATGCTGGCCGGCAGCTCAAATTCCAGCCAGTTGCCTTCTTCCCGGCGCACGATATAGGCGCTGGTGTAGGCAGCAAAAATCATGAAAATGCTGATAATCATCAGCCAGAGAACGAGCCGGGCCGGGTGCAGACCGGTGCCGGGTTCTTTGTCGGTTAAGGTTTCGGCGGGATGCATAAGGAGTTTTTTTTACGCGGTTTAAATCACCAGTTGCGTTGACTTCAGGCGGCCAAACCCAGTGGCTTCTGGCTGAAATAACAACACCAAAGCCTTAGATTTTGTCCATTACCAGGGCAATCTGCACGATGGGCAGGTACAGAAAAGAACCAAACATGATGCGCATTGCCGCCTTTTTGGTGCAGGTGCGCATCAGGTAAAATGTTTGCATCAGAAACAGCACGCCACAAACCGCGGCCACCATGGCGTAGGTAGTGCCCGTCATGCCAAAGTAGAGCGGCAATAGGCTCAGGGGAATCAGCACCAGCGTGTACGTCATGATCTGAATGGCCGTACGCATGTCCTTGCCACCCGGGGTGGGCAGCATCTTGAAGCCGGCTTTCTTGTAATCGTCGTCGAGCACCCAGGCTATGGCCCAGAAGTGCGGAAATTGCCACATAAACTGAATGCCAAACAGTACCCACCCTTCGATGCCCAGCACCCCGGTGGCCGCTACCCAGCCAATAAGCGGCGGCATGCCGCCCGGTATGGCCCCTACCGCTACGCAAATAGGAGAAATGGTCTTCAGCGGAGTGTAGATGAACCCGTAGAGGATCAGCGAAACCAGGGACAGTGCCGCGGCCAGGGGGTTAAAGAAGTACGTTAGCAGGCCCAGGCCTAGGCCACCCACCAGCAGTACGAACACCCACGCTTCCGTTACCGACAACACGCCCAGCGGCAGCGGACGTTTAGCGGTGCGCTTCATCAGCCGGTCGAGGTCTATTTCGAAAATCTGGTTGATGGTATTTGCTGCGCCCGTAACCGCCAGCCCGCCTACCATCACCAGCAGCGCCCGGCTCCAGTTGAACTCCTGGGCGCCCAGCAGGTAGCCAATGGCGCTGGAAAACGCTACTGTCAGCGACAATCGAAACTTAAGCAGCTGAAAATACGCCCGGGCCTTCGTCATACGTGGTTATAACAACCCATCGGGGCAAATGCTTGCCAAACGGGGCCGCAAAGTTACGCAACAACGCCCGGACTAGCCTCTTGCCGCACCAACTTCGTAGCTCGGCGGTACGCCAGCCCCACCAGCACCTGTAATCCGAAGAGTACCGTAGCCAAAGTGAGGTGAATAGGCTGCACAGCGGCAGGTAGTGCCCAATAGGCTAGGGTAATCCCCGCCAGTATTTCCAGCCCCAGGACGCCGATAACGGCGACTGCCAAGGGCCGTAGCGCGCCAGTTGAACCTACGTACAGGCGATACATCAGATACAGATTCAGCAGTAGCAGAATTGCCGAGTAAGAGCGGTGCACCCGAAAGGCTATGCCCAACTGTTCTACCCACTCGGCGCGGCCCAGATACTGCGCGGCGGCCGCAACCAAATCCACTTCCTCTCTTACTTGGGTACCGAGCACAATCTGGCCGAACGTGGCTCCAGCCGCAATCAGCAGCCCCCAGCCCAGGCCCGGGACAGAGTGCTCTACTACCCGGTTGCTATCCCGCTGGGAGCGGTCAACGGCGTACAGGAGCAGCGCTACAATGAGCAAGGCAAGGCCCATATGTATGGTCACCATAACGGGGAGCAAATTGGTAGATACCACCAGGGAGCCTAGCCATCCTTGCACGCCAGTAAGCAGAAAACAGGCAAATGCCAGCCAAAACACGGGCCTATCGTGGCGCCAGTAAGGCAGTGCCAACACTACCGTGAGAAAAATAAAAATTCCGATTAGCACACCGAGGAGCCGGTTCACGTACTCAATCCACGTTTTGGTGGGGTTGAAGTCTGTCTCAATATACTGCGTGGGATGCGCAAAGATTTCCCCAGCTACTTGCTTGAAACCCATACGCTCCAGCGTACGAGCCAGCCGCTGGTTTTTCGCCACCCGTTGGGCAGTATATATCTCCTTGTAATTGGCCGGTAGCTGGTTGATATGCGTTGGTGGTACCCAAGAGCCAAAGCACTTGGGCCAATCGGGGCAGCCCATGCCAGACCCCGTGCTTCGCACGACACCCCCTACCAGAATCAGCAGGTAGACGCTGACTACCGTCAGCAAACCAAAAAACCGGAAACGACGAACAAAAGCTGGAGTTTGCAGCATGACACGCAATACGCTGCTGCCCATCAGGACAGAATGAAAAAGCAAAAAGAAAGGGAAGCCTAGCCGAATAAACCGGAACCGGGCTCCCCTGCTGAGAAAGAAAGCGGGCCGCCGTAGATACAGCGGCCCGCTTTATGTTGGCCGGGTGGCCTACTCCATTTCTCGCTCGTAGGGCAGGTTAGATGACTGCGTTTGCGAGAAGGGCACGTTTTGCGGAATGAAATCCTCCACGGCTCCGGGCTTGCTATAGTCGTAGGGCCAGCGGTACACAGCGGGAATGGCGCCAGGCCAGTTGCCGTGACCCGGCTCGATGGGCGCGGTCCATTCCAGCGTAGTCGAGTTCCAGGGGTTCTGGCTAGCCCGACGGCCGCGGAAAATGCTGTAGAAGAAGTTGAAGATGAAGATAAACTGGGCGAAGAAGGCCAGAATGGCGGCCAACGAAATAAACTTGTTCAGGTCAGCAAACTGCGAGAACATGTCGAAGCCCGTCCAAGCGTAGTAACGGCGGGGGAAGCCGGCAATGCCTACGTAGTGCATCGGCAGGAACACCAGGTATACGCCGATAAAGGTCAGCCAGAAGTGTACGTAGCCCAGCTTCTCGTCCATCATGCGGCCAAACATCTTGGGGAACCAGTGGTAAACCCCAGCCCACAGACCGAAGAACGCTGAGGAACCCATTACCAAGTGGAAGTGAGCTACCACGAAGTAGGTGTTGTGCATCTGGATATCCAAGGCAGCGTTGCCGAGGATAATACCCGTCAGACCACCCGAGATAAACAGCGACACAAAGCCAATGGAGAAGAGCATGGCCGTAGTGAAGCGGATGTTACCGCGCCACAGCGTAGCCAGCCAGTTGAAGGTCTTCACGGCCGAAGGCACGGCAATAATCAGCGTCAGGAACATGAACACTGAACCCAGGAAGGGGTTCATCCCCGTCACGAACATGTGGTGAGCCCACACGATAAACGACAGCAACGAAATACCCAGCAGGGAGCCAATCATAGCGCGGTAGCCGAAGATAGGCTTACGGGCGTTGGTGGCCAGGATTTCCGATACCATGCCCATAGCAGGCATAATTACGATGTACACCTCCGGGTGACCCAGGAACCAGAACAAGTGCTGGAACAGAACTGGCGAACCACCTACGTTGGGCAGCGCCTGCCCAGCAATGTAGATATCCGACAGGAAGAACGACGTGCCGAACGAACGGTCGAAGATCAGCAGCAGCGCTGCCGAAAACAACACGGGGAAGGAGAGCAGGCCCAGGATAGCCGTCAGGAAAAACGCCCAGATGGTCAGCGGCAGCTTGCTCATGCTCATGCCACGGGTCCGCAGGTTGATGACCGTGGTGATGTAGTTTACACCGCCCAGCAGCTGCGACACGATGAACAGAGCC
Organism: Hymenobacter lutimineralis; assembly: GCF_008271285.1. NCBI lineage: Bacteria > Pseudomonadati > Bacteroidota > Cytophagia > Cytophagales > Hymenobacteraceae > Hymenobacter > Hymenobacter lutimineralis. The sequence continues at coordinate 96,788 of NZ_VTHL01000012.1, read as the reverse complement.
ATCGATACCAGCCACAGCGTTTGGCCCATGCCCGAGCCAGGAATAGCCTGGGGCAGTGCCGAGAGTGGTGGGTAAATTGTCCAGCCGGCAGCGGCCGGCCCGGTTTCGATGAACAGGGAAATGAACATTACCACACTGGAGATAAAGAAGAACCAGTAGGAAAGCATGTTCATGAAACCCGAGGCCATGTCACGGGCCCCGATCTGCAGCGGAATCAGGAAGTTGGAGAACGTACCCGACAAACCAGCCGTCAGTACGAAGAACACCATGATGGTGCCGTGCATCGTTACCAGTGCCAGGTAGAACTCGGGGTTCAGCTTGCCAGCCTCAATCCACTTGCCGAGGAAGGGCGAAAGCCACTCAAACGTAGCCTCGGGCCAGCCCAGCTGCAAGCGGAACAAGCTCGACAGCGTACCGCCGAGGATAGCCCAGAAGATACCCGTAATCAGGAATTGCTTGGCAATAACCTTGTGGTCGGTGCTGAAAACGTATTTCTCCAGAAAGCTGAGCTCATGATGCTCGTGGTGGTCATCATGGTGCAGATGCTCGTCGTGCGCAATGCCAGGCTCGGTTGCCCCGATGCCCCCTTGCACGTTCGATTGGGTTGGAAGATTAGCAGCCATAGAAATGCGGGCGGTTAAAAGAGGTTACAGCGAAGCTTTGGCAGCGGGAACTACGGCCGCAGCGGCCGGCGCAGCTTCTGAAGTACCAAGAGGAGCTGCTTTTTGTTTGAAAGAAGCCAGCACATCCGGGTTCTGCGAAGAGAAAGACTGTTGCTTGGCATACCAAGCTTGGTAGTCGTCCGGCTCATCTACGATGATAGCCAGCTTCATAGCAAAGTGGCCGCGGCCGCAAATCTGATTGCAAGCCAGTTCGTAGTTGAAAGCCGGGTTGCCGGTCTGAGCACGCATCTCATCCGTGGTCTTGGTAGGCGTAAACCAGAACTTGGTTGGCATACCGGGTACAGCATACATCTGCACGCGGAAGTGCGGCATGTAGACGGCGTGCAATACGTCGCGGGAGCGAATTTTCAGCAGTACAGGGTGGCCCTTGGGTACGTGAATTTCCCCAGCTACAAAGTCATCCAGTCCTTTCTGGTCACTCAGGTCAAACCCAAACTCATTCGTGGCATCAATCAACCGGTAGTTAACTACGCCCAGCGCCTGGTCGCGGCCGGGGTAGCGTACCAGCCAGTTGAACTGCTTACCCATAATTTCCAGTACAACGGAGTCCTTGGGAGCAGGCCCGGTGATGCGGCTCCACTCTTTCCAGCCCGCGAATACCAGACCGGCCATCACGATGGCGGGGATTACCGTCCAGATAACCTCAATCTTGTTGTTGTGGGGAAAGAAGAAAGCGCGGCGGCCATCCTGGTGCTGGTATTTGTAGGAATACACAAACAGGGCTATCTGCGTAATCACAAACACGATACCGATGATGATCATGGTCGTCCAGAACATCCGTTCCGTGGCATGACCGTGCACCGAGGCAATCGGGGGATTCATCTTGCTGTAGTTTTCGATAAACGACCACGCAAAGGCGGCGCCCCCGAACAACAGAAAGACCAGCATGAGAATGCCGTTGACGCGGTTGCTCATGCCGATTTCGCGCACGAAGCTACCCGAGAAGATGGAGGTGAGAATCTGGAGGCGGAACAGTAGGCCGAATACGACCAACAGCAACACCAGCACCAGAAGAATACCAAGAACTGTCATTGTGATGAAAGTTAAAGCTTGTAGATAGTAAGGAGTGGCTCGGAGAATAGGTTCCGGCCACTCCGCTTACTAACCAAATTAGGTGGTGTGGTGCAGGCTTTCGTCCATGAAGGGGTGGTTCACGGGTACCAGCGACGCCTGCGACAAGCGCTTCGTCATCAGAATCAGGAACAAGCCCAGGAACACCAGCGCCACGCCGATTTCAATAAGGTAACCGTTGTTCTCCTGTAATGTTGAGGGCATCAGCATCAGGTAGAAGTCAGACCAGTGCCCAATCAGGATAGCAATGCTCACAATCTTCATCATGATCATCTGACGCTTGGCATCCCGGGTCATTAGCACTAGGAAGGGGAAAACGAAGTTGATGACCAGGTTGAAGAAGAACAGCCAGGTATACTGACCATTAAAGCCGCCCAACCGCTGGTTGAAGTAAATGGCTTCTTCGGGCAGGTTGGCGTACCAAATCAGCATGAACTGGGAGAACCATACGTAGGTCCAGAAAATGCTGAAGCCGAACATGAACTTGCCAAGGTCGTGCAGGTGGCTGGCTTGAACCCAGCGCAGATAGCCAGCTTGCTTGAGCAAGATGGTGGTCAGCGTAATGGCGGCAATACCCGATACCCACCAGGAAGCGAATACATACCAGCCAAACATCGTAGAGAACCAGTGCACGTCAACCGACATAATCCAGTCCCAGGCCGCCATCGACGAGGTTACGGCGAACAGCACCAGGAACAGCGCCGATACATTGATGGTCCGGTGGAAGTACTCCGTTCCGCCGTTCAAGTCTTCTTCCAAAGACAGCTGGCGTAGTTTGTAAGTAAAGAATGCCCAGATGGCTACGTACAGCACCGTCCGGATCAGGTAAAACGGAATGTTCAGGAAGCCCGACTTGCCGGCAATGATTTCGTCGTAGTTGGCGTTGCCTTCGGTCATAATGCCGGGCATCGTCCAGTGGAAGATATCATGGTTGATAAGCCCTAGGCCGAAAATCACCAGCAACAGAATACCGCCGGGCAGTACCCAGGCACCTAGTGCTTCCATGATGCGGCGCACGAGCACCGACCAGCCGGCGTAGGCTACCGATTGGATAGCTAAAAACACCGTGCCTACTACTGACACGCCGAGAAAGAACACATTGCTGTGCCACAGACTCATGATCAGGCGCTTCAGCCAGATGGGGCTACCATGATGCTCAGCGGCTCCGTGAGCCGCGGCGGCGCCATGAGCGGCTTCAGCTCCTTCGTGGTGTCCACCGCCAAATGCGGCCAGCAGCAGACCAGCAGCCAGCACCAGTACCCCGGCTACGATGATCCAAATAAACTTTTTACGGGCGCTCGGCGAAACCTCCAGGTATTCAGCCGTAACGCCGTCGTGATGCGTCAGAGTTGCCATAGGTTAGTTTGCCGTTCCGTTACGTGCTTTATCTCCACCTTGCCCGGGAGTTTCCGAGGCTTTGTCTGCTTGCGCTTCCTGTACCGGCGCCTGTAGTTGCGTATCGTTGGTCTGCGAAGAGTCGGCAATGGCTACACCAGCCGTCGAGGCACCGCGCGACTTCAATAGGTCAGCTACCCCGTCCGGGCCTTTGCCCAGTTGCAGGGCCCGCACGTACATGGCAATCTTCCAACGCTCCTCGGGGTTCACCTGCGAGCCGTGCGGCATCATGCGGTTACGGCCCCACTGAATCACGTGGTAGATGTGACCGTCGTTCATGGTCTTATAAGCGCCCGCCGAGTAGTTGGGTACCCCTTTGAACTTCACCCCTACCGGGCCTTGGCCGTCACCCTGCTCACCGTGGCAATGCTGGCAATTCCGCAGGTAAAGCGTTTTGCCTTCTTCCAGGTTTTCTTTCGTGTAAGCGTAAGGGTTGCGCAGCACCTTTTCGGCGGTAGCCACGTCGTCCTTGCCAATGTGGTTGTAGTAGTCGGCTTTGCCGAGGGGCACTGTGCCCACCACTGGGGTGCGCTCATTGATGCCCATGGGGTTTACCGTGTTGGCATTCACTTGGCGCAACGGGTCGTACGGAATAGATTCGTACATCTCCGGAGCATATTCGATGCCGGGGTCGTCGGGGCGGTTGCAGGCGGTGGTGAACACCGATGCCAGCAGAACAGCCGACGCTTGCAGACTTAATTTCAGCGAATGCGTCATTAGAACTTGGACATTTCTTTTTCGTTCACCTCCGAAGCACCGTTGGCGCGCAGCAGCTGGGTTACGTTACCCAGGTCCACACCTTCCTTCAGCTCAATAGCTACCACAAACTTGTCGTCGGTGGAGCGCACGTCCAGCACAGGAGTTTTCCAGCGCGGGTACAGCTTGCTGATGGCGTAGAAGGTAATAACCATGCCGTGGCAGCAAAAGAATACGGTCAGCTCAAAGGAAACCGGAATGAAGGCGGGCAGAGCAATGTGCGGCTTACCACCGATAATCATGGGCCAGTCAAACCCGAGGGTGTAGATCTGCAGCCAGAGCGCGAAGCACAAACCCGTCAGGCCATAGAAGAAGGCGGCGATGGGCAGGCGGGAACGTTCGATGCCGAGGGCATCATCCATACCGTGAATCGGGAACGGGGTAAAAACCTCATAGATTTTTACGCCCGCTTCCCGGACGTTTTCAACGGCGTGCAGCAGCACGTCTTCGTCGTCGAAGATGCCGAGGGCGAAGCGCTTAGTCATGCTTATCGTGGTTTACAGGAGCCGAAGCCGGAACCCCGTGGGTGGCAGGTTGATGAACAGCGTGGTGCGGGTCGTGCCCGGTGTAGGTAGGACCGTTGTCCACCGTGTACTTGAGCACGGACTTCACTTCGGCCATGTTGATGACGGGGAAGAACTTGGCAAACAAGAGGAACAGGGTGAAGAACAGGCCCAGCGTGCCCACGTAGATGCCGATGTCAATCCAACTCGGGGAGAACATGGCCCAGCTTGAGGGCAGGTAGTCGCGGTGCAGGGAGGTGACGATAATTACGAACCGCTCGAACCACATACCGATGTTCACAATGATAGAGAGGATGAAGGTGGCCGGAATCGAGTAGCGGATGCGCCGGATCCAGACCAGCTGCGGGGTAATCACGTTGCAGGTCATCATGGACCAGTAGGCCCACCAGTAGGGGCCCGTGGCCCGGTTGATGAAGGCGTACTGCTCGAACTCCACCTGCGAGTACCAGGCAATGAAGAACTCGGTGATGTAGGCCACGCCCACAATCGAGCCGGTAATCATCATGATCTTGTTCATCAGGGCAATGTGCTCCAGGGTGATGTAGTCTTCCAGCTTGAACACCACCCGGGTGATGAGCATCAGCGTGAGCACCATGGCAAAGCCCGAGAAGATAGCCCCGGCCACGAAGTAGGGCGGGAAGATAGTGGTGTGCCAGCCCGGTACGACGGAGGTGGCAAAGTCCATCGATACGATGGTGTGCACCGAGAGTACCAGCGGGGTCGAGACGCCGGCCAGGATCAGCGAGACGGTTTCGTAGCGGGACCAGTGCTTGGCTGAGCCTTTCCAGCCCATGCTCAAGAGCGAGTAGGTGACTTTGGCAATGGGGCCCTTGGCCCGGTCGCGGATGGTGGCAAAGTCCGGCACCAGGCCCGTGTACCAGAACACGAGCGAGACGGTGAAGTAGGTGCTGATGGCAAACACGTCCCACAACAGCGGGGAGTTGAAGTTAGCCCACAGAGAACCGAGCGTGTTTTGCAGCGGGAATACGTAGAAAGCCAACCACGGGCGGCCCATGTGCAATACCGGGAACATGGCCGCGCAGATAACGGCGAAGATGGTCATGGCCTCGGCGGCGCGGTTGATGGAGGTACGCCACTTCTGGCGGAACAAGAGCAGCACGGCCGAGATGAGCGTGCCGGCGTGGCCGATGCCCACCCACCACACGAAGTTGGTGATGTCCCAGGCCCAGCCCACCGTTTTGTTCAGCCCCCACTCCCCGATGCCGTACCACAGCGTCCGGTAAACTGAGTAGAAGAAGATACCGAGGAAAAAGAGTGCTACGGCCAGGGCAGCCATCCACCGAATATTCGGGGCGGCTTCTACCTGACGCGACACGTCTTGGGTGACGTCGTGGTACGTTTTCCCCCCGGTTACGAGCGGCTCCCGTACAGGCGATACGTGCTGCATATATTTAAGAGATTAGGGTGCTTGGGGACTCAGAGCACGAGCAGCTAAAGACGATTTAGCTGCTCGACTCCATCATCATTACGCGTTGCGAACTTCTTCCGTGTTACGAATCTTGGTCAGGTACGTGATGTTGGGCTGCACGTTAATGGCATCCAGCACGTGGAAGGCCCGCTCGCCATCTTCGCGGCGTAGCAGCTTCGAAATGCGGGTTTCCGGGTCGCGCATATCACCGAACACAATGGCTTGCGTGGGGCAAGACTGAGCACAGGCCGATACGATTTCACCATCCTGCGGGCGACGCTTCTGCTTTTTAGCTTCGAGCTTGCCGAGCTGAATACGCTGCACGCACATCGAGCACTTCTCCATCACCCCGCGGGCGCGAACCGTCACATCCGGGTTCAGCACCATGCGGCCGAGGTCCGTGAACATGTGGCCGTTTACGTTCTCAAACTTCTCGTTGCTGTAGTACGAGAACCAGTTGAAGCGACGCACCTTATAAGGGCAGTTGTTGGCGCAATAGCGGGTACCTACGCAACGGTTATAGGTCATCTGGTTGAGACCTTCCGTGCTGTGGGTAGTAGCCAGTACCGGGCACACCGTTTCGCAGGGAGCGTGGTTGCAGTGCTGGCACATCATGGGCTGGAAGATTACCGAGGGGTTCTCGGAGGGGTCTTCCATGGCCGCATACGTAGCTAGCTTGCCTTTTTCTTCGAAGTCCGACTTATGAGCATCGGAGCTGTAGTAGCGGTCAATGCGCATCCAGTGCATTTCGCGGCGGTTAATAACCTCCTGCTTGCCTACTACGGCCACGTTGTTTTCGGCCTGGCACCCAATCACGCACGAGCCGCAGCCAATGCACGAGTTCAGGTCGATGGCCATGCCCCAGTGGTGGTTCTTGTACTCGTAGTCCTGCCACAGCGACACTTTGCCGGGCATTACTTTGCCTTCCGGCGTAACCAGCTTTTCGTACTCGGTTACTTCTTTGGGGTCTTTCTGGTATTGCTTCAGCGTCGCTTCCTGCACCACCGGCTTGCGGTCCATGATGGTGTGGTGGGTCTGCGTCTGCGCAATAGGCGAAGTGGCACCCGTTTTCTCCAGGGTTACGTTTGCGCTGTAAACCACGGCACCTTCCCGTACCGTGGCGAAGGGCAGCACGTTGGCACCTACTTTATCACCTACTTTGCCGGCCATTTCGCGGCCATAACCCAGGGCGATGCTCACGGTGCCATTGGCCTGGCCGGGCTGAATCAGGACGGGCAGCTCAATGGATTTACCATTGGCCGATACTTTCACCACGTCGTTCTGCTCCCAGCCTTTTTCTTTGGCCATAGCGCGCGGAACGGCTACGTAGTTGCCCCAGGTAGCTTTCGAAACCGGGTCGGGCAGCTCCTGCAACCAGGGGTTATTGGCTTCCGAGCCGTTGCCAATGCCTACTTTCTCGTAGATGTACAGCTCAGTGCCGGAGCCTTTGGGCGCAGCAGCAATAGCCGAAGCGGCAGCAGCGGCGCTCATGGCCGGGGTAATCTGTGCGGCCGGGGCGGGCAGAGCCGTACCCGTAGCTACACCGTCGTGCACGGCTTTGTCCCAGGCTTTCTGGAAGTCACCGCCCAGTACACCCTGCCACTGGCCACGCAGGTAGTTGTAGTAAGACTGGGGGTTGCCGGCCCAAGTCAGCAGCGAATCCTGCGCCTGACGCGTGGCAAACAGCGGCGAAATAGCAGGCTGCGACAAGCTAAGGAAGCCGCGCTTGGGCTCAAAGTCATTCCACGACTCCAACCAGTGGTGGTCGGGCACGGCGTACTGGCAGAGGGAGCCGGTTTCGTCGCGACGGTCGTTCAGCGAAATGGTCAGCCCTACTTTGGGCAGAGCAGCAGCCAGCTGAGTCCCTTTCGGGTGGTTGAAGACTGGGTTGGCGTGGTAGAAAATCACGGCGCCTACCCGGCCAGCAATGATGTCGTTGACCAAGCGGTCCATGCGAGCATCGTCGCCCTGGCGTACATAAGAAGGAGCGGCTACGTCAACGGCGGCTGAATCCAGCGCGGTGTTGATAGCGGCTACCAGCGTCTGCACGGCCGGGTCGTTGGAGCCCGATACCACGAGGCCACGGCTACCAGCTGCTTTCAGCTCGTTGGCAGCTTTGGTTAGTTGTTCGTTTTTGTACGAAGCACCAGCACCGCCACCTACTACAGCGTTGTAGAGGGCCAGGGCAGCGCCGCCCAGCTCGGATGGCTTCAGCGGCACGCGTACGTCGGCATTGGAGCCGGTAAGTGAAAGCGCGGTTTCGAACTGGAAGTGACGCGACATGGTGCGCTTCTCGCTCGATACTTTGCGGTTCTTGATGTACTGCGCGGCAAACTCAACCGGCGAAATCCAGGTACCCAGGAAATCAGCCGCGAGGCTCACGATAACATCGGCTTTGCTGAAGTCGTAAGCCGGCAGTACACCGTTGTTGGCGCGCAGCAGGCTGGAGGCTGAGTTCACGTCGTACATCACGTGCTCCGTGCCGGGGTAGCGCGAAGTAAACTCCGCAATTACCTTCTTGGTGCTGGGGCTGATAATGGTCGGCGACACAATGGCAATCCGGCCGGCACCTGCCAGCTTCGAGCGGATTTCCTGATCGACGCGGTCCTTGTCGGCCTTCTGGCCTTTAATGGAGAAGTGCTGGAGACGGGCGCCATCGTAGAGGCTCAGCACGGCTGCCTGGGCCCGGGCCGAAAGACCACCGCGCGTGATGGGCGACTCCGGGTTGCCTTCCAGCTTGATCGGACGACCTTCACGGGTTTTCACCAGCACGCTGTTGTAGTCCTGCCCCGTGAAGTAGGTAGAGGCGTAGAAGTTGGCAATACCTGGATCAACCTCTTCCGGCTTGTTCAGGTAAGGAATGGCCTTTTTTACGGGCGTTTCGCAACTGGCGAGGGTGGCGGCGGCAATGCCGAAGCCCATCAGTTTGAGGAAGTCGCGGCGCGGGGCAACCGTGGCGTCGGAAGAGCCATAGGTTTCCTTCATCGGCAGGAAGTCCGCAAACTCCGTGAGTGCATTCTTCACGAACTCCGGTGAGTTCTCCAGTTCCTCAACTCCCTTCCAGTACTTAGGCGACTCTTGCATTTGTTTAGGGGACTTAGGGGCTTGAAGACGAAGGGCTGGCGTAGCAGTGCCCGGTTTCGTCCCCAAGTTCAAGGCTTGTATTAGAGACTTGCTTAGTGGGTTATAACCGGAAGCTCACGTTGAATGGTGAGCTTCCGGCTGGTTAACCTAGTAGTGGCACTTCGAGCATTCCGTGCCACCATTCGACGACACCGTGAAGGGCACTGCGCCGTTCGCCTTGTCGTGGAGTTGCACCAGCTTGTCGTAGTAACCGTTGCCTTTCGTGTTCAGAGGCGTTTCGCGGTGGCAGTTGATGCACCAGCCCATGGTCAGGGCCGAGTACTGGTATACTACCTCCATGTTCTGGATGGGGCCGTGGCAGGTCTGGCACTCCAGGCCGCCCACTTGCGTGTGCTGGGAGTGGTTGAAGTAGGCCAGGTCGGGCAGGTTGTGAATACGCACCCACTGAATGGGCTGGTTCTTCTGGATAGCCCGGTAGATTTTCTTGATTTCCGGCGACTCCGTTTTGATCTGCGAGTGGCAGTTCATACAGATGTTAGCCGAAGGGATGTTGGCCGACTTGCTCTTGTATACCGAGGTGTGGCAGTAGGCGCAGTTGATCTGGTGCTCACCGGCGTGCAGCTTGTGCGAGAAGGCAATGGGCTGGGTAGGCTGGTAGCCCTGCTGCAGACCCACGGCCATTACGCCCTGCACCGATTCGTACAACACGGCCAGCACGAAGATGCCCACGGCCAAACCGCGTACTACTTTCGACTTATACAGCTGCGTCCAGTCCGTGCGCTGCTCCAGCATTTCCACGTCGCGGCCATCGAGGTCCTTGCGGCCCCGCAGCACGTCCTTCATGATGTTGGCAATGATAACCAGCGTTACCACCAGCACAATCAGCACTACTACTAATACGATGAGCAGGATGTCGACATACTTGGCGGCGCCGGCTTCCGTGCCGGGGGCGGCCGTCTCGCCACCTTCGCCAGGCTTACCACCAGTTGGGGGAGTTACAGCTACTGCAGGCTTGGCGCTTTCGGCGTCGAGGTAAGAAACAATCGAGGTGATTTCAGCATCCGAGAGCTGGAAGCTGGGCATCTGCTGCTTCTGGTACTCGTTGAAGATCTTCACCGCGTATTCGTCACCGCTGGCAACTACTTTGCTGGAGTTCTTGATCCACGGAATCAGCCAGGCCAGGGAACGGCGCTTGGAAATGTCCCGCAGAGCCGGGCCAACCACTTTCTCGTTCACGGCGTGGCACTGGGCGCAGTTGCCTTTGAAAAGGGCGTCGCCGGCAGCAATGGCGGCAGCGTCGCCGGTGGTGGCCCCAGCGGCAGCAGCGGGGGCAGCGGCGGCCGTAGCGCCGGGCGCTACTCCTTCCTTGCTCACGTCCGGGGCAGCGCCCACGTCCTGTGCCGAGGCACGGTCAAGGGCGGCAAACGACAGAAAGAGAGCCAGTAAGAAGTGCGGAAGGGTACGAAGTCGGATGCTAGTCATAGCACAATTTGACGGGAAAAAAGAAACGCGGGGGTGCTTCAAGGCCACAAATGTAGGTCGGGAAACCCAGAGAACAAACCCGCCCAGGCTAATTTTCGCCTTCGCGGACTTGTGTAGAATGCTTCTAAAAAGGCCGGTTCCAACTCCTTAATATATGTTCTGCACTCCACCGCTTCTGTGCGCTGGCTCCCCCAGCCTATGCGCTCAGCGGCGCCTCTAGAAAACAACACCGTTGAGCTACCGTTGTTTGCCAGCTGATTCACACTGGCTTAGTCCGCCGAAGCTGGAAAAGAAATGTTGTGTTACCGGGTTCTTTCCAACTGAAAAAGCGTATCTTTGCCGCCTCATTCAGTTTTTTAATCACATTTTCACCCCGTCGTAATGGAAGTAAGAAATTACGAGACGGTCTTCATTTTGACTCCCGTGCTGAACGAGAGCCAGGTGCAAGAGACGGTCGAGAAGTTCACCCAGGTGCTTAAGGAAAATAGCGCCGACATCATTCACCAGGAAAACTGGGGCCTCAAGAAACTGGCCTACCCGATTCAGAAGAAATCGACCGGTTATTACTTTCTCGTGGAGTTCACTGGCTCCGGCAACATCGTTGACAAGCTGGAAACGGCTTTCCGTCGCGACGAGCGGGTTATCCGCTTTCTCACGACGGTGCTCGACAAGCACGCCGTGGCTTACAGCCAGCGCCGTCGCAACGGCGAAATGAACCAGCAGAAGGCTAAACAACAATCGGAAGCCGTAGCCCAATAAGTATATGAGCCTCGCCAACGAAAGAATCCACAAGCAAGAGCAGCGCGTGAAGTACTGCCGCTTCAAGAAAGCCGGTATTAAGTACGTGGACTACAAAGACCCGAACTTCCTGCTCAAGTTCGTCAACGAGCAGGGCCGCATTCTGCCCCGCCGCATCACCGGTACCAGCCTGAAGTTTCAGCGCAAAGTAGCTCAGGCCGTGGCCAAAGCCCGTCACCTGGCTTTGATGCCCTACGTAACCGACTCGCTGAAATAGTAAAATTAGTATTGAGTAGTTGGTATTGAGTAGTGAGACCAATGCGAAGTTTCTTCGCTCCGTTCTTACTCAGCACTTACTCCTCACTACTGAATACTAAATAAAAACATGGAAGTAATCCTGAAAGACGACGTAAAGGGTCTGGGCTACAAGAATGACTTGGTGACGGTGAAAGCCGGCTTCGGCCGCAACTACCTGTTGCCCCAGGGTCTGGCTGTGCTGGCTGACAAGACCAACAAGAAAATCGTAGCCGAAAACGTACGCCAGGCCGCCCACAAAGCGGAGAAGGTAAAGGCAGATGCCCAAGCCGTGGCCGACAAAATCGGGGACGTAGTAACTGACCTGCCCGCCAAGGTGGGAGAAAGCGGCCGCATCTTCGGCCGGGTAACCACCCTGCAACTTGCCGACGCCCTGAAAGCGAAAGGCATCGAGGTAGACCGCAAGCGTCTGTCGTTCGACCAGGAGCCTACGGCTGTTGGCGAATATACCGCTACGCTGGACCTGCACCGCGAGGTGAAGCACAAAGTACGCTTCAACGTAGTATCAGAATAGGTACTGCTTCTGCTTAGAAAAAGCCCGTCTGTTAAATCAGACGGGCTTTTTTCTTGGCCATTAGCGGGCTGTTTACGTACCCTTACCGGTTAGCGCGGCATTCAGTGGCTGCCTGTTACCTTTGCACTCTATCTACTGTAGTTTCTCCTGGCCTGGTAGCGTTTGCTCGGCTGGTTGTGGGTGCCGCCGCTTGGCAGGCGCCGCATAAGGAGCAAGCTGCCGGTGGCCCGCACCGCTTTTCGGGTTGATGTATCCCTGATGTTCCGTACCGAACTCCCCCTTATACCCCATCCGCAGCAGCTGCCGCCTTCCGCGCGGGTGCTCACGATAGGCTCCTGCTTTGCCGACTCTATTGGCCGCCGCCTCACCGACTACAAAGTTGGGGCCCTGGTGAATCCGTTCGGCACCGTGTTCAACCCAATTACGGCCTGCCAACTCCTGCGTGCCGCCGCAGGCGAGGATATGGACTGGCAGCAGCACCTCGTGGAAGCCCGGGGCCGTTGGCAGAGCTACGACCTGCACGCTTCCGTAGGTGCCGACAACCCGGTGGCGTTGCTTCAGCAGATCCAAGGAAAAATGCACGAGGCCGGGGCCTTCCTGGCTCAGGCCGATGTGGTCGTCCTCACGCTGGGCACGGCCTTCGTCTACCGGCTAAAGGAAACGCAGGAGTTGGTGAGCAACTGCCACAAGATGCCCGCCGAGGGGTTCGAGAAGGAGCTGCTGACGCCCGATGAGATTATCAACGCCGTAGCCGAAACCCACGCCTACCTGCGTCGCATCAACCCCAAGCTGCGCTTTGTGCTGACAGTGAGCCCCGTGCGTCATCTTAAGGATACCTTGCCGCTGAATGCTGTGAGCAAGTCGGTGCTGCGCGTGGCCTGCCATTACCTGAGCGAACTGCTGCCCGATATGTCGTATTTCCCGGCATATGAGCTTTTGGTGGACGACTTGCGCGACTACCGCTTCTACGCGGCGGATATGCTGCACCCCTCGTCGGTGGCCGAGGACTATATCTGGGAGAAGTTCACGCGCACCTACTTCGATCAGGCCTTCGGCCGCTTCAAAAAAGAATGGGAAAGCATCCGGCAGGCGTTGGCACACCGGCCTTTGTATGCGGCTGCGCCCGAACACCGCCAGTTTCTGGAGCAAACCCTCGAACGGCTGGAGCGCATCAGCGCGCAGGCCAGCGTGCAGACTGAGCTGGCCGTTGTGCGGCAGCGCCTGGCCGAACTGCCCCTCCCCCCTGCTCCGATTCAATTAGACTTAGAGCCCGAAGACGACGAGGAGCGCATCGATATTGGGGAGGGAACCTCAACCAATGAAGCCAAGACGCTGGCCGCACCCGAATGGGTCCAAGCCAGCCGCCAGCCGCTTGCACCGGCGGAAATTTCCGAGCAGGAAGAGGAAGACGGGGAAGAAGAAGCTGAGCAAGTTGACACGCTAGCCGAAGCCGTAGATGCCGTGCTGGAATCGGAGCAGCCCTTGATGAAGAAAAAGCGTCGGAGCCGGGGTGGAGCCAAGCGCAACAAGAAAAAGCACGCCGCCCGCTTGGCCGCCGAAGCCCTTACGGCCGCGGCTAGTGTGGAGGCCGAGGCCCCGGCTGACCTAGCGCCAGTTGCCGTCGAGCCCGCCGCCGAGCTTACTCAGGCATTGCCGCCCGCGCCGCCCACCGTAATTATTGCGCAGGAAGACGCGCCCCTGCAAACCGCGCTGGAACGCCGCAAACGCAATTCCCGCCGTTCGAAAAACCGTAAGCCGGCCCTACCCGACACGCTCTCGGCAGCTGTAACAGGGTTGGAAGAAGCAGCTGCGGCACCCGTTCAACCCCAAACTGAGCCCACCTCTCCCCTGCTGACGTCGGCCCCGGTTGAGGAGCCGGCCGTGTTTGCGCCAAGCGCCGAAAACCAACCAACTGCGGAGCCTGCGTCGCCAGAAGCTGAATCGGAGGAAGCCGGCAGTCGTCGGGAAGGCCGCACCGGCCGCTCGGCCAGCGAACGGCGAGCCGCCGCAGTACGCAAACCACACCGTCCTGCCGCGCGCTTCAAGCCCTTATATGCCGCGGACAATACGCCGATAGAAGCAGGTGAAACCGCTGTACCAGCGGAAGCGTCGGCTCCTGCAACGGAACTTCCGCCGGTAGCGCCGCAGATGCCCAGCCTGCCGGCGCCTACCGTGGCCCCAGTAGCAGCTTCAGCGGAAGCGCGACCAGCGGTGCTACCTGCGCCGCCTTTGATTCCGGATACGGTCAATACAGGTTCCTCCGGCACGTTGAGCGAAGCCGGCGTAGCCACGCGCAAACCCCGCCCTAGCCGGGCCAAGCAGCCGGTGTTGGCCGCAGAAGTCGTCCCCGAAGCTACTCCGGTAGCACCGCCCGACCCGGTCGTGGAGCCAGCAGCTGCGGCCGCACCATTGGTACCAAAGCCTAAGCGCCCACGCCCGAAAAAGGCTACGCCGGCCCCTGAAGCAGCCGCTGCACCAGCCCCAGAAAGCAAGCCAGCCCCGAAACGGCGGGCGAAGGCTCCGACGGCTCAGCTAGACCAAGCCCCTGCGCCCGAAGCGCCGGCCCCTGCCGATGTTCCTGCAACTCCGGCGCCCAAGCGCACTCGCCCGCCTCGCCGCAAGCCCGCCGGGCCGGAAGCGTAACCTGATAAAACACCCCAAGACAAAACCCGGCCCCCTGCGGCCGGGTTTTGTCTTTCCCATCTTGCCTTCACCCATGTCTTCGCCCGCATCCTCCCCTTCTAACCGCCTTCTGCAGGAAACCAGCCCCTACCTGCTCCAGCATGCCCACAACCCGGTAGACTGGTATCCGTGGGGCCCGGAGGCCCTGGCGCGGGCAGTAGAGGAGCAAAAGCCCATCCTGGTGAGCATAGGCTACGCGGCCTGCCACTGGTGCCACGTGATGGAGCGCGAGTCTTTCGAGAATCCGCGGATTGCCGCCTTGATGAACGAGTACTTCATCTGCGTTAAAGTCGACCGGGAAGAGCGCCCGGATGTAGATCAGGTATACATAGAGGCCCTGCAGGCTATGGGCCTAGCTGGGGGTTGGCCGCTGAACGTGTTCCTGACTTCGGCCGCCAAGCCGTTCTACGGAGGCACCTACTTTTCTCCGGGCAACTGGACGCAGCTGCTGACCAGCATTGGGCAGGCGTATCAAAACGCCGACCGGGAGCAGCTGGATGCCTCGGCTGAACAGTTTGCCCGCGCCCTGCAGGTAAGCTTCCTGGAGAAACACCACGTTCCGGTGGCGGCGCAGGGCGTTACGGACGAAGACTTCAAATTGCTGGTGTATAACCTAGCCGAAAAGTTCGACCGGGAGCAAGGCGGGCTGAACCGGGCGCCCAAGTTTCCGATGCCCAGCATCTGGCGCTTTCTTTTGCGCACCCAGCAGCTTAGTGGGAGCCACGCCGTGCGCGAGCAGGTGCTGCTTACCCTGCGCCACATGGCCTGGGGCGGCATCTACGATCAGGTAAGCGGGGGCTTTGCGCGCTATTCGGTGGACGAAGCCTGGCTGGCTCCACACTTCGAGAAAATGCTCTACGACAATGGACAGCTCGTCAGTCTCTACGCCGAAGCCTACCAGGCAACCGGCGAGGAGCTATTCCGGGAGGTTGTGTATGCAACTGTAGCCTTTATAGAAAGGGAGCTGATGAGCCCGGAAGGCGGTTTTTACTCGGCGCTGGATGCGGACAGCGAAGGGGAGGAAGGTCGTTACTACGTTTTCACGAAAGAAGAGCTGGTAGCGGCTCTGGGCGACGAAGAGCCCCTGGCCTCAGCGTACTACCAATGCACCGCTGCGGGCAACTGGGAACACGGCCGCAACATCCTGCACCGCCACCTCTCGGATACCGACTTTGCCCGAGCACACGAGCTGGCCCCCGGCGTGGTGGCCGAGTTGGTGCAGAGCTGGCAGCAGAAGCTGCGGGCATATCGGGAACGGCGGCCCCGCCCGGCCCTGGATGACAAAGTACTCACCGGCTGGAACGCCCTGATGCTGCAAGGGATGCTCGATGCCTACCGGGCCTTTGCCGAGCCTACCTTCCTGGCGCTGGCACTTCGCAATGCCGAGTTCATCCAGGCCAACCTGCGGAACGGGCCTGCCCTGTGGCGAAGCTATAAAGAAGGCCGCGCCACCGTTCCTGGCTTTCTAGAAGACTATGCTCTGACGATTCAGGCATATATCAGCTTATACGAGGCCACGTTCGTGGAAGCCTGGCTGCACGAGGCTGAGGTCCTGACCACTTATGCCCTGGACAACTTCTTTGACCCCACCGAGGAGCAGTTCTTCTACACCGACGCCGCCAGTGAACCACTGATTGCCCGCCGCAAAGAGCTGTTCGACAACGTAATTCCCAGTTCCAACGCGGTGATGGCGCACAACCTGCACCGGCTGGGGCTGCTGCTGGCTCAGCCACGCTACACCGAGCTGGCCGCCGCTATGCTGCGCCGGGTGCAGACGCTGGTCGTGCAGGAGCCCCAGCACCTTGCGCACTGGGCCTCCCTTTACGCTTCCTTTCTCCGGCCCACCGCCGAAATTGCTATTGTAGGCCCCGAGGCGCAGGCTTTCCGCCAAGAGCTTTGCCGACACTACTTACCCAACGTGGTGCTGGCAGGTAGTACCGAGCCCAGTTCTTTGCCCCTGCTGCAAAACCGCACCGCCATCAAGGAGCAGACAACAGTGTACGTGTGCTTCAACAGCACCTGCCAGCTGCCAGTACATAGTGTGGCGGAGGCCCTGAAGCAACTGTAGCCGGCCGGCGGCCAACGAATTCCGCTTGAGCCTCTACTTGGCGCGGCCTCGTGTGTTATCTTTACCTTTCGCTTCCAGCCAGATTTTCCTTTGAGCCTCACGTTTGACTTTGTGCAGCCGCAGCCCGAGCCGGCCACTGACCGCGTCACGCTGTTTGCGGACGTGATTTTGCCGCTGCCGCTGCCCAAGCTGTATACCTACCGCGTGCCCTACGAGCTAAACGACCAGGTAGTGGTAGGGGGCCGCGTGATTGTGCAGTTTGGGGCCAAGAAAACGCTGAGCTGCATTGTGGCGGCCGTGCACGAAAATCCGCCTAAAGAGTATCAGGCCAAATACATCCTGGAGTTTATCGATGATGCCCCGGTGGTGACGCAGCCCCAGCTGAAGCTCTTCCGCTGGATGGCCGACTACTACCTGTGCACCCTGGGCGAAGTTATCAACGCGGCCCTACCCTCGGCCCTTAAGCTTAGTTCTGAGAGCCGGGTGCAGCTACACCCGGCCTTTGTGCGCGACGAAAACCCCTACCCGCTCAGTGAGCAGGAGGAAAAGATTGTGGAGGCCCTGAGCACTGGCGAAGAAGGCAAAAGTCTCACCTTCACGGAGGTAGGCGAAATCCTAGGCATCACGTCCTTTCACAAGGTCATCAAGTCCCTGATGCAGAAGGACGTGGTCTTTCTGTTCGAGCATTTGCAGGACAAGTACTCGCCCAAGGTGGTGAAGAAGGTGCGGCTGGCGCATCACTACGTAGCCGAAGCGGCGGTGGAAGGCTTGTTTGCCCAGCTGGCCTCCCGCTCCAAGCAGTTGGATGTGCTCATGCGCTACCTGCAGAAGGTGCCAGTATACCAGAATGAGCATCTCAATCACCAGGGCATCGAAAAGGCCTACCTGACTTCGGCTCCGCACCTCTCTCCTTCCGCCGTCAACACGCTCATCAAAAACGGCATTCTGGAGCAGTTCGACGTGATTGTGTCGCGCTTCCCACTGGATGATGCCGCCGAGGCCAACATGCACTTCACCCTGAGCGAGGCCCAGACGACGGCCCGCGACGACGTGATGCAGCAGTTTCAGGAAAAGGACATTGTGCTGCTGCACGGTGTAACGGGCGCCGGCAAAACCGAAATCTACATCGACCTTATCCGGCAGGCGCTGGACGGGGGCGGGCAGGTGCTGTACCTGCTGCCCGAAATTGCCCTCACCGCCCAGATTGTGACCCGCCTGATGCGCGTGTTCGGCTCCCGCCTGGGCGTGTACCACTCCAAGTTTTCCGACAACGAGCGGGTGGAAGTGTGGAACGGGGTGCTGTCGGGGCGGTTCCAGGTAGTAGTAGGCGTCCGCTCCTCGGTATTTCTGCCCTTCGACAACCTGGCGCTGATTATCGTGGACGAGGAGCACGAGAGCAGCTACAAGCAGTACGACCCGGCTCCGCGCTACAATGCCCGCGAAGTGGCGCTGATGATGGCCAACTTCCAGGGTGCCCGCACGCTGCTGGGCTCGGCCACGCCCGCCGTGGAGACGTACTACCAGACGCGCACCGGGCGCTACGGGCTGGTCTCCCTTACCAAGCGCTTCGGGGAGGCCGGGCTGCCGGAAATTGAGCTGGTGGATACGCGCAAGAGCCGGGAAGCGAAGAAGATGCACAACCACTTCACGCCCGAACTCATGCTGGAGATGGAGCGGAAGCTGGGCGCTAAGGAGCAGATTATCCTGTTTCAGAATCGCCGCGGCTACTCCCCTTTCATCAACTGTCTCGACTGCGGCTGGATACCCAAGTGCCAGAACTGCGCCGTGAGCCTCAGCTACCACAAGCACGCCCACGAGCTGCGCTGCCACTACTGCGGCTACCACGACCGGCTACCCGTAGAGTGCCCGGCCTGCGGCTCCCGCAACCTCAAGCCGGTGGGCTTCGGCACCGAAAAAATTGAGGATGACCTCAAAATCATGCTGCCCGAGGCCAACGTGCAGCGCATGGACCTGGATACCACCCGCGCTAAAAACTCCTACCAGCAAATCATTGCCGACTTTGAAAAGCAGGTAACCAACGTGTTGGTGGGCACCCAGATGGTCACCAAGGGCCTGGACTTTGCCAATGTGAGCTTGGTGGGCATCATCAACGCCGACTCCATTATCCATTATCCGGATTTCCGGGCGCACGAGCGGGCCTTCCAGATGTTTGTGCAGGTAAGCGGGCGAGCCGGACGCAAGGGCAAAAAGGGGAAGGTCATCATCCAAACCGGCGACCCGCAGCAGGTAATTTTCGACAAGGTTATCCGCAACGACTACCTGGAGTTCTACGAGTACGAGATTCTGCAGCGGCGCGAGCATGGTTACCCGCCCTTTATGCGCGTCATCCGGCTCACGGTAAAGCACATGGACCAGCACCTGGCCGAGCGGGCCGCCATTTTGCTTACCAACGAGCTGGTAGACCGGCTGGGTCGTGAGGCCGTGCTGGGCCCCGAGGCGCCTTACATTTTCCGCATCCGTAACTTCTTTCTGCAGGAAATTACCATCAAGCTCAGCCGCGAGCATACGGTGCTCAAGCAGGCCAAAGCCGATATTCTGGCCGCCATCAACGCCGTGAAAGACCAGAAGGACTACAAGCAGGCCCGCTTCGTGGCCGACGTAGACCCGATGTAGAGTAGGGAAGCACCCGTAGCAGCACGAAAGCCAGACCATACGCAGACCGCCCATTCCGGCTGTTGCCGGAATGGGCGGTCTGCGTATGGTCTGTTGTCAGCAAAAAACCGGTGAAAGCAATCCTATATGAGCATTATACACTATCAATCAACTACTTATAATCCTGATAATGATAGCACAATTAAAAAATGATGCCTTAAACGATAAAAAAAGGAAAAAGGATTTAATATTGTTGGTGTAGGCGCGAAATAGCCATATTCATTGTACCCTATTTTCTTTTTTCTTTTCCCTTTTCCTCATTTTATGAAAAACTTTAACTCTCTGCTATCAGCCGCTTTGCTGATGCTTTCCCTGGCCTCGTGCAGCAAAGAAAGCTACACGTTCCGCGCTCCGGCCTCGTCGCACAACACGGCCAGTGCTGCTACCGTGCAGACTACCGACGTAGCCCAGGAAGCTACTCCGGCCTTCACAGCGTCTACGGCACCGGCAGCTGCAGCCCCAGCAGTAGCCCGCAAAGCCGCCCGTACGTACTCGGCTCAGGTACAGGCTGAAAAAGTTACTATGGCTACCACAGCGGCTCCCACTCGGGCCGAGGTGAAAGAAGCCAAAGCCACTATCAAAGCGCTGCACAAGGCCAGCAAGAAAGCCCACGCCGCCGCGCCGCTGGCCGAAGGCAAAAGCCAGGCGGTAGCCCTGATCCTCGTTCTCTTGGTTGGAGGCTTGGGCATTCACCGCTTCTACCTGGGCTATACCGGCATCGGCATTGCCCAGCTCCTCACGCTCGGCGGCTGTGGCATCTGGGCGCTGATTGACCTCATTCGCATCATTACCGGTGACCTGAAGCCGAAAGGTGGAGATTACGCGAAGAAACTTTAAGCGGCTTCGGGCGCTGCTCATGATTGTAGGCTCGGGCATCATCTGGCTTACGCTGCTGGTGCTGCCTGGATCCTTCTTCGACCACGGTCAGTCCGTTTGCCTAAGCCAGCTTTTGCTGCACCAGGCCTGCCCGGCTTGCGGTATCACCCGCGCCTGCATGCACGCCCTGCACCTCAACTGGCAGCAAGCTTGGCACTACAATCGGTTAGTGGTAATAGTGTTGCCACTGCTGGCCTGGCTATGGGGTCAGGAAGTGTGGGTGAATATGCAGCGGCTGGGCTGGGTTCCGCCCCCGCGGTCCGAAGAGTAATCAAGCCGCCGAAACCGTTTTACCACAAAGCCCCACCTGCAGTGCAGGCGGGGCTTTTTCGTGTAATACTTACTATGCCTGGGCTAAAGTCAGGACATCGGTTCCCATTATCGCGTTGCGAGGTTCCAATGCGCCCAAGAAGGTCCGTTACGCAGCTCATGTGGCCGGTGTGGCCTGGTTTACGGTCACTCGCCGAAGTGCCCCCGATGAACGCAAAAAACCCCGGCTACCTGCGTGGTAACCGGGGTTTTCTGGTAAAGCAGGCCGCTCTATATTTCGTCGAGCAGGTAAAGTACGATCAGGATCAGACCAATCAGGGCCAGAATACCGCCCAGCAGCACGATGATGCCGGAGCCGATAGCACTGCCGAGGATCTGAACCACCAAACCCAGGACGAGCAGAATCACGCCTTGGCGCAGCTTGCCCTGCAGCTTGTTGGATTCGGAAACGTCGCTGTGCTTCTTCTTGAATACTTTCGAAGCTACTTTGTCGGCATTCTTCAGCGCTTTCTTCACCAGCATTTTCTGCATCAAGGAAGGCTTGGCGGCAGTAGACGCGGTGGCTTTCTTGGCAGCAGCGGGAGCAGCAACGGCGGGAGCAGTTTTAACAGCCGGGGCCACAGCGGCTACTTCGGCAGCGGGGGCAGTGGCAACCGGAGCTTCTGCCACGGCCGGAGCCGGGGTAGCGGCGGGCTTCGTAACGGCTACCCGCTCCGTGCCGTGGTACGACGACGTTTTGGGCAGCATGGCGTACTCAGCGCGGTTACAGCTGCTCAGACCAGCCGAGATAAGTACCGTCAGAGCCAGCAGGCTCTGCTTCCAGGAGAGAAGGTGTTGTTTCATAGGAACAAGAAAATGGTTAAAGGAAAAGAAACGTAAGGGTTGATATAGACGAGGCCGAACCGCGCAGGGAATTGGCCATACTAGCTATGTTTACTGCAATGATAACTAATAAAACTCCTCCTGCAACAGCTCAGCTACCTGGGAAAGCGCCCTGATTAGCCTCCCCCGCCCCACGCTTACCGGCCGCCCCCACACGCAGCTACGTCCTCTGTGGAGCTTGGCAAGCAGGAGCCGGCGGCGAATAGGTTATTGATTGTCAGCCCTGAAACCAATGCAGCCGCAAGCCTGGGAAATTCTGTACCTATGGAAAGTCGTAAAGGTGCAATGCCTAGGATGGCCTTTCCTTAATTTGCATACTACCCGTGTCTTCTTAGCCGTTCTTCCGGCTCCAGTGCTTCGCGCCAGCCCACAGCCCAGCTTCGTTCGAACGCTTCCGGCCAGCGGCGCGTTGATAAAGTAGCTTTGTTTCCCCAGCATGCAGCGAACTTCATTTCCCATTTCTGTCAGCCCGGTTTTTTGCGCGCTGGCCTTCTCTTTTCTTTTTGCCTGCACCCAGCCCGTCCTGGAAACCCGTACCACGGCCAGCCGGGCCCTGCTGCCGGACAGCCTCGGCTACGAGCTGCGCCCGGCCCAGGACCCCAATGGCATCGGCAAATATTACCAGGGCCGTCAGATTGCGCACGTAATGGGCCACGATGGGGCGGGCTGGCTGGAAAGAACCGACCGGGACAAGGAAGAAGGCACCGATATCCTGCTGCGGGAGCTGCACCTCAAGCCTACTGATGTAGTGGCCGATCTGGGCGCCGGCACCGGCTACTTCACGTTCCGCATCAGCCCCCTCGTGCCGCGGGGCAAGGTGCTGGCCGTGGATATTCAGCCCGAAATGGTGGCGGTATTGAAGGAGACCAAAGCCCGCCGGAAGGCAACAAACGTGCTGCCAATTCTGGGCACGGTGCTGAGCCCGAACTTGCCGGCCAATAGCGTAGACCTGGTGCTGATTGTAGATGCCTACCACGAGTTCGACCATCCCCGGGAAATCATGCAGGCGGTGCAGGCTGCGCTCCGGCCGGGCGGACGCATCGCCCTGGTGGAGTACCGCGCCGAGGACCCCAATGTGGCCATCAAGCGCATTCATAAGATGAGCGTGGCCCAGGCCCGCCGGGAGCTGGAAGCCATCGGCCTGGAATACGTGGAAAACATCCAGTCACTGCCGCAACAACACCTGCTTATTTTCCGGAAGAAGTAGGCCAGCGCCTGCCTTACCTTTGCGAGGTATGAACACCGACCCGCGCCAGCTTTCCATCCAAGACTTCACGTATCATCTGCCAGCCGGGCGCATTGCGCCCGAGCCCCTGCCCCAGCGTGACCAGTCCCGGCTCCTGGTCTACCGCCAGGGTACTATCACCGATCAGGTATTCCGCCAGCTGCCCCAGGAGCTACCCTCCGATGCGCTGCTCATCTTCAACGACACCAAAGTGGTGCGCGCCCGGCTCTTTGCTCAAAAGCCCACGGGTGGCCTGGTGGAGCTTTTTTGCCTGGAGCCGGTAGCTCCCCACCGGGCCATTGAGCCGGCTATGCAGCAAACCGGCGCCTGCGTGTGGAAATGTCTGGTTGGCAACGGCAAGCGGTGGAAATCCGGCCCCGTCACCCTCTCTTTCACTACGGCCGACAACCAGCCGGCCACCCTCACGGCGGAGCGCGGCGAGGTAGCCGATGGCTATTCGTTGGTGCACTTTAGCTGGGTGCCGGCCAGCATGCCTTTTGCCGAAGTACTGCGCGCGGCCGGGCACCTGCCCCTGCCCCCCTACCTCAACCGCACCGATACAGCCGTAGACGCCGTGCGCTACCAGACGGTGTACGCCGCCCAGGAAGGCGCCGTAGCAGCACCCACCGCCGGCCTGCACTTCTCCGATGAGGTACTGACCGAGCTAGCTGACCGGGGCATTGCCTCGGGGCGCGTCACGCTGCACGTAGGCGCGGGCACCTTCCAGCCGGTAAAGGCCGGGCACATGGCGGATCATGCCATGCACGGGGAGCCCATCAGCGTATCGGCGACCTTGCTGCGGCAGTTGCTGGCGCACCTGCCCCGGCCCGTGCTGGCCGTGGGCACTACCAGCCTCAGAACCCTGGAAAGCCTGTACTGGCTGGGCGCTGCCCTGCTGCAGGACCCGACGACGCCCTCGTGGCACGTGAGCCAATGGCAACCCTACGAGCAGACTACTGCCCCGTCTACCACCGAAGCTCTCGAAGCCCTTTTGCAGCACCTGCAGGCTACCGGAGCCGATATCCTGCACGCTACCACCCAGCTGCTCATTGCTCCCGGTTACCACTTCCGGGTAGCCAATGGGCTCATCACCAACTTTCATCAGCCGGAAAGCACATTACTTCTCCTGGTAGCCGCTTTGATTGGTCCGCGCTGGCGCGACGTGTACGACCACGCACTGGCGCACGACTACCGGTTTCTGAGCTACGGCGACAGTTCCTTACTGCTTCCCTAAGGTCTATTTAGCTGGTTTGGCTATCCAATTTGGGAATGGAGCGTATAGAGGGCCATTCATCTCCATTAGACCTTTCTCATGAAAAAGATAGTATTGCTGCTGGCCTTTGCAGCGTTTTCCGGCTCTGCCTTCGCTCAGGAGGAAATCAAAACCCAAACCCAGAATCCAGCTACGGGTGCCCAATCGTCGACTGAGGTAGATGTGCGGAGCAACGGCACAGTAAAAGTGGAATCAGAAAGCCGCACGGGCCGGACCAAGGCTGGCCAGAAGGCTTACAACACCGGCCAGGACGTGAAGCAGGCCGGCCGGAAAACGGGCCGGGTAGCTAAAAAAGGGGCTCAAAAAACCGGCAAAGGCCTTAAAAAAGCTGGCAAAGCTGTAAAAAACACCGCCAAAGACGTGGTTGACTAGAGAGCTTAGCGTATATAGTTTTTCCGCACTAGGGTTGCAAAAACGCCCCGCTGATTTGTATCAGCGGGGCGTTCTGCTTTTGATGACTTACTACTAAGATCCTAACCCCTCAAACCTACTGCCCTACGAAGAACACGGCATTGCCGAAGAGCAGTTTCCCGCCTTGCCAGAAAGCCCGGAACAGGGGGTTGTCGCCGAAGTATACTACCTGGCCCCGGCCCAAATCCTGGGCACCCAGCACCACTGTGTCGTTGAGCTTGCGCCGGGCGCGGTTACCGGCGAAACCGGCGGCGTAGTTGTTCTTCTTCAGCACGCCTACGTTCCAGGCGCCTTCGCCCAGGAAGCGGTAGTTAAGCGTATCCCGGATGAGGGCGTAATAGCTGGGGCCGTAGCCGAATGCCAAAGGATGGGTGTTGTCCAGCTGCACCTGGTACACGCTGCCTTGCACCAGCTCCTGAATCTGGTCCCGCTCGGCATCAGCATAGCGGCGCAGGGCGCGGTAGGGGTCGTTTTTGCGGCCAGCGGCCGTGCTGTCGGCGGGCTTGGTTTTGAGGGCAAAGTCCTTTTTGCCGGCGAAGAAGGCTGCTCCCCCTTCCAGGGCAATAACTTTTCCGCCGCTGCGCACCCAGCTTTTCAGGTTGTCCAGCTGCCGGTCGGAGAAGGCATCGGCGTAGTAGCCGTCGGGCATAATCAGCACATCGAACTTGGACAGGGGCACGGAATTCAGGTAATCGGTGCCCAGCACGGTAATTGGGTAGCCAATCTGCTGCTCAAAGAAGTGCCACACCTCACCAAAAGCGGTGGGCGACACACCCTCCCCAGCCAATACTGCTACTTTGGGCATGTTCACGAACCGCACGTAGCCGGAGCCTAAGTCGGCACCGCTGGTGGCAAAGCCCGAGGTTACGGCCTGCACCACCACCCCGGAAGAATCGGCCTGAGCCTGCACAAGCTGATCGAAACGCTTGCCGAGACCTTCGTTGCCGCTGCGCGTAATCACGAGGGTACCCGACTGGTACTGCTGCCCGGCGGCTTCAAAAGGTCGTTGAGCGACCCGTACTTTCACTTTCTGCTGCAACAGGCGGCTCAAGAAGCGTACATCCTGCAGGTTGTTCCAGCGGGCTACGTAGGCGTAGGGGGTACCAGTAGCGGCAGTACCTTTTACGGTCGTGGTCGTGGGGGCTGAGCCCGAGTTGTCGAGGCGCTGAGCCACGGCGTAGGCCTTTAAGCCGAAGGCGTAAGGCAGGGCCCAGGCCGTGATATCGTACGTGAGTGAGTCTTCCAGGGCGGGCTTTGGCTCAAACAGCACCTTTACCAGCGTCGACTTGGGCTGGTACATGCTTACCACTACGTCACGGGCTTCTACCTGCACGTTTTCCGTTTTGCCGCTCAGGTAGTTGAAGCCGCGCGTTTTCAGCCGCTTGGGGGCGTAGCCGTAGCGAATCTGCTGCCGATCGAGGTACTGGGTCAGCGCTTTCAGCTGGCCTGGGTCGCCGGAGCCAGCTACCACAAACGACTTGTACTCGCCCTGGGGTTTGGTACGGCCCCGCTCAAAGAATTGCTGGAACTCCTTGAGCAGGTCGTCGTGCTTTTCCGACGTGGCCTGGATGGTGGCCAGGCTGGTAGCGTGGTGGTGCGAAATGCGCTGGGTGAGCGTGAGCGTGTCGCCATCGGACTTGGCGAAGCTGAGGCCCGCCCGGCCCGAGCCGCCCTGCTCATAGGTCATCCCAATGGCGCCGTTGAAAGTCGGGTACGTGTCGCCGTAGCTGGGGTAGAACAGGTCGAAGGTTTCGCGGGTGAAGTACAACCAGTTATTCTGGTCGAACACCTTGCGGTTGTAGTCGCCGATGACGTTTTGCATGGTGCGCTGCCAGGGCGTCACGTCGGCGTGGAAGGGCTTGGCCGCCGGCGAGAAGTAGTACGGCGCGTCGGGGCCCATTTCGTGGAAGTCGGCGTGCACCTGGGGCAGCCACTGGTTGTAGAGCGTGAGGCGCTGGCGGCTTTCCTGCTGGGTCTGCCAGGCCCAGTCGCGGTTCAGGTCGAAGTAGTAGTGGTTGTAGCGGCCGCCGGGCCAGGGCTCATGGTGTTCCCAGGCGTAGGGCGAGGCGTTGGCCTGGCGGTTGCTCACGCGGTTGTACCACTGCACGTACCGCTCGCGCCCGTCGGGGTTCACGCAGGGGTCCACCATCACCACGGTGTTTTGCAGCCACTGCTGGGTTTGTTGGTTCTGGGGGTTGGCCAAGTCGTAGAGCACCTGCATCACGGCCTCCGACGACACCGATTCGTTGCCGTGCACGTTGTAGCTCAGCCACACAATGCCGGGCTGCTGGCGCTGGATGGCCCCGGTGTGGAGCCCGGCCAGGCGGAGGTTGTTCTGCCGGATAGCATCGAGCCGCCCCAGGTTATCGGGGGAAGCTACCTGCACTACTTCCAGCGGGCGGTGCTCATACGTCTCACCGTAAGGCTGGAGCTTCATGCGGCCCCCGGAATGCTGTACTACGTGGTCGACGTAGCGCAACAGCTCGGCGTGAGGCGTGAAGCGGCTGCCCAGGGCATAGCCCAGAAACTGTTCGGGCGTGAGCAGGCCGGCGGTGGGGGCGGGTTGGGCGCTGGTGCGGGTAGCCGCTGCCAACAGTAGCAAACATAGCCAGCCCCGGAGGGTACGTAAATAAGCGTGGGACACAGAAAAAGGTTGACGCAGCCCTACGGCTGCATGGGCGAAAAGCTTACAAAGCCAAAGAAAGCCTAAAGTAGCAGTAGCCCCGTAATTTTTGCCCACTACCGCCGGAAATAAGGCCGAAGCCCGCCCCATTTAGCTGTTATTGCGACGGGAGTGGGCAAAAATCAGTCAGCTCTTCGTTTCCGCTGTGGGTAGGTCGGAGGCTTTTTCGCGTAGCTGATAAAGCACGCTCTCCGCTACGCCCCGCCCAAACAGGCTCACGCCCGCGTTCAGGACGCCCAGGGCCAACGTACCCGCCCCCACCCACGTGGCCGTGGGGGCTTGTTGCTCCTTCAGGTTGCTGGCCCACTGCACCAGGCAGGTACCCAACCCAATTACCATCAACCCGGCTGGCGCAAACGTCAGCCATTTCGTTTTGTGCGTCATTGCGGCAAACTACTTAGGTGAGACAAAGCCAGCGGGAGCTACCCGAAATTCGTTTACGTCCCGCTGGCAGTATCTTCAATCGTACCTTTGCAGGCTGAGGTTACACCGCGCGGGCCGAATACTCCGTTTTGCGCGTCCCTTCGCCCTGTTCCGCTTCACCAACCCTGCTTATGAGTGCTCCTGCCTTCGAAAAACTTTTGCGTGAGGCCTTCCCCCTCCCGGCCGAGGCCGCCCGCTACCTCACCCCGGCCGAGCACCAGGCCTACGCAGCCCTGGAAAAAGCCCCGAAACCGGAGCTGGCGTTTCGCTTCGAGCGGGTGCGGCTGGTGGTAGCCATGGCCCTCATCAAGCTGCTGGCCGACCTGGGTGACCACGAGGAAAGCCGCCGGGTGCTGGCCGTGCTGCACCGCGCCGCCCAGGCCGGCTCCATCGGCGAAATCGACAAAGCCATTCACCGCGACGCCCAGGCCTTCGAGCAGCTCTACACCAACCTCTACGTAAACGACGAGGGCGAGCAGGTGCTGCAGCTGTTTGAGCGCACCCTCGACGCCGACTCCCGCGAGGCCATGGACGACGTGCTGTTTGATGCACTGGTGCTGCTGCCCCAGCTCGATTTCAGCCACTACGACGAGGAAGAAGACGAAGCCTGAGACTGATTTTGCCTTAAAAAGCAGATTGCCCGCCATAAAAAAAGCCGCTCCAAAACTTGAGCGGCTTTTTGGCTTTGTTGGCACAACGGCTTAGTTGTAGCCCGGGTTTTGCGGCAGGGCATTGCCCAGCTGGATTTCGTAATCCGGAATAGGCAGTACCCGGTTAGGAGCCGTGGAGGGGTTACCCCCCAGGGTACGGCCGGTCCGGCGGTAGTCGTGAATGCGGAAGCCCTCAAAGGCCAGCTCCAGTTCCCGCTCGCGCAGAACCTCCGCCGTTGATACCGAGCCTAAGGTAGAAGCCCCGGCCCGCTCCCGGATCAGGTTAATATCCTCCAATGCGGCGGCAGGGTTTCCATTTCCGCCCTCTGAAGGTAGCCGAACATTGGCTTCGGCCCGAATCAGGTACATTTCGGCCAAGCGAATGATGGGAATGTTCTGAGCCGGGTCGTTCCATTTAAAGGAGCGGCGGCCGGCGCGTACGGCATCACCCACGTAAAGCAGGCTTTCCCCAATGTTCTCACCGGAGATGCCGCGCATGTCGCTGGTTTCGTATTGAGCAACGAACACCGAGGACACGTTCACGTCGGCACGGCCCCGGAAGCCCGTCGTTTTACCGGAGTAGAAGGTGGCCAGGCCGTCGTTGGTAGTACCAGCATTGTTCTGGTCGTTTTGCTGCACCTCAAACAAGGCCTCCGCCGAGCCCTTGCTGGTGAAGATGTCCAGCACCGAAGGATTCAGCGAAGCACCGCTGCTGGTAATCACCTCATCGGCTAAGGCACCCGCTTCGGCATATTTGCCTTGCTGCAAGTATACCCGCGCCAGCAGGGCCTTCGCGTCAAATTTATCAAAGCGTCCTTCCTCATTGCTTTCCGGCAACAAATCCTCCGCCGCCTGCATATCCGCTATGATCTGGGTGTATACTTCCTGCACCGAGTTACGACCAACCTTAGCTGAGGCCTCCGTCAGGGTGTTGATGCCTTTCAGCTGCAAGGGTACCCCCAGCGGGCTATTGATGTCTGGTTGCCCATAGAGGCGCACCAGCTCGAAGTACAGTAAACCGCGCATCAGGCGCATCTCACCCTCATACTGAGCACGGGTATCAGCATCGGTGATGGTGCCCAGCCCGCCCAGGATCAGGTTATTGATGTTAATGAGCCGGTAGGCCTCACGCCAGGTGCGCAAAGCATCTGCATTGAAGTTCTCAATATCTGCCAGGGCTAGTTCGCGGTAGCTCTGGAAAGTGCCCTGCCAAGCCACGTAGCCCTCAGAGGCCAGCAGATCAGGAATGAGAACAAGGTTGGTACCGTAAAGGCCCGGGGTATACAGGCGAGAATAAGCCCCTACTACCGCCGTACCGATACCTTCGGGCGTGCCCAAAGCCAGACCCGCGTCAATCGACTGCTGGGGTTGGATGTCCAGCTGCTTTTCGCAGGAAGTACTCAGCAATCCGGCAGCTAGCAGCAACGCTACCGTAGCAGCGCGAAACGTATATTTTTTCATGAGTTGAGCTGTAAGAACGCCGTCAGATTAAAAACCCAGGTTTACCCCAACCAGCCAGGTTTTGGCCAGTGGCGGCGTATAGAAGTCGTGGCCAACCAAGTAGTTAGTGAAAGCCGCGCCATTGAACGAGCTGTTCACTTCCGGGTCGTAGCCCTCGTATTTGGTGAGGGTCAGCAGGTTCTGCCCCGTCACGTAGATGCGAGCATTGGAAAGGCGCGCTTTGCCGGCCCACTCCTTGGGCAGGTTGTAGGCAATGGTCAGGTTTTTGAAACGTAGGAACGAGCCATCCTGGATCCAGCGGGAAGACGGCCGTGACCCATTGCCCATCAGAAACCGTGCCTGCGGCACATCGGTTACGTCACCTGGCTTCTGCCACCGCTTCAGCTGATCTACCGTCTGGTTGTCGAAAAAATCACCGTTTACTGACTGGAAGAAGCCCGCCGAGTTGTAAATGTCATTGCCGTACACGAACTGGTTGAGCAGGCTTACTTCAAAGCCTTTGAATGCAATGGTATTCGTCAGGCCACCCGTGAAATCAGGGTTGGGGTCGCCCAATCTACGGCGCTCCGCATCACCCGGTACGTTGGTCGTGCTGCCATCGGCCGTGTAGTAAAGCGCGTCGCCGTTGGCCGGGTCCACGCCAGCGTACTCGATACCCCAGAACACGCCGATTGGTTCCCCCTCGCGCACGTTGCTGAGGTTACGCGCGCCGGTGTTTAGAATCTGTCCGTTCAGGTCCGATACCTCGTTGCGGTTGAAGGTAACGTTGAAGTTGGTAGTCCACTTGAAGGCATTGTCGATGTTGCGCGTATTCAGTGAGATTTCCAAGCCGCGATTGCGCAGCTTGCCAAAGTTCCGATAAATGGTCTGATATCCCCCTGTATAAGGCAGTTGGTCTTGCAGCAATAGGTCGGTGGTGTTTTTCTGGTAAACGTCTACCTCACCAGTGATGCGGTCGTTCAGGAAGCCGAACTCCAGGCCCAAGTCTGCCTGGGCGGTGTTTTCCCAGGTCAGTTGGTCGTTGCCTAGCTCTGTGGATGGCACGATACCCGGCTCAGAGCCGTACTGGCTACCAGTGTAGAGGGTGCGGGCCGCAAAGTTGTTGAAGATTTCGGCGTTACCCGTCAGGCCATAGCTACCGCGCAGCTTCAGGAAGCTTACCACGTTGTTTTCCTGCAGAAAGCTTTCTTCGCTGATTACCCAGCCAGCCGAAGCGGCCGGAAACACGCCCCAGCGGTTTTCTTTGCCGAAGCGGGAAGACTGGTCTCCGCGCACACTGGCTGATAGTAAGTAGCGGTTGGCGAAGGCGTAGTTTACCCGGCTCAGTAGCGACAGAAAGGAATAGCCCGTGCCGGAAGAGCCGCTACCGGAAGTAAAGCGGGCGGCAGAGGCCAAACGGCGAAACTGGTCGCTGGGAAAGCCCCGGCCTTCTACCGCCGACTGTGACTGGTCGTAACGCTGGAAGCTGAAGCCGGCCAGTACGTCGAAGGTGTGGTCTTCGCCGATGGCTTGGGCCCAGGTAGCCGTGTTGTTGGTGGTATAGTTCACGGCCTGCACCTGGTTGCTGTAACCGTAGCCATCCGGAGCCCCATCGTTGGAGAGGCGGCTATAGTATAGTTCTTCCCGCAAGCTCAGGAAGTCGCCACCCAGCTCCGAGCGCAAGGTCAGGTTTTTGATGGGCTGAAAGGTCAAAGTAGCGGTGCCAATGGAGCGGTAGTTACCGGAACGGTTGGTAGCCGTGTTGGTTGACACCAAAGCATTTTCGTAGAGTGTCCCGCGGTTGAATCCCGTTGGATCAGCAGCATCGTAGGCGGCCTGCAGGGGCGGCAGGGCGTTCATCTGGATGGGGTTGGTAAAGGCGTTGTCATCGGGCACCCGGTCGTTTACCGAGCGTACCAGCGAGAGATTCAGGCCTACCTTCAGCTTGTCCGAAACGTTGTGGTCGAAGTTGGTACGCAAAGAGCCCCGGCGGTACTGGTTGCCGATGATAATACCCGTCTGGTCGCTGTAGTTGCCGCTGATGTAGAAGCGGGTTTTGGCGTCGCCTCCGCTGATGTTGGCATCGTACTGCGCCACCTTACCTTTGCGGAAAGCAAGCTCATTCCAGGGCGTATCGGTATTGGAATTGTAATCTAGCCCACCCTCGTTTGCAAAAACATTGGCAAGATAGTCTGGATCAGAACCATCGTTGGGGCCATACTCATCAGCAATGTACGAGTCGTCAGGTGAAAAGAGCGAGGCATTGGTAATAGACTCTCCGAAGAACTCCTTGTACTGGTCGCGGTTCAGGAACTCCCGGATGCGGGTAGCGCGGCTGGTGCCCACGTAGTAGCCTACGTTCACCTTGGACTCGCCCTGGCGGCCCTTTTTGGTGGTTACCAGCACTACCCCGTTGGAAGCGCGCGAGCCGTAAATGGCCGAAGCCGCGGCATCCTTCAGAATGGTGATGCTCTCAATGTCGTTGGGGTTGAGGTCGGCCAGGGGGTTGAGCGGCTCGGAGCTAGCCAGGCCTACGTATTGCGACGTCACCGGGATACCATCAATCACATACAAAGGCTGGTTGGAAGCCGTGATAGACGATGAGCCGCGCACGCGGATGGTTACGCCCTGGCCCAGCTTACCGGAGCCCTGGTTGATTTGTACGCCCGGGGTACGGCCCTGAATAGCCTGCTCGAAGCTGACGGTGGGCACGTTTTCCACGTCTTTGCTGCCGAGCTGCGTTACGGAGCCGGTCAGGTCTCTTTTGGCCTGGGTGCCGTAGCCTACTACTACTGCTTCGTTGAGCAGGGTCTCGTTGGTTTGCAGGCGTACGTTGATGGTACCGCCCGTGACGGGCACAGTCTGGGACACGAAGCCAATGGAGCTAAAGACCAATGAGGCCCCCTCCTGCACGTTCAGGGTAAAGTTGCCACCGGAATCGGTGCTGGTACCATTGGTAGTGCCGCGCTCCAGCACGGTTACGCCGGGCAGGCCTGCGCCGTCGCCGGCACCGGTTACGCGGCCGCTCACGGCGCGTGTCTGAGCCCAGGCCGATATGCCCAGCAACAGGTACAGCACCAGGGAGAGGAGTACTTTCTGTTTCATGTGTGTGACCTCCCGGTCGGTTTGAGTGAGTGAAAAAGGCCCAAATGCACGCCCCGCAAATGGGCCCCATTTGGCAATACTAAGAAATTATGGCAGATTCCGGTTGTACTTCCGAAAGATATTGGTTTGCCAGACTAACAACTGTTAGATGCTGAACCCCGGCAAATTCCACGTTCTTTGCGGGAAATTTCCTGTAATGCCGGCTATCCACTACCTCACCACTCCTGCAGCCATTGCGCAGGCCGCCACGGCCCTGCAGGCTTGCCCGCGCATCGGCGTCGACCTTGAGTTTGACGACATGCGCTACCGCTACGGGCGCAACCTGGCCCTGATTCAAGTATTTGACGGTGAAAATGTTTACCTCGTCGACCCGCTCCCGCTCACCAACCCCGCCCAGGAGCTGGAGCCGCTGTGGGAGGTACTGCGCAACCCGGCCGTGGAAAAGGTGTTTCACAGCTGCAAGTCCGATATCCTGCTCCTGGATGAGCTTTACGGCGTGCACGTGCGGCCCATCACCGATACCAGCGTGCAATACACCCTGCTGGCGGAATCGGAAAATAATATTTCCCTGGGCCGGTTGATTCAGACGGAGCTGGGTCTGGAAGTTGACAAGGGCGAACAGAAGTCGAACTGGCTGAAGCGCCCCCTCACGGAAGCCCAGAAACTGTACGCTGCCAACGACGTGCTGTATTTGTTTGAGCTGACGGACCGGCTGGCGGCCCGCCTGCAGAGCCTGGGCCGCAGCCAGTGGGCGGCGGAGGAAAACAAAGCCCTGGAGGACGTGCGCTACACCCGCGACGAGCGGCCCTACCTGCGCATTGCGGGTAAATACCGCATCCTGCCCGGGGAGCTGCCCCTCTTCCGCGACCTGTACGTGCTGCGGGATACCATAGCCCGGCAACTCGACCGGCCACCGTACATGGTGTTTGCCAACGACCGGCTGGCCGAGCTGGTGCGCGACACCCCGCGCAGCCTGAACGACTGGAAAAATGCCCGGGGCCTGCACCCCGAGCTCCGCCGCTCCCCTCACCTGGAGCAGCTCACGGCCCTTTCGCCCGATAATTTTGTGGCTACCCCCGAGCCCGCCGCCACCGCCGAGAATCGTCGGTTCCCGTTTCGGCGCCGCCTCACCGGCGAAAAAGCCGCCCAGGCCGATGCGCGGGAGCAGCTACTCAACCAGCTGAAAACGCACATCACCCAGGATGTAAACAGCTACGTAGCCAACCTGGTGCTTTCCAACCGCTTGATCGGGGATATCGTGGAGCAAGGCGCCGACACGGTGTTGCGCCCCTGGCAGAAGACTATCCTGCAGGAAACCGCGCAACGCCACGGGCTTGACTTCGGCGTAGTCGCTCAGCCGATGTAAACCACGGGTTCGCGCGGATTTTTCGGATTTCGCGGATTTTGGGGACGGCTCTCCTCATAGTTCATCCTGAACGCAGTGAAGGACCTTATCACGCCAGTACGATCAGCTTGAATCGTACTGGCGTGATAAGGTCCTTCACTGCGTTCAGGATGACAGCTTTGTTAAAAGTCTAGCATGATGCGACGCTGACGGAACGTCAATCGTCCCCAAAATCCGCGAAATCCGAAAAATCCGCCCGAATCCGTGGTTTAGAATTGTGCTTCTTCGGTGCTGCCTACTAGGGCGCCGGTGCTGGCCCGCCCCGCCGATACCACGTTCTGAACCTCGTCGAAGTAGCCGGTGCCCACGAAGGCCTGGTGCTTCACGGCCTTGAAGCCTTGCTTCTGCAAGGCAAACTCTCGCTCCTGCAGCTCCGAGTAGCCGGCCATGCCCCGGTCTCGGTAGGCCGCGGCCAGTTCAAACATGCTCGTGTTGAGGGCATGGAAGCCTGCCAGGGTGATGAACTGAAACTTATAGCCCATGGCAGCCAATTCTTCGCGGAACGTTTCCATCTGCTTCCGGCTGAGCTTAGAAGCCCAGTTGAAAGAGGGCGAACAGTTGTACGCCAGCAGCTTGCCGGGAAATTTGGCGTGAATGCCCTCGGCGAACTGCCGGGCCTGGGCCAGATCGGGGTGGGAGGTTTCCATCCAGATCAGGTCGGCGTAGGGCGCGTAGGCCAGACCACGGGCAATACCCGCTTCTACCCCGCAGCGCACCCGGAAAAATCCTTCCGACGTGCGCTCGGCTTCCTGCAGGATAAATGGCAGGTCGCGGTTATCCACGTCGGAGGTAATCAGGTCGGCGGCATCGGCGTCGGTGCGGGCCACTACCAGGGTGGGCACGCCCATTACATCGGCCGCCAGGCGGGCCGCTACCAGCTTGTTGATGGCTTCCTGGGTAGGTACCAGCACCTTGCCGCCCAGGTGCCCGCACTTCTTGGCCGAGGAAAGCTGATCTTCGAAGTGCACGCCCGCCGCGCCGGCTTCAATCATCATCTTCATCAGCTCAAAGGCATTCAGATTGCCCCCAAAGCCCGCTTCGGCATCGGCCACGATGGGCACCATCCAATGCACGTTGCCTTCCCCGGACACGCTCTGGATCTGGTCGGCGCGCAGCAGAGCATTGTTGATGCGGCGCACTACGCTCGGCACGCTGTCGGCAGGGTACAGGCTCTGATCGGGGTACATCTGGCCGGCACCGTTGGCATCGGCTGCCACCTGCCAGCCGCTCAGGTAAATGGCGTTGAGGCCCGCCTGGACTTCCTGCACGGCCTGGTTGCCGGTGAGGGCGCCCAAACCCGCTACGTACTGCTCCGTGTGCAGCAGGTTCCACAAACGCTCGGCCCCCTGCCGGGCCAAGGAGTACTCAATCTGCACGGAGCCGCGCAGGCGCAGCACGTCCTCGGCGGTATAGGGCCGGACAATTCCTTGCCAGCGCGGGTTAGAAGCCCATTCTTGGTTAATAGCGGCAATGTGTTCCTGCTTGTTCATGGTACTGGGAATTGGGGTTGAGAAAAGGAAGACGAGAGAAAAAGGCGCCTGCAGCTGGGCAAAGCGCGGCCAGGCTACCGGCAGGTAGCATTTTTTAAATCGATAAGAAAGTGTGTTTCCTTCCGGGGCGGGCTAGGCCAGCTTATCGTAGGCGGGCACCGTCAGAAACTCGGTGAACTGGGGCGGGCTCACCAGCTGATCAAACAGCTGGGCAGCTTCCAGGTAGCGGCCGTTGGTATAGCGCGCCTCTCCTACCAGTTCCCGGATCTTGGCCAGCTGGCCCGGCACCAGGGAGCGGTACAGTTCCAGCGTAACGGGCCGACCGTCCTGCAGAGTCGTGTTGGGGGTATGAATCCACTGCCACACCTGGGCGCGGCTGATTTCGGCCGTGGCCGCATCCTCCATCAGGTTATAGATGGGCACGCAGCCGTTGCCCTGCAGCCAGGATTCAATGTATTGCACCGCCACGTCGATGTTCAGTTTCAGGCCTTCCTCCGTGATAGAGCCGGTAGGGGCCTGGAGCAGGTCGGCGGCCGTCACGCGCAAATCTTCGCGCTTATTGCTGATTTGGTTAGGGCCGGGCATCAGCTCATTGAACACGTCCAGGGCAACGGGTACCAGGCCGGGGTGTGCTACCCAGGTGCCGTCGTGGCCGTTACGGGCTTCCCGCACTTTGTCCAGCCGCACTTTTTCCAGGGCGGCCTCGTTGGCTTCGGGGTTGTTCTTGATGGGAATCTGGGCGGCCATGCCCCCAATGGCGTGCACGCCGCGGCGGTGGCAGGTTTGTACCACCAGCTGCGAGTAGGCCGCCATAAACGGTACGGCCATCGTCACCTCCGCCCGGTTGGGCAGCCGGAATTCCGGCTGGCAGCCCAGGCGCTTAATGTAGCTGAAGATGTAGTCCCAGCGGCCACAGTTGAGGCCCGCGCTGTGCTCACGCAGCTCATACAGGATTTCGTTGAGCTCAAAAGCCGCGGGCAGGGTCTCAATCAGCACCGTGGCTTTGATGGTGCACTTAGCCATTTTCATCGACCACTGCGCAAACCCGAACACATCATTCCACAGCCGGGCTTCCAGGTGACTCTCCAGTTTGGGCAAGTAGTAGTACGGGCCGCTACCCCGGGCGCAGAGCTCGTGGGCGTTGTGAAAGAAGTAAAGCCCGAAGTCGAACAGAGCCGCGCTGATGGGCTCCCCATCTACCAGCACGTGCTTTTCTTCCAGGTGCCAGCCGCGGGGCCGCACCATCAGGGTGGCTACCCGCTCGTTCAGGCGGTATTCCTTCGTGGGCGTAGACAAGGAAATAGTGCCGCGCACGGCATCCCGCAAATTCAGCTGCCCTTGCACCACGTTTTCCCAGGTGGGCGAGTTTGAGTCTTCGAAATCAGCCATGAACACCTTCGCACCCGAGTTCAAGGCGTTGATAATCATTTTGCGCTCCACGGGGCCGGTTATTTCCACGCGGCGGTCCTGCAAATCGGTGGGTACAGGGGCTACCTCCCAGGCCTTTTCCCGGATCAGCCTGGTCTCGGGCAGGAAATCGGGGAGCTTGCCGGCAGCGAATTCACGTTGACGCTCCTCGCGCCGGGCCAGCAAATGCTGCCGGGTTGGGTCGAAGCGGCGGTGCAGCTCGGCCACAAAAGCCAAAGCAGAGGGCGTAAGGATATCGGCAAACTCGACCGAATATGCCCCCAGCACTTTCACTCGTTCGGGGGTCCGATAAGTAGGTAGGGCCGCTACGGGCTGCATTTGGGCAAAAAACGTCATGGGTATCTGGTTGAAAGGGTGAACCATGTTGATACCCAAACATACATAAGCGAATTTTATTAATCAAGCGAATATTCGCTAAAAGATGATAATCGCCAAAAAGTGATACTTTTGTCCCATTCTCTGTTTGTTCAGAGTCCCAGAAAATTCGCTTTTCTTGCACCCTCGCTGCCTGGGGTCTGTTCCCCTCCCATTCCCCCTTACCTATGCTTAGTCACGGACAAGTTGTTCGCTTAATTTTTGGTCTTAAACTGCGGGAGCTGCGTCTGGAACGCGGATTTACGCCGGCGGAGCTAGCGCGTGCCTGTGACGTATCGGTGTCGTACCTCAACGAAATCGAAAAGGGCAAAAAGTACCCGAAGGCGGATAAGATACTGAGTATGAGCAAAGTGCTGGGAGTTTCCTACGACCAGCTCACGTCCCTTACACTTAGCCGCCGCCTGGAGCCTATTTCCGAGCTGCTGCAGTCGGATGTACTGAAGGAGTTTCCGCTGGAGATGTTCGGGCTGGAGCCCATCCGCATCGTGGAGTTGATTGCCGATGCGCCGGCCAAGATGAATGCCTTCATCAGCACCCTGTTCGAAATAGCGCGCAACTATGAACTACGCCAGGAGAACTTTTTTCTGGCCGCGCTTCGCTCCTACCAGGAAATGCACGACAACTACTTTGAGGAGTTGGAACAGGACGTGCACACCTTCGCGGTAGAACGCAACCTCACTACAGCGCCCCCTTTCGACACAGCGCAGCTGGAGAAAGTCTTGTGTGAGGAGTATGGCTACACCGTAGACCGGACCACCCTCGGCGACTATGACTCGCTGGGCCGGCTACGCTCCGTGTACCAGCCCAAGCTCAAGCGCCTGCTGCTGCGGCCGGGCCTCACGCGGGCACAGGAGTCCTTCGTGCTGGCCCGGGAAGTGGCCTTCAACTACCTTGGCATGAAGGAGCGGCCCTACGTGAATGCCAATTTCCCGGTACGCTCCTTTGATGAGGTACTCAACAACTTCAAGGCTTCCTACTTTGCCGGGGCCCTGCTGATGGAGGAAGACAACCTGGTGCGCGACCTGCAGCAGTTCTTTGCCGCCGACCATTGGAACCCCAACAGCCTACTGGACTTGCTCACGAAGTATGGCGTTTCGCCGGAGATGTTCATGCAGCGCCTGACCAATCTGCTGCCCCGTCATTTTGGTTTGCAGAGCTTGTTTTTCCTGCGGTTCGACCAGGCTAAGGCGAATGCCGGCTACCTGCTGACCAAGGAGCTGCACCTTTCCCGCCTGCACAACCCCCACGGCAACGAGCTGCACGAGCACTACTGCCGCCGCTGGATTTCCCTGCGCCTTATCCACGAAAGCCGCCAGCAGGCGTTGCGTCAGGCCCCGGCCTTCAGCATTGGGGCCCAGCGCTCTTTGTATCCCAACGGCGACGAGTACCTGTGCCTGACGCTGGCCCGGGCGGGCAGCGTGGTGGAACCGGCCGTGAGCGTGACGGTGGGGCTGCTCTGCGATGATACCCTGCGCCACAAGGTGCGCTTCCTCGAAGACCCGGCCATTCCGCAGAAGCGGGTAAACGAAACCTGTGAGCGGTGCCAGATTCCGGATTGCGAAGTACGCTCGGCTCCGCCCGTGGAAATTGAGCGGAAGGCCCGCCAGCAAGCCCTGCGGGACGCCATTTCGAACCTCGTAAACGCCGGCTAGCACCTTAGCCAATCCTGCTTAGCCCAGCATCCCTCCTATCTTTGAGGAATGTTGGGCTAATTGCTTTGGTGTGCGTAGTAACGGTTCCCGTCGGCTTGGGCGGAGTTTGTGGGTTGGGGCAGTAGTGGTGGCGGTAATGGCACTTCTGGCTACCGCGGGTGCCTGGTGGCTGCTGTGGCGCCCCAACGTGGCCGCTTCTCCGGAAGGTCCAGCCTATCTGTACATCCGCACGGGCAGCTCATTCAGTACGGTACTGGCTACCCTCAGGCAACAGGAGCTACTCCAGGACCTCCGCTCGTTTGAGTGGCTGGCCCGGCGGCGCGAGTACCCCGAGCGGGTGCGCCCGGGCCGCTACCTGTTCACACCGGGGCTGGGCAACCAGGCCTTGCTGGACATGCTGTTGGATGGACGACAAGATACCGTGCATTTTGAGCTTCAAGCCTTCAAATACAAGCCTCAGCTGGCCCGCCAATTCTCCCGCCAGCTCGAAGCTGACTCTGCCAGCCTGCGCCGGCTGCTAAACGATAATGACTACCTGCAAAAGCGCTACCACCTAGACACCACCACGGTGCTGACGCTTTTCTTGCCCGGCTCTTACCGCCTGCTCTGGACTACCTCGGCCGCAGCGCTGCTGGATACGGCCGCGCGCGTGCATGGCCGTTTCTGGACTCCGCGCCGCCGGGCCCAGGCCGATTCGCTGGGCCTCACGCCAACGGAGGTGCACGTACTGGCCAGCATCGTGCAGCGCGAAACGGCCAAGAAAGAGGATAAGCCCATCATTGCTGGGGTGTACCTAAACCGTCTGCGGCGGGGCATGCGCCTGCAGGCCGACCCCACCCTGTTGTGGGCTATTGGCAACTTTGGCGTCAAGCGCGTGCTTAATAAAGACAAGCTCGTGAACTCGCCTTATAATACCTACAAACACAAAGGCCTGCCGCCGGGGCCCATCACCTCCGCCAACCGCCAAAGCCTGGATGCAGTACTTAAGCCGGCGGCGCACCAGTACGTGTTTTTCTGCGCCCGGCCCGATGGTAGTGGCTATTCGGATTTTGCCGAAACCTACGCCGAGCATAAGCGCAACGCCCGCCGCTACCAGCAGCACCTGGATAGCCTGCGCATTATGCGCTAGTGTTCAGGGAAGAAAGTCGATAGTTGTGGTGCCAGCAACGAAAAGGACCCGGCGCAATCAACTACCTTTGTGCCATTGTCCGCAAATCCGTCTGCATGAGGCTTCCTTACATTTCCGCTTTCTTTTGCTTGCTTACCTCGGCTGCGGTAGCCGGGGGCTTCGAAACTGGTCCGCAAGGAGCCCGGCTGCTAGGGCTGGGCGGCGCCGCCACGGCGCTGGCCTACCATCCGGCGGCGGCATTTTACAATCCCGGGGCGCTGGGGATGCGCGACTCGCTCCTGCGCATTAGCGTAGGAGGCATGGCTCAGGCCCGCCGCACGTCGTTTCTCTCCACCAACACGCGCCGCAAAACTTTCCAAGACATGACGCCGGTGCCCTCGGGCTACCTATTTGCCTCGCGCTACCTGGGCAAGGGCATTTCGGCTGGGCTGAGCGTGACTACCCCCTTCGCATATGATACCAGCTGGCCCCTTTCCTGGGAGGGCCGTAGCGTAGTGCAGCAGTCCAGCCTCTATACCGTGCAGGTGCAGCCCACGGTGGCCTACGCCATCAGTGAGAACTTTGGCGTGGGTGCCGGAGCCGTGTTCACGCACGGCCGGGTACGGCAGCTGCGCGCGTTAGGCCAGTTTGGGGCTTTCAATGCCGATGCTGAATACAAGGGCAGTGCCAACGCCATGGGCTTCAATGTGGGTATCTACGGTCGCTCTTCCGAGGATTTGTCGTTTGGCATTAGCTACCGTTCGGGCATGCGCCTCCAGGTGAAGGATGGCACCGCCACTTTCCGCAATGTACCGGAAACCGACGCTGGCCGCTTTACCAGCAGCAACCATATGGAAACCGACGTGTACCTGCCCGGAACCCTGTCGGTTGGCCTGGCGAACCGGATAACGCCGAAGCTCAACCTGTTGTTTGACTTTACCCTGACCAACTGGACAAAGACGGACTCCGTCACCTTCCGGTTTGCCAACAGCCAGGCCGCCCGGGCCTCCCAGCCCCGGCGCTACGAAGACGCCATGGCCTTCAAAATAGGCGCCGAATACCAGCTCGACCCCAAAACTGCCCTGCGGGTGGGCGTGCTCTACGACGAAAGCCCGCTGCGGGATGAATACGTAGCCCCCGACCTCCCCGATGGGAATAAGCTGGCGGGCTCCCTGGGTTGCTCTTTTGCCATGGCGCCCAAGGTCAACCTGGACCTGGCTTACCAGTTTGGGGTGCTGGCCACGCGCACGGCCCGCGACAACCAGGCCCAGGAGCAAACGGCCAACATCATTGGCACGTACCGCACGTTTGTGCACACGGCCGCCGTGGGGCTGTCGTATTCGTTTTAAATCCCTGACGGCCAGCGCCTGCCTCCGGCAGGCGGGGCCTTTTCTTTTGTCTGTGAAACGTTCTTCCCTTTCTTTTTCACGCCTGTTACTGGCACCCGTGCTGGCCTTCAGCGCCTGTGTCCCCGATCAGACGGAGCCCACGCCCAGCGCTGGTTCGCTGGATATGAGCCGTTACGTGGCCGTAGGAGGTTTGTATTCTGCCGGCTTCAGCAATGGCGGCGTTACGTCCTTAAGTCAGCGCTACTCTTATCCCAACATGCTGGCGTATCAGTTCTCGCTGGCGCAGCCGGGCATCTCCTTCTTGCAGCCCCTGGTGGAGGGCACCGCGGGCACCGGCTACCTCAAGCTGCAGAGCATTTCGGCGCTGGGCGTTCCAGTTACGGAGCAAGTACCGGCGGCGCGCACTACCATTCGGGCCAAATATGGAATTGCCAACAGCTGCGGTACTACCGATACCACCTACCTGTATAGCCGGGCGCAGGGACTGAGCCTGCCCAATAACCTCTCCGTGCCAGGTTTGCGGCTCACACAGATTGCCACACCCGGCCTGGGCCTGGAAGCCAACGCCGCAACCGGCGCGCCCTTCAACAGCTACTTTGAGCGGCTACTGCCCGCCAGCGACTCGCGCTCCTACCTGCAGGCCGTAAGTGAGAACAAGGCCACCTTCTTCACCGCCATGGTGGGCCTGGAAGATTTGCTGCCCTACGCGCTGAAAGGTGGGGAGTGCACCCAGCGGCCGACCAGCACGAGTAATGACCTCATCATTGCGAACCTGAGCGTGCTGCTCGATGCCCTCACGGCCAATAACCGGCCAGGTGCCGTAGCAACCATTCCCAGTCTGAAGACCCTGCCCTACTTCCAGTTAGGAGCAGGCGACAAAGTGCAAAACCGCGCCCGCACTGCTACTGGCAACAGCCAGATCGTAGTGTACATCATTTCTTCCCTAACCAACGAAGCCCGGCCCATTACGAATGATGATATTGTTTTGCCAGCGTACCTGGAGCTGGTAGGCCAACCGGTAACGTACACCAACCCCGACGGTACCCAGGAAACCCTGCTATATGGCATGGATGCGCGGGCGCCTATCGCGCGGGCGCAAGTGCTGGACGCAACCGAATTCGGCCGGGTAGATCCGATTATCGGCAGGGTAAACGCCGCGCTGAAAACCCTAACCGACCCCAAGACCGGCAAATACAAAGTTGCTTTGGTTGATGTCAATCAACTGTTTATCAACGTGAGCGGCGTAAGTGGCGCAGGCGGCGTGAGCGGGGGCGTCAACATCAACGGGGTGGAATAC
Source organism: Hymenobacter lutimineralis (assembly GCF_008271285.1). NCBI lineage: Bacteria > Pseudomonadati > Bacteroidota > Cytophagia > Cytophagales > Hymenobacteraceae > Hymenobacter > Hymenobacter lutimineralis. The sequence goes on along the minus strand of NZ_VTHL01000012.1, from coordinate 54,032 downwards.
TCCGGCGACCCGGTGCGGGGCAACTTCTTTTCCCTGGACCTCTACTCCCTTACACCGCGTGGCAACGGATTGGTGGCGAATGAGTTTTTACGCCAGATCAACAGCTACTACCGGGCTAATTTGCCCCTGTTGGATGTGAACACCCTCCCGACTACTTCGCTGCCGGATTAGCTAAAAAATACATTCCAAATCAGTATCACAGTCCGGGCCGCTCTACATGGAGCGGCCTGTTCTGTTAGTTGGCAGGTGCAAGCTGCATGATGGTTAGCTGGGCTGGTGCGGAGGCCGCCTGCTGCTGCCGCGCCAGGGTTTCGGCATAAGTAGCGCCCGTAAACTCGGAATGCTCCAGAAACAGCAGCGAGGAAGTGAGCATCGGCTCCGGGAAAGTAGCCAGCTTGCGGTTGTTTTCCAGCCCGGTAAATTCATCCACGCCCGTAACCAGCCGGTAGCCATCCAGCAGCACGTAGGTAATGCCGGCGCGGCGGGCCTCCTGCAGCTGCGCCAGCGTATGCACGTTGTAGACCTCAATGCCGGCCGGGCGTGCAAACGGCGCCACGCCCATTCCCACGGTGCTGGCCACACGCTGCACCTTGTGCTGGCGCAGCCAAGCTACTACCTGAGGGTAGGACGTGGGCGCGTAGCGGTAGATTTCCTGGGGTAAGCGGTAAAGGTTCCAGCCGGCGGCAGCCAGCAGCAGGCCCACGAGGATGGAGCCGCTCTGCCGTAGGCTCACGCGTTGCAGCCCCTGCTGGAGGGCCAGCACCCCAAGCACGGTAAACAACCCTTCGGCAAAGAGCAAGCCCCGGGGTGCTTTCAATAGCAGCGACATGCCGGCCAGAAACAGTCCCGCCCAGATGCTCAGATACCCGGCCGGCGTCCAAGGCCGGGTACGCACCCAGCTTCCCCAGGCAAACACCGGCGTAGCCAGCACGCCAAGCCACACCAGCGGGGAGCCAAACTCCCAGAGAAAACGCGGGTAGTAGCCCAGATCAAGCCGAAAATTGCCGCTGCGATGGGCCGCGTTAGCCACGGACGGGAACAGGATACCCGCGTAGGCAGCCTCCCAACGATACACCGGTAAACCGGCCATCAGCCAGCCTACCAGCCCCAGGAGTACGTACGGAGCACTCAGCACCACCCCTACCCGCAGCAGGTTGCCGCGCTGCCAGAGCAGGCCGTCTCGCTGCAACCCCTCAAACACGGCCAGGATTGGCAGCACCAGCAGAAACCGGTACTGAAAAAGCAGGCCAATGGCCAGCCACAGCGCTGCCCGAAGCAGCGTTTGGCGGCTGGGTTGACCTAGGCGCTGGTAATAGGCCTGGAGTAGCCCCACAAAAGCCAGCAGTCCGGCAGAGCTGATGGTGAAGTCGCGGCCGGAAAAGGTGAGCAGCAACGAGGTGCCTACTACTAACGCCAACAGAGCTACCACCACGGAGGGCAAGGCATCTACCCGCCCCACAAAGGCCGCCAGCCAGCCCACCGCCGCCACCGCCAGCAGGGCATTTAGGTACAGGAACACGTGAAAATCGGGGTGCAGGGCCGCCACGGGAGCATAGAGCAGGAAGAAGCCCGGGCTGGCGTGGTGAAACAGGTGCTGCCAGTTGCCACCGGCTATTTCCTGCACAATCAGCCAGTTACGCACCGAGTCGTAGTCAGGAAAGGCGGCAACGGAGAGGCCGTGCAGGCGGACGGCAGCCAGCAGCGCCAGAGCCGGCAGCAGCCAGGGCCAGGTTTTCGGCCAGAATTTGTCGTTTTTCGCGGCGGGCATGCAGGTAAAATCAGCCCACGAAGTACGACAAAAACCCACTACTCTGCCGTTTCCCTATGCGCACAGTTATTCAGCGGGTAAGCCACGCCCAGGTTACGGTGGCCGGACAGCTCACCGGCCAGATTGGCCCCGGCCTGCTGGTGCTGGCCGGGTTCAGTCCCGACGACGATGCACAGGCTCTGGGCTGGATGGCCCGCAAGCTGGTGCAGCTGCGCATCTTCTCCGATGAGGAAGGCAAGATGAACCGGTCGGTCCAGGATATTGATGGGCAGATTCTGGTGGTAAGTCAGTTTACCTTGCTGGCCGACGCCCGCAAAGGCAACCGCCCCAGCTACATTGGGGCCGCGCCCCCGCCCGTGGCTATTCCGCTCTACGAGCAGTTTGTGCGGGAAGTAGCGCAACTGCTGGGTAAGCCCGTGCCCACCGGGGAGTTTGGCGCCGATATGCAGGTGGAGCTCCTCAACGACGGCCCCGTGACCATAGTGCTGGATTCGCCCACTGCGTAAGCCCCGCCTTCACCCCACTTCCCCTTTTTCCTTCTCCTTTCCCAGCTTTTATGACCATCGACGAAGCCCAGCAAACCGTTGACCAGTGGATTCAGACAACCGGCGTCCGGTACTTCAATGAGCTAACCAACATGGCTATGCTCACGGAAGAAGTAGGCGAAGTAGCCCGCATTATTGCCCGCCAGTACGGGGAGCAGTCCTTCAAAGCCTCGGACCGCGACAAGGTGCTGGCCGATGAGCTAGCCGACGTGCTCTTTGTGGTGATTTGCCTGGCAAACCAAACCGGCGTGAACCTCACCGACGCGCTTCAGCGCAACCTGGCCAAAAAAACTCAGCGGGATGCCGACCGGCACCAGCAAAATGAAAAGCTGCGCTAAGCGCGGGTAAGCAGCTGCGCAACGTTTGGCCGCCGCTAGTGCATTACCTCGTTCACCAGTCGGTCGGTGCGCCACAGGGGCAGTGTGTGCGGGTAGGCATCCAGCTGCAGGCAGAAGACAAAGTCCTTGTTGGCCTCCAGGGAGTTGAGGCGCCGTACGTGGGATGACTGGAGCAGGTAAGCCGGTAAATCGGCCTCGGCCCGCTCCCACAGATGCAGGGCGGCCAGGGTGGCGTCGGAGCTAGTTACGTCGAAGCCGCTAGCGGCCAGCCGCGCGGCCAACGCCCCACCGAATACGGTATCCTCCAGGCAAAACTGGCCTTTCCAGCCGGCACACACAACCAGCACATCTTTTTGCTGGGCTTCGGCAAACTCCACCACGGCCTGCAGGTTCAGGAACGCGCCCACCACCACTGCATCGGCCGCCAGGGAGCGGCGCAGGGCGTGGGTGCCATTGGTCGTACTAATGGCCACGGCCCGGCCTTTCACTTCTACCACGCCATCGAGGTAGCCAAAGGGGGAATTGCCCAAATCAAATCCGGCGGCGGCGCGGCCATCCCGCTCGGCGGCGGTAAGGCAGCCGTGCTGCTCCCCCAGGGCCCGGCACTCAGCCAGCTCCGCTACCGGAAACACATGGGTAACGCCATTGGCCAGAGCCGTAACAATACTGGACGTAGCCCGCAGGATATCTACTACTACCACTACTTTGCCAGGCAGGTGGTACAGAGCCAGCAGCTCCGGGGAAAAACAAAGGTCGACTTGGGGCATCAGGTACTAACAGTAAGCGGCAGGATAGGCCGGCCGCGAAACGCATACGGGATGAGCGGGTTTTTAAACGAAATGCCAGCCGCCAGCCCAAAGCCGACAGCTGGCACTCTATCACAACTTGTCCGTTATTCTTCCGTGCCTTTCACGAAGGGCAGCTTGGTGATGGTAGCCGGCAGGTTTTTGCCGCGCACTTGCACAAACACTTTGCTGCCGGGCGCACTCAGCTCCGTGGCTACGTAGCCCAGCCCAATGCCTTTGCTCAAACTCGGCGACTGAGTGCCGCTGGTCACCTCGCCTACCTTCTCGCCGGCTTCGTTCACCAGGTCATAATGCGCGCGCGGAATGCCGGGGCCGTCCATAAGGAAGCCCACCAGCTTGCGCTGCACGCCCTGCTCCTTTTGTTGCTTGAGGGCAGCACTGTGCACAAAGTCTTTCGTGAACTTGGTAATCCAGCCCAGCCCGCCTTCCAGGGGTGAGGTCGTATCGTTGATGTCGTTGCCGTAGAGGCAGAAGCCCATTTCCAGGCGCAGGGTGTCGCGGGCGCCCAGGCCAATGGGCTTGAGGCCGTAGGGCTGGCCAGCTTCCAGAATCTTGCTCCAGATAGCGTGGGCCGATTCGTTGGGAATGTACAGCTCGAAGCCGCCCGCGCCGGTATAGCCCGTGGCGGAGATAATCACGTTAGGCTGGCCGGCAAACGTACCCTGCACGAAGGAGTAGTACGGAATGCTTTTCAAATCTACGTCGGTGAGGCTCTGGAGTGCGTCGGCAGCCTTGGGGCCCTGCACGGCAAACAAGCTCAGCTGGTCCGATACGTTTTCCATATCGGCCTTAAACTCCTGGTTGTACTGCTGAATCCAGCTCCAGTCCTTGTCGATGTTCGAGGCATTGACCACCAGCATATAGTCTTCGTCGGCGAGCTTATACACCAGTAAGTCGTCGACGATGCCGCCCTGCTCGTTGGGCAGGCAGGAATACTGGGCTTTGCCATCGGTAAGCTTGCTGGCATCGTTGCTGGTCACGCGCTGAATCAAGGCCAGGGCCTGCGGGCCGCGCACCCGAAACTCGCCCATGTGCGACACATCGAAAATGCCCACGGCGCGGCGCACAGTGTGGTGCTCTTCGAGGTCGGAGGAGTAACGAACGGGCATGTTGTAGCCGGCAAAGGGCACCATCTTGGCGCCTAGTTGCTGGTGCACGTCGTTGAGAGCAACGGTTTTGAGGTCTTCAGCCATGAGCAAACGGGTGGTTGGGTGGAAATAGTGGGGCCGTTACCGCAACAACTCGGCTCCGGTAACAACGCGGCGAAATTAGCCAAAACCCTTGGGCCATCCGCGCACCGGCCCGGAACCTTATCTTTGCCGAGGAGCTTAGTACTGTTTTGGCCTCTCTCCGCCAGCTCCCTGTCATATACATGCTCGACGAAATAAAACAAGACTTTGAAAGTGCTTTGGTTAAGCACGTACTCTTTAAATCCAAGCTCCGCTCCTTTCTGCACGGTACCAAAAACGAGGAAAGCCCCATCCGCGACCCGGAGGTTTGCAGCCTGGGCCAGTGGATCCGGGGCACGGCCCTCACCAGATATGCCCACCTGCCCGAAGCTCATGAGCTGGACCGGCAGCACCAGCTGGTGCACCGTGTGGCCAATGAGCTGATGGACCTGCACCTGGCTGGGCACACCGAGCAGGCCTTGGCCGGCTTTCCCACTATTCAGCACATCAGTGACCAGATTACCGTGCTTCTACAAACCATGCAGCAAAAGCTACGTAACGGCGCCTAACCTCGATACGCAGGTCATCCTTGGGCACTTAGCGGCATGAAGCCTACCCTCGCAACCAAAGTCTTTGCCGGTTTCCTGGCAATTTTTCTTCTGTTTACGGCCGTAGTGGCGGTAAACTACCAGCTTTCCCGTAAGGTGCTGCGCAACCTGGAGCGCGTAGAACGCTCCCAGCGCGTAACGTCCGACGCTACCTCGCTGCTGCGCAATATTATTGACATGGAGTCGGGGTTTCGGGGCTTTATGCTTATCGGCAACGAAACGATGCTGGTGCCCTATTACCAGGGGGAGCGGGAGCTGCTCTCGCGCTTTTCCCACCTCAAAAGCACGCTCAACCCCGCTGGCCGTCAGTATGCCCGCCTGCAGCGCATCCAGCGCCTATACCAGCAATGGTCGGCTTACTCGCACCTGCTGATTGCGGAAAAGCGCGACGCCACCCGGCGCATTCCCAACCAAAGCGGCCTGGAGGGCATGGAGCACCGGGGGCTGATGGAAACCCTTTCGGGCAAGGAGCTGACTGATGAAATTCGTACGATGTTCCGCAGCTTTGACCGCGCCGAGCTGGCCGACCGCGACGAGCTACGCGAAAAGTTGGCTGCCAGCATCCGCGAAACCCGGGTGCTTTCTATTGTCATCACGCTACTAGCTATTGTTCTGGGGTTGCTATGGGCCTATTACGTCACCCGGCTCTTTGCCCGCCGCATCGGCAACATGGTGGCCCTGGCTACGCGCCTGGCCGGGGGCGACTATAAAACCCGCATCGACGACACCGCCCACGATGAGCTGAGCGAGCTGGCTACTTCCCTCAACGTTATGTCGAATACCATCGACACCACCGTAAGCCAGCTGGAAAACCGCAACCAGGAGCTGGACCAGTTTGCCTACGTGGTGTCGCACGACCTGAAAGCTCCCCTGCGCGGCATCGAAAGCGCCTCACGCTGGATAGAGGAAGATATGAACCAGGACCTACCCGAACACATCCGGGAGTTTCTGCAGCTGATGCGCACCCGCGTACACCGCATGGAAAACCTGATTACCGGCATTCTGGACCTGGCGCGGGTGGGCCGCACCCGGCACGTGCAGGAGCGGGTGAGTGTGCGGGAGCTGCTCAACGAAACAGTGGACATGCTGAGTTTGCCGCCGGGCTTCCGCATTGAGCTGCCACCTTATCTGCCCACGTTGTTTACTTCGCGGGTGGAGCTGCAGCAAGTGTTTAGCAACCTGCTCAGCAATGCCCTCAAGTACCACCACCAGCCAGAAAAAGGGTGGGTCCGCATCGGCTGCACCGAGCACCGCGCCCACTATACCTTCACCATCGCCGACAACGGCCCAGGCATAGCCGCCGAATACCACGAACGAATCTTCGTCATTTTCCAGACGCTCACCGAGCGCGACACGCTGGAGAGCACCGGCGTGGGCCTGGCCATTGTCAAGAAGATCGTGGAGCGACAGGGCGGCACCATTCTGGTAGAATCGGCCGAGGGCAAGGGGGCGCGCTTTATTTTCACTTGGCCCAAGGTCAGGGAGATACGCCCTGAGGCTACCCCGGCCCCCACCGTAGCAGTGGCCTAAAGTATTCGGTAGCCGTATAGGTTTTGTTCCCCCTCAACTCAACGTGCTGTCTTAGCCGTTTTTTGTATGTCTGACTCTGCTTCTGAACCTAGTATCCTGCTCGTCGAGGACGACCAGATGGATATCATGAATGTGCAGCGCGAGCTACGCAAGCACAACATCGACGTTCCCCTGCACATTGCCCGCAATGGCCGGGACGCCCTGCAGCTGCTGCGCGGCGAAAACGGGCAGCCCCCAATCGCCAAGCCCAGCGTAGTGATGCTGGACATCAACATGCCCCGCATGAACGGCCTGGAGCTGCTGGAAGCCTTGCGCTCCGACCCCGATTTTGTGGGCCTGAACGTGTTTATCATGACGACCTCCGACCTGGAAAATGACCGGCTCAAAGCCCGCGACCTAGCCGTGAGCGGCTACATCATCAAACCACTGAACTTCGATAAATTCGGGGAAGGCGGCTCGACGGTAGATGGCTTTAGTTTGTTCTTGGATTTGCTGCAGCTCAAAGACAAATCGCACTAGCCACTGTGGCGTGGCCAACTAAAGTCCCTACTGCTTTTATGGGTCTACAGCAGCCGAAACCCCATTCGGTGATGCTTGGTTGGACCCAGCGCGCGGATGGCCGCGCGGTGCTGCGCCGTGGGGTAACCCGCGTTCTGCTCCCACTGATATCCTGGATATTCTGCTGCTAGGGCGTGCATACGCTCGTCGCGGAAAGTCTTGGCCAGTACGGAGGCCGCGGCAATACTCTGGAACTTACCATCGCCCCCAATATGGCAGGTATGCGGCAGGGTGCTATGGGGCTTAAACCGGTTGCCATCCACAATCAGATGCGTGGGCTGTACGGCCAGCGCATCCACGGCGCGGTGCATGGCCAGGTAGCTGGCCTGGGCAATGTTTAGCTCGACAATTTCCGCTAGCGAGGCTTCGGCCACGGCCCATGCCACGGCTTCCCGGCAGATTTGCTCCCGGGCTCGGTCACGCCGCCGGGCTGTCATCTGCTTGGAGTCGTTGAGGTAAGCGCAGGAAAAATCGGGCGGCAGGATCACGGCCGCCGCAAACACAGGACCGGCCAGACAGCCTCGCCCGGCTTCGTCGAGGCCGGCTTCCAAAGGCTGGCCAGAGAAAGAGGAAAGCAGCATCACGCCCGCAAAGGTAAGCACCAAGACAAGCCAAAAGGCCTCCCCGGCAGCAGTTGCAACCGGAGAGGCCTTTTGTATGCTGCTCAGGGGCAGCCAAATTTATTGGTGCGAGGGTCGCGCCGCCTAATGACGCCCAGCCGTGCTGCCCGCTTCGTCGGGGCCCGACTCGCCGCGGCGGTGGCCCTGCTTGTCGCGCGGGCCTTCGTCGAGGGCTTCGTCTTCGTCGGTGGTGATGTATTCGTTGGTTACCGGGCCCAGGCCGCCGGTATGCTGTGCCAGCTCACTTTCGGCTTGGGCATGCTTTAAGTTGAAGAGCGGGTCGCCGACTTCGGTAGCCGCTGGTTTCTTGGGTTGGTTAGCCATATACACTAGAAAAGCGGCCGGAATGTGAACGGCCGGTCTGGTATGGTACGGCAGGTTCCGGGCCCAGGTTGAGGCACCGTAGATCCGGCCCGATACCCTATTATTGCAGCAGCGGCAGTAGCTTGCCCGTTGGCGCTGCACAAGCCGTTCTGCCGGTCTGGCGTTTATCTCCTGCTGTCTTGCTATGTCAACCTCCCCTGCTCCCGACGAAACGCACAACCCCTGGCAAGTGCTGGGCTCGGAAATAAAGTACCAGAACCCCTGGATCCGGGTGCGCGAAGACCAGGTCATCAACCCGGCCGGCAACCCGGGCATTTACGGAGTGGTTTCCATGAAAAACAAGGCCTTGGGCATTATCCCGGTTGATGCGGAAGGCAACACCTGGCTGGTGGGGCAGTACCGCTACGCCCTGAACGAGTACTGCTGGGAAATACCCATGGGCGGCGGCCCCGTGGAGCTGGACATTCTGGAGTCGGCGCAGCGGGAGCTGCGCGAGGAAACCGGGCTGCTGGCGGCGCGCTGGACCAATATTGCCCGGCTGCACACCTCCAACTCCGTGACCGACGAGGAAGGCTTTGTGTTTTTGGCAGAGGAGCTTACCCCCGGCCCTACCGAACACGAAGAAACCGAGCAGTTACACCTCTGGAAGCTGCCGCTGCGCGAAGCGGTAGAAATGGCCATGAACAACCGCATTACCGATGCCATCAGCGTAGCCGGGCTGCTCAAGGCCGAGCGGTATTTGCAGCAGCGCGTAGCGGCCGGTTAGAAACTAAGGCATCTTCCTTTATTCTTCATCCAAGGAGCTGTTATTCTGCATTCATTTGCCAACCTGCTACCTTTGCCCATATGCGTCAAGTGCTTCGTTATATCGGACACCGCCTGTACACCAGCTGGAGCACCTTCTGGTTTGTGCTGCCTTTTGCGGTAACGTACCCGGCCCAGCTACTCCTGAGTAAGAAGCCGCAGGGCCACCGCCACCTGCACCGCATCAACCGTCTCTGGTCCATCTTTTCCCTGGGCATGTGGGGTGTGCCGGTTCGGGTGCAGGGGCGCCAGCCTCGCCCCACCGATCCGCCCTGCGTATATGTGGCCAATCACAGCTCCTATATCGATATTCTGCTCCTGTTCAAGGCCATTCCCGGATTTCTGAACATCATGGGTAAAAGTGCCCTGGCTGAAGTGCCTGTGTGGGGGCCAATATTTGGGCGCACCTACATTACCGTTAATCGGGAAAGCGCCGTGAGCCGGGGCCGCTCCATGGTGTATGCGCGCCAAAGCCTGGCGCAGGGCCGTTCCATCGTTATCTTTCCGGAGGGTACTATTTCCCGCAAACCGGGAGAGGAAATGATGCCGTTCAAAGACGGGGCCTTTCAGCTGGCTATTGCCGCCGGGGTGCCCATTGTGCCCATTACCATGCCCCTGAACCACCGGTTTATGCCCGACGTGGCCGGCACGCTACGGGTGCGCTATTCGCCTTTACAGGTGGTCTTTCACGAGCCGATTTCGACGCAGGGCCTCACCCAGGCCGATGCCCCCCGCCTTCGTCAGCAGGCCTATGAGGCTATTGCCAGTGCTTTCCTGCCCGAAGCAGCTGGTATTCCGGCCCCTTCTTTCTGGCCCATTTTTGCCCACCGGGCATCCCAGCCAGCCAGCCAATAACCCGGCTGATTCGTTTCTTTGTATTTCACTCCTGCTGTTTCTTCTGTTTTGAGCACCGACCTGACCACCCTTCGCCAATTGGCCCACCTTGCCCGCCTGGAGTTTGACCCAGCCAAAGAGCAGCAAATGCTCGGCGACCTGAATAAAATTCTGGACTGGGTCGACCAGCTGCGGCAGCTCGACACAACGGATGTGGAGCCCCTCGTTCACCTGTCGCACGAAATCAACGTGCTGCGCCCCGATGAGGCCCACAACAGCATCAGCCACGCCGATGGGCTGCGCAATGCCCCGCGCAAGGACTCCGATTACTTCCGCGTGCCCAAAGTGCTGGAATAGCTTGCGCCCACCTTCCCTGAATGCTGCCTCCCAGCCAGCGCGCTTTCCCCTGCCGTTGGCCGCGCTGGTGCTGCTGCTGGTGCTGGTAGGCTTTGCCGCTGGCTGGCAATACGTAGCCGGCCCCGAGGCCACCCTCCCGCTGGTCACAGAAACTCAACTGGCCCCGGTACCACTAGAGCTAGCCCAGGTGCCGGTAGGTACAGCCCGCCTGCCGGTATCGGTAAACGGGTACGCCCTCACCGAAACGTATACCGTAGGAGGGCCCCTTATCCGCCCGGAAGCGGCGGCGGCCCTGGCCTTGGTACTGGGATTTTGCCTGGTCTATGCCTTAACGTTCATCAGCTTTCTACCTCGACTTAGTTTCGCCATTGGCATGTCGGCGGTGATTTTCCTGCTGATGTCGCTGAACCTTGATGCATTGGGGGTTTTTAATGACACGAAGCAGTACTTCTTACTACTCACGCTGGTACTGCTCGTGGGCTCGGCCTACGGGTTTCACGCATTTTTCCCCCAGGTTTCCAGCCCCCTGCGCCTGCTGTGGTTTGGGCTACTAGTAAGCGGGCTTAGCGCCTTCCTGCTCGTAGCCGGGGCAGCTCCGGCTCCACTGGCAGCCCTGCATATAGCAAGCTATGCCACCCAAAGCGGTACCATAGCCATAGCGCTGTGGGTACTGTGGGCCGGCATTGAAAACATTCGGCTGCTACTCTGGCTGAACACTCAGGCCGAAAATCCGCAAAGCCGTTTTGGTTTATGGCCTTTTCTGCTGGCCAGCGGCCTGTATCTGACCGTGCTGGCGTTGTACTACTTCTCCAATGGAGACGTGGAGTTGCTGCCCGGCCTCCGCCTCGACCCGTACCTGCTGTTGCTGTTGGCTACAGCCGTTGGCGCGGCAGGTATGGCTCAGCGTCACTCTACGCTTCGTGCCTGGGTGCCAGCAAAGGCTACTCCTTATCTTCTGGGCGTACTTGCGGCCTACGCCGGTGCTACGCTGGCCTATGCCTTTGCTACCCAGAACGACCCCATCATTGAAGCGGGCCGGTATTTTACCGCCACCTCTTTCCTGGTGCTGGGCGTAGCGTTTCTGCTCTACATACTAGTGAACTTTGCGCCGCTTATCCGTCAGAAGCTGCGGGTGTACCGGGTGGTATTTGAGCCCCGTCGGCTGCCTTTTTACGTGGTATACCTGTTAGGTATTGGCTGCATTGGGGCTATTCTGCTCCGTAATAGGCTTGATTTGTATTACCGGGCCCAAGCCGGCTACTACAACCAGCTAGGCGACCTTACACGCTGGCAAAGTGAGCAGCAGCCTGCCGCCGATGCCCTGGCTCTGCTGGCCGAGCGGTACTACGCCGAAAGTGACTGGATGGACCGTTTCAACCACAAAGCCAGCCTGGGCCGGGCCGCCTTGTACCGCAGCCGCACGCAAAGGCAAAACGAAATCAACGCCCTGCGCCGGGCTCTTAGCCGGGCTCCCTCGGAAAAGATTTCCCTACGGCTGGCTTCCCTATTCAACACACCCGCCGACTTTTTTGAGCGCCAGCGCACCCTCTGGGCCGGGCTGCGGGCCACTCCCGGCAGCGTGCCTCTCGCCAGTGAACTGGCCGAGCTCTACACTCGCTCGGCCCTCACCGATTCGGTACAATACTACCAGCAGCAAGCCCTGAAGGAAGAGCCAAAGAACGAGGTTCTCCGCAGCAACCAACTGGCTTTCCTGGTGCAACAGCAACGCTGGGCCGAGGCCCGGTCATACTTACAAGAGCCGGCAAAGTCCGAGGCCTTCCGCAGCAATCAGCAGCTGGTAGCCCTGGTGCAACGCACTCAGCCAGCCCCTGCCCCGGCTTCCACAGACACAGCGCTAACGCCGGGGTCTTTTGCTTTGCTCTACCACTCGGCTTTACTGCGGGTCCGGAACCGGGATACCACCCTGCTTCCTACCTTGCGCCGCTTACCGCGCTACACCACCAACGCCCCATACGCCGAGCAACTGCTGTTTCTGCAGGCCCTGACGCAGCAATACGGGGGACGCCCGGCATCGGCCCAGAACACGCTTATTCCGCTGGCTACAGCGCAAAGCCCGAGTGCTGCCTACTATCAGCAATTGCAGGGCCTATGGCTGCTGGAACAAGGAGCGGCTCCGGCAGCGGCAGCCCGCCTGAGCCAGGCGGCAGAGCTGGACCCCAGAACGGGCCAGCTTGCCCGGGCTTATGCCCTGGCATTGGCCAGCCAGCCCGACTCAGCCCGACAAGTTGCGGCCCGGGCAGTTGCCGACCCCACTGTAGCCTTGCAGGCCCGGCGGCTGCTTACCACTCTGCGCTACACCCCGGCGGCCGCTATGCTGGCCCCCGACTCCAGCAAGGTAGATTACCTCGTTCTGCTAGGCCGAAGCTTACCGGGCGTGGCGCGGGCGGCTATTGCCACCAGTGTCCGCCAGCCCGCTTTGCGGCGGCAGGCGGCCTATGCGCAGGCGGTAGCAGCTTGGGCACAGAGTCAGGTGGCCGAGGTTGAGGAACTCGTAGCGGCGGCCGCCCCCCCCGTAAGCACGCGTAGCACTCAGGCCTCTGCCTGGAATGTTCTGCGAGGGCATGTACTGGCCCAGCAGCAGGATCTGACGGAGCTGCGCCGATTCCTGAGCCAGGCCTATTTCCAGGGACTCGATGTTGGATATGCTACCTATTTCCGCGCGCTGGTAGCGTCTGGGCCCACCCAGGCCGATGCGCTGTATCAGCAGGTAATCCGGGAAGCGCCGTACGTAGAGCAAGGCTTACTGGCTGCGGCCCGGTTTTACCAGCAGCGCCGACAGCCCCTGGCGGCTTACCAGGCCCTGTTGCGCGGCATTGAATATAACCCGGAGTCGATACCGTTGTTGAAAGGCTATATCTTGGCGGCGTTTGCAGCCGGGTTGCCTGACTACGCTCAAGAGCCTTTACGCAAGCTCCGTACATTGCTTTCCCCTCAGGAATACGCTATCTTTCACAGCCAGCCTGGGGTTGCGCGTCCGGCTCCCCTCGCCCCCTCCTGGAACTAACTTCACCGGTTATGCTGCCTCCCGTTATTGAAACCACTGACATTTCGAAGGTATACCAGATGGGAGCCGAGCGTATTCATGCGCTGCGGTCGGTGTCCATCACCATCCAGCGCGGCGAGTACGTGGCTTTTATGGGCCCGTCGGGTTCCGGCAAGTCTACCCTGATGAACATTGTTGGCTGCCTCGATACTCCCAGTGGGGGCCAGTACATCCTGAACGGGAAAGACGTCAGCCACATGACGGACAACCAGCTGGCCGATGTACGTAACAAAGAAATCGGCTTCGTTTTCCAGACCTTCAACCTGCTGCCCCGGGCTACGTCCCTCGACAACGTAGCCCTGCCCCTGATTTATGCGGGCTACGGCAAAGCCGACCGGCAGGAGAAAGCCATGCAGGCCCTGCGCAGCGTGGGCCTGGACACGCGGGCCAAGCACCGCCCCAACGAGCTGTCGGGCGGGCAGCGCCAGCGCGTAGCCATTGCCCGCGCCCTGGTCAACGACCCCAGCATCATCCTGGCTGATGAGCCCACCGGCAACCTCGACACTAAGACGAGTCATGAAATCATGGACTTGTTTGAGGCCCTGTATGCCAAGGGCAACACCATCATCATGGTAACGCACGAAGAGGACATTGCGCACTATGCCCATCGCATTGTACGGCTGCGCGACGGGTTGGTGGAGTCCGATCAGCCTAACCTCAATGTAACTACTCACCACCTTTCCTACACGGAGCAGTAGCCCCATGCGGCCCGGCAGTGCGCACCACTGACGACGGCACGCGGGCTTTTCCCCCTATGAAAATTTACACCAAAACCGGTGACAAGGGCCTTACCTCACTTATTGGAGGCACCCGGGTTTCGAAAGCCAGCCTGCGCATAGAATGCTATGGCACGGTCGATGAGCTTAACTCCTACATCGGCCTGGTGCGCGACCAGCCCGTGAATACCGCCCGCCGCGACCTGCTCAAAGAAGTGCAGGACCGCCTGTTCACCATCGGCGCTACGTTGGCCTCCGACCCCGAAAAGTCCCGGATGAAGGTACCCGATTTGCATGCTCAGGACGTAACCCTGCTGGAAGAGCAGATGGACCGCATGAACGAACAGCTACCCGAGCTGCGGGCCTTTATTCTTCCCGGTGGTCATCAGGCCGTATCGTTTGCGCACGTGGCCCGGTGCGTGTGCCGCCGCGCCGAGCGACTGGTAGTTGCCCTGCAGGAGGATGTACCCGTGGCCGAACTCGTGCCCATCTATTTGAACCGCCTCTCCGATTATCTGTTTGTGCTCAGCAGGCTGATGACGGTAGAACTCGGTGCCGAAGAGGTTACCTGGCAACCGCGCACCTGATTGCGGCCACCCGCCTTTCCCACCCCACTCTTTTTGCATACCCAGTTTCTGTTTCCTATGCTCGACACCCTATCGATTCGGACGCAGCGCACGACGGCCTCCCGCCTGTCGCAGCTCGACCCTGAACACATTGAGTTTGGTAAAATTTTCGCCGACCACATGCTGGTGGTCGATTATCGTGATGGGGAATGGCAGGAGCCTCAGATCCTACCCTACGGCGAAATGACGGTTAGCCCGGCTAACTCGGCTTTGCACTACGGTCAGGCCATTTTCGAAGGCATGAAGGCCTACAAAAACGCGGAAGGCGAAATTGCGCTTTTCCGGCCGCTCGACAACCTGCACCGCCTCAACGCTTCGGCCGAACGGATGTGCATGCCACACGTGCCCGAGGAGGTGTTTATGCAGGGGCTGGCGCAGCTCATCCGCCTCGACGCTGACTGGGTACCCAATGCCCCCGGCAGTGCCCTATACATCCGCCCATTCATGTTTGCCACCGATGGGTTTATCGGCGTACGGCCCTCGGAAAGCTACCGATTCGTCATCTTCACCTGCCCGGTGGGCCTTTATTACAATAAACCCCTGCGGGTGCGCTTCGAGCAGAAATATGTGCGTTCGGCGGAAGGTGGGGCCGGGTTTGCCAAGAATGCCGGCAACTACGGCGCGGCCATGTATCCCACCCGCCTGGCCCAGGAAGAAGGCTACAACCAACTGATCTGGACGGATGCTTCCGAGCACCAGTACGTAGAAGAGTCCGGCACGATGAACGCCATTTTCGTGCTGGATGGCCGCCTCGTAACGCCCGCGCTCAGCACCTCGATTCTCGATGGCATCACGCGGCGCAGCATCCTGCAGCTGGCCCGCGACTGGGGCATGCCAGTTGAAGAGCGCAAGGTCTCCATCTTTGAATTGCTGGAAGCACACCGCGCGGGCAAGCTAGAGGAAGCCTTTGGCGTAGGAACGGCCGCTACCATTGCCCCCATGGCCACTATCGGCTACCAGGGCGAGGACTTTGAGCTACCCGTTGCTGGCCCCGACGCTTTTTCCAAGCGTGCTTCAGCGGCTTTACACGCCATCAGAATCGGGGAAGCCCCCGATGAGCACCGCTGGATGGTGCGCATTTAAGAAAAGTCGTTGCTTGCCAGAAACGCCCGTTATCGGTCTGCTGCCGGTAACGGGCGTTTGTCTATCGTTACTTTTGCTAATCTCATCACTCACACATTTTACTCCATGACCTACGAACAGGTGAAGGAATTGAAGGGCCGCGCTGAGGCCCTGAGGAGGTATCTTTGACTACGATGCCCGAAAAGAACAAGTCATTGAAGCCGAAGCGCGAACCACAGCGCCCGATTTCTGGGATAATTCCAAAGCCGCAGAAGCCGCGCTAAAGGAAATCAAAGCCCTGAAAACCTGGACCGATGATTTTGAAACGGTGCAGCAGGCAATAGCTGATACGGAGGTGTTGTTTGACTTCTATAAAGAAGGCGACGTTACCGACGCCGAAATGCAGGCCGACTTCGACGCCACTCAGCGTAAAGTCGAGCAGCTAGAGTTCAAGCGCATGCTGTCGGATGAGGAAGATCAGCTTTCTGCCATCATCGAAATCAACCCCGGAGCCGGGGGGACCGAAAGCCAGGACTGGGCGGAAATGCTGATGCGCATGTACATCATGTGGGCCGAAAAGCACGGTTTCGGGGTACGCCAGATCAGCTACCAGCCCGGCGAAGGCGCTGGTATTAAGTCGGCCTCCCTTGAAATCGACGGGGACTTCGCTTATGGCTACCTCAAAAGCGAGATTGGCGTGCACCGGCTCGTGCGCATCTCGCCCTTCGACAGCAGTGGCCGCCGACACACCTCGTTTGCTTCCGTGTTTGCCTACCCGGTCATCGACGATACCATCAACATCGAAATTAACCCGGCCGACATTTCCTGGGACACGTTTCGGGCGGGTGGTGCCGGTGGGCAAAACGTTAATAAGGTAGAAACCGCGGTGCGGCTTACCCACGCCCCTTCCGGTATCATCATTGCCGTGCAGATTGAGCGGAGCCAGCTCATGAACAAAGAGCACGCGCTCCGGATGTTGAAGTCGAGACTCTACCAGATAGAAATGGATAAGCGCCACGCCGAGCGGGATAAAGTGGAAGCCACCAAAAAGCGCATCGACTTTGGCTCCCAGATCCGCAACTACGTGCTTCACCCCTACAAGCTCATCAAGGACCTGCGCACCGGCATCGAGCGCACCGATGTGCAGAACGTGCTGGACGGCGACCTGGATGAGTATATCAAAGGCTATTTGATGCAGAGCTAGTTCACGGCATGCTACCTGATCTAAACTTGCACGATAAAAAAAGACCGTCATTAGCTGACGGTCTTTTTTTATTAAAGCACATCCCGGTTAGGGGTTAGCAACATCCCACTGCTTTTCTGCGAACGGGCGCTCCATCCGGTTGAACAGCTTAAACGGCGGCGCGGTGTATGCTAGGGTAACGCCGGGTGCCGGGGCCGCATTCAAGCGGTTTAAGCGGCGCAGATCTACCCACCAGTGGCCTTCGTAGAACAATGAGTAACGACGCTGACGCAGAATCTCCTCAATATAGCTGTTCTCGTTGTCGCCTAGCTCAGCGGCAGTGCGGGCAGGCAGTCCGCCAGCCTGCGTACGGATAACGTTGATATCCTCCAACGCGCCCGCGAAGTTGTTGGTACGGGCCCGGGCTTCGGCAGCAATTAGAATCAGTTCCTCGTTGCGGATAATGTCGATGGGTGCCGTGCCCGAAGTGTATACCAGCGCATCATAGTTGGCGGTGATGCCACCTACGGTGAATGCCTGCGGGTCCGTGCGGCGCGGCATCTTACTTAGTCGCCGGTCGTTGGGCTCGGCTTCGTTCACCACGTTATCAGGCACGGTCACCAGCGTCGAGGGGCGGGCGTTGGCCTGCTGGGCGTAGGGGTTGCCTACGTCGCCGGCCGTAGTGGGGCTGAACGTAATCTTGGGACCCAGCGTCAGGCTGGCCGTCCGGCTGTAGAAAGAAGCCTCCAAGGCTGCCAGTGCCCCCGCGTTGTCGCCCTGATAAAGCGCTACGCGGGCAGCCAGGGCCCGGTTGAACTTGCGGAATGTAGCCGGGGTATCGAAGCCAGTGAAACCGCCGGAAAGCTGGAAGGGAAACTTTTCGCTGGCGTTACTCAGGTCCTGATCAGCCTGGTCCAGCAGCTTGCGGATATCGGTCAATCCCTCAGCCTGCGACACAAACGGGCCTGGCCGGCGGATGTCATCCAGGTTGATGCGGATGCCGTTCTCGCCTTGCAGATTGAGCAGATGCAGCTTGCTTAGGGCCTCATACGTGCGGCTAAAGCCCGAAATGGCCAGCTTCTGGGGTGCTGACACCACCTGCGAGTTTTCAGCCGACAGCCGTAGCACACGGGCCGCCCGGCCTACCCGGGCAAAATCGGTGTATTGCTCGTTGTAAAATGCACCATCGTCGAGTACGTCAATTGATGAGGTACCGCGGCGGCCCTGCAGTTCCGCGTACCAGCGGCTTTCCGTTGTAGCAAGCACGGTGACCTCCCGGCCCAGCGTACCCACCACTTGGTTATAGGAGCTGTTATTGGCGTGCCCCAGGCGCAGGGAGGCCTCAGTGCCTACGGCCAGCGCGTTGAGTTGCGGCAGCGAAGCGTTGGTGAGTACGCTCTCGATGCTGGCGTTGTTGGGGTCCGATACCGGCTCAATTTCCATGAAGCCGCAGCCATTCAGGCTAAGCATCGTTACCAAAGCCCCAACTGTTAGCAGCGGTCGAAGCTGTAAAAAAGGAAGTGTATGCATAATTGTACTAGCCGTTTGGCTTAGAATTCGAGGTTGAGGTGGAAGAACATACGCCGCGTGTTCGGGTAGCTGCTCACGTCTACTTGGGCAAAGTTGGAGGTCGAGCCGAAATTGGACACTTCAGGGTCGTAGCCCACATAATCAGTCCAAGTCAGCAAATTGTTCCCCGATACGCCCACTCGAATGGAGCGAATGTAATCTTTGAACAGGCTGGTGCGGATGCTGGCTGGCACAGAGTAATACAGGCTGGCTTCGCGCAGACGCAGGTAACCACTGTTCTGAATAAACTCGCGGGCCGGCTGCGACTGCCGCTGCAAACCGTTGACTACGCCGTTGCCGTCGTCGTCGCGGCTCCAATCCTCGGTGGTCCCACCCTCATCCTGCAGCAGCCGGCTCAGGTTGCTGGTGTACGAGTCTTTGCGCCAGTGCAGCAAGAACGATGCTTCAAAGTTGCGCAGGAACGTGAAGCTGTTTTGAAACGACATCTGGAAGCGTGGCTGCGCATCCTCATAGCGCGTCAGGAAGCTTGGGTTACTGGCATTGTCCACGGCATTCACCGGGCTGCCGTACCAGCGCGAAGGCGACTGCCCCAGCGCAAACACGTTGCGGCCAAATGAGTTACCGAAACCCAGGCCCGTGTTGAAAGACGGAACCACTATGCGCGTCACTTCGCTGCGGTTAAACCAGTACTGCGTCGAGGAAGTCCAGGTGAAGTTCTCGCTACGCACCGGCGTTGCGTTCAGTGCCAGTTCGATGCCGCGGTTGCGCAAGTCACCCACCGGGAAAGCCCGCACCGACGTTACACCAGTGCTCGGAGCCAGTACAAATGTATTGATCAGGTCCTTGGCCGTTTTGTTGTAGTAAGTGGCTTCCAGCCCGATGCGGTTGTCCAGGAAGCCCGCATCGACACCAAACTCCAGCTCCGTGGCACGCTCGGGCCCGATAGCGGGGTTACCTACCACAGTGGAGGGGAGAAAGCCGGCTTGCGAGCCGGTGGTGATGTTGACCAGCGGCGAGTAAGTAGCGCCGAAGAATGCTGGTGCCCCGGTTTCGCCGTAGGCGGCGCGCAGCTTCAGCAGGTTCATCGGCTCGAGTGCCCAGAAGCCGAATTTGGCCACGTTCACGGCCAACGAAGCCTTGGGGAAAGCGTAGTACTTATTCGGGTCGCCGTTGCGGCTGGACTTATCGAAGCGGATGCCCGCCGTAGCAATTATCTGATCATTGAAGTTGGCCTCTTGTTGCGCCACCAAGCCCAAGTCCTGTTCCGTCAGGAATTCTACTTCCTGGGATACGTTGGAGCTGCGGTTAGGCGTCAACGGCTCGCCGGGTGCCAGGCCGCGGCCCTGGCTGAAGCTCAGGTTACGCTCCAGCCGCAGGCGTACCATACCCACCTGCGAAGTCAGGTTTAATCTTTCGCCTACACGCCAGTCGTAAACGAGGAAACCCTGCAGGTTAGAGTTGAAAAACTGGTTTTTGGCCACGCGCACGGCGCCACGGTCAGCCGGTACGGGCAGGTTGCGCTGCGACTGCAAATCGGCCGGCAGGGCCAGAAAGGCGTTGCTGTTGGAATAATCGATGCCGCCCTGCAGCGCCAGGCGCAGCGACGACCGTTCATTTTCGATGATACGCACCGTAGTGCTGGCGGCCTGTACCGCGCGATTAGTCGTTTCTTCGTTGATAGACCGTTCCACAATAGCCAAGGGGTTGTCGCCACCGTAGGGGTTGCTTGGGAAGATACCCTGCTCATTGGGGAACAGCTGCGCGTAGCTGGGCACGTAAGCCAGGGTGTATCCTAGGCTCACACCGCGGTTGTCGTTACCGGTAAAGCCTCGGCGGTTAGTTGAGTTGAAGTAGCCCGAGGACAAACCTATGTCAATTCGTTTCCCAATTTTGTGGTCAACGTTGGCCCGGATAGAGTGGCGCTCAAAGCCCGTGCGCTTCACAATGCCTTTCTCGTCGGTGGTGGTGCCAGACACGTAGAACTTCGTTTTGTCTGAGCCCCCCGATACGCTGACCGAGGTGTTGCGGATAAAGCCGGTATTGCCAAAGACTTCCTTTTCGTAGTCGTGGATCTGCCCATTATCCTGGGCCTGCTTTAAGGCCTCCTTTTCACTGGTACGGCTAGCGTTGGCAGCCTCCAGGGCTTTATTGTAGGCCGTTACCTGCGCCGGCGTCGCGTCGGGACCCAATGGAGCCGGCAACGGGTAGTAGCGGTCAATTTTTTCCGGGGTCCAGTCTTCTTTACCCAGCAGGCGCCACGCTTTAGCGAAACCAATGTCCTGCGACAGGCTCACGCGGGTCTGGCCCGCTTGTCCACGCTTGGTTTTAATGATAATAACCCCTGCGTTGGCGCGCTGCCCATAGATAGCAGCGGCGCTGGATCCTTTTAGTACTTCAATGCTCTCAATATCATTGGGGTTCAAATCAGAGAGACGGTTCACCGGATTATCCTGCGTTGAGCGGCCAGTTGTGGTAGAAGCAGCCGCAGAGAAAGCGGCGGCCCCGGCCCCGTTGCCAACTTCGGCATTTACGGCGTACACTCCATCGATAATGTACAGCGGCTGGGTACCACCAGTCAGGGAGGAGATACCGCGCAGCTGGATAGCTACGCCCCCGCCCGGGGCACCACTGGTCTGCGCAATGTTGGCCCCCACGATTTTTCCGTTCAGGGCGGCGTCCACCGTTACCGGCCGCGTGCTGCCCACCAGTTCTTTGGCCGATATAGTAGTTACCGCGTTGGCTAGATTAGAACGCTTAACGGTTGTGGCAAGGCCAGTAACTACTACCTCATCCAGTTGGCGGGTATCTACCGACAGGCCAACGTCTACCGTCGTGGCGTTGCCGATAGGGCGCTCAACCGTGCGGTAGCCGATAAAGCTAAACGTGAGGGCGGAGGCGGTGGCCGGTACCCCGGAGATGGTGTAAGAACCATCGGAGTTGGTGGAGGCGCCAACGGTGGTGCCTTTCACTAGCACCGTCACGCCAGGTAATCCTTGGCCATTTGCAACGTCCGTTACCCGGCCCGATATGCTTCTGTCCTGCGCTACCACGTGCTGCAACAGCGCGGTAAACAATAAGAAGCTTAGTAGTGAAAAGAGTATTCTCATGCAAGTAAGGGTTTTGGGTTGTGGTTGAATGGTGAGTGAACATTTCTGGGCCGTTTACCACCTAGCATAAGTTTGATTAGCGGTGCTTTATCTGTATACTTGTCGCAAGTAAACTTTCATTTTTTTCATTTTTCACCCGCTTACCTTTCACTCACTCCAATCCATTCACTAATGAAAAAACTCATATTCCTGAGTTTCCTGTTTTTAACGGCCTTGTTGCAGCAAGCCGTGGCACAGGACCGAACGGTTTCTGGTCGGGTCACCGACCGGGAAAACAACCAGGGGTTACCCGGCGTGACCGTCCTGGTAAAAGGCACCACCGTGGGTGCCTCCACCAACTCCGATGGCACGTACAGCCTGAGCGTACCGGCTTCGGCTACCACCCTGCAGTTCAGCTTTGTAGGCTACCGCAACGTGGAGCGTGCTATTGGAAATAGCACCACTATTGACATAGCCTTGGAAGTTGATACCAAGCAACTGAATGAAGTTGTGGTAACGGCTCTGGGTCTTACCCAGGCTAAAGACGAGCAAGGCACTGCCACCACCCGTGTAGGTGGTGAGGCTGTGGTACAATCCGGTGAAACCAGCGTTATCACGGGTCTGTCGGGCAAATCTTCCGGCCTGCAGATCACCCGTTCCACTGGTGACCCGGGCGCTGGCGCTTACATCCAGATTCGCGGCCAGAGCACCATTACTGGTACGCTTCAGCCCCTGATTATTGTTGACGGGGTGCCTATCTCAAACAGCTCTTTCATCAGCGGCACGGGTGCCACTAACACGGCTGGCGTAGCGCAGCAGTCCCGCCTGAACGATATCAACCCCAATGATATTGCCTCGGTGCAGATTCTGAAAGGCGCCGCCGCTGCCGCTCTCTGGGGCTCACGGGCCGCCAACGGGGTAATGGTTATTACGACTAAGAAAGGAAACTCGGAGAGTGGTAAACTGAGTGTTACCTACGGCGCTACTTACTCGGCCGACCGTATTTCCTATACCCACGACTTGCAGGATACCTACGGTCGTGGTTCTGGCGGGGTAGCTGCGCTTGGCGCTAGCACCAATGCCAACAGCTACGGTGACAAGATTTCCACCCGTACCGGCGGCGCCGACGAGGTAAACACCACTGGCGCTTCGTTTGTAGCTGCTGATGGTACCGTTTACTATCCTATCACCAAGAAAAACAGCCGGGAAACTTACCTCGACAAGAACTTCAACAGCATTTTCCAGACGGGCCACTTCCTGGAAAACAGCCTGAGCTTGAGCGCTGGTAACAAGGACGCAAATATCTACGTGAGCCTTTCCGACCTAAACCAGGAGGGTATCATTCGCTACGGCTCCGACTACCGTCGTACCACCGGCCGCATTAACGCAGAGCGCCGCTTCAACAACGTTTTCCGTATTGCAGCCAATGGCTCCTACAGCCGCGTAGTCGCCAACCGTATCCAGCAGGGCTCAAACGTGAGTGGGCTGTACCTGGGCTACCTGCGTCAGGCTCCTGACTTCGATCAGGAAGACTACATCGGTACGTACATTGATGCTACGGGCGTGTACCCGAACCGTCAGCGTTCTTACCGTCGTCAGACGGGTAACAACCCCAACCCGATCTACAACAACCCGCTCTGGACCATCCAGCAGCAGAAGAACCCGAACGAAGTAGACCGTTTTATCGGTTCTACGGAAATCGGGCTGGATCCTTTGCCCTGGCTGAACTTCACGGCTCGGGTAGGCGCTGATACGTACTCGGACTTCCGCCGTGACCTGTTCCCCATCAACTCGGCTGAAAACGGGGGCCTGGGTGCCGCAACGGAAGAACTTATCACTGAAACCCAGCTGAACGGAGACTTTTTCGCTAAGGCAACCCACTCCTTTTCCAACCTGCTCAGCGGCACGGTCCTGGTGGGGATGAACCTGAACCAGCGCCAGTCTAAAAACGTGGGGGCCACCTACCGCAACTTTATCCTCGACGTGCGCGACCTGAGCTTCTTCAGCAACGCCTCGCGCGAGAACACCGCAGCCTTTGACTCGGAAACCAAGCGCCGCAACTCGGCTGGCTACGCCACGCTGAACCTGGCCTTTGCTGATCAGCTGTTCCTGAACGCCTCGGGCCGCCTGGAAAACGCCTCTACTTTTGGCCGCGAAGCCAAGAGCCGTTTCTTCTACCCTTCGGCTGACCTGGCTTGGCAATTCTCGCGCCTGCCCTTCCTGGCCGACAACCAGTTTCTGAGCTTTGCCAAGGCGCGTGTCGCTTATGGACAGGTAGGTCTGGAACCCCAGGTGTACGTAACCCGTGACATTTTCTTCGGGGCTTCTAACGTTGAGAGCTTTGGCCCAACGCTGGATCCTGGTGCCTACGACGGTTCGTTTGCGCGTAGCAACCTCCGCGGCAACCCCAACCTGCGCCCTGAGCGCAAGCAGGAAACCGAAGCCGGTCTGGACCTGCGCTTCCTGCAAGACCGCATCAGCCTGAGCGGTACTTACTATTACAACAAGGTTACGGATGCCATTCTGCAAGTGCCAGTAGCAAGCTCCACGGGTTACACCAACGAGTGGGCCAACGCCGCTGAACTGGAGAACCGCGGGGTGGAAATCGACCTCAACGCGGACGTAATCAAGACGGACAAGTTCACCTGGAATGTGGGTGGCAACTGGACCCGTAACCGCAACAAAGTACTAGATCTGCGCGGTGCTGAGTCTATCTTCCTGGCGGGCTTCGCCGGCACCTCGTCACGAGCCGTAAAAGACCAACCCATTGGTGTGCTGTGGGGCGGCCGTTACGACCGCAACGATGCTGGTGACATTGTCCTTGACGCTAATGGCTTCCCGCAAACGGCCGCTACAGAAGGCGTTATCGGTGACCCTAACCCCAAATGGCGCTCGGGCCTGAATACTACCCTTAGCTACAAAGGTTTCCGTCTGTTCGGCTTGCTGGAGACGTCTTTTGGCGGCGACATCTGGGCGGGCACGGAAGGCATACTGCGCACCTTTGGCACGTCTAAGTTTACCGACAGCGAAGTGAGCCTATCGGCAGCCGATGCAGCCAATACTGTCACCTATGCTTATGATACTGAACTGAAGAGAAACCTTAAAGTAAACGAGGTCTATGAGGCGAATGCAGATGGCTCCTTCACGTTCCGTGGTCGCATCCAGGATTTCGGCGGTGGCCCGGTAGCCCTCGATCAGAGCTGGTGGCAGAGCCAGGGTGGCGGTTTCGGCACCTTGTCGGAGCAGTTCATTCAGGACGCTACCTGGACGCGTATCCGCGAGCTGACGCTGGGCTACTCGCTTACTTCGGAGAAATTCCGTAGCCTGACGCGCCTTAACAACGTGGAATTCACCCTGACGGGCCGTAACCTGGCTATCTGGTCGAAAGAGTTCAAGGGCGTAGACCCAGAAACCAACCTGACTGGGGTATCGAACGGTCGTGGCCTGGAGTATTTTAACAACCCGGGAACTCGCTCCTTCCTGGTAGGTGTACGCATTACGTACTAACTCTTTTCTTGCTTTTACGGATGAAAAAACCATTTAAATACATAGCTCTCCTATCCTTGGGTCTGGCGCTGGCTTCCTGCGAAGATTTCATCAAGGATCTGGACATTGACCCCAATAACCCGTCTCAGGTAGCTGCTCCTAACTTGCTACAGGGCGTTATCCTGGCTGATGCTCTTTATCACGAAGGGGATGCCTCCCGGATTGCAGCTATGTGGACTGCTCAGTTTACCGGCGAAGACCGTCAGTACATACCCACTGATGCCTATCAGGTGACGGCTGGTACTTTTGACGACGTTTGGTCGCTGGCTTACTACAACGCCCTTACCCAGGCCCGTTTGATGAGTAGTGCAGCCGGATCCACGGGCAACCAAGCCTTACAAGGCGTTGCGCAGGTACTGGAAGCCCACACGGCTGGCACCACCACGGCACTGTTCGGAGACATTCCTTACCGGCAGGCAGGCAACCGCGACGAGTTTCCAAATCCGGTTTTTGATCCCCAAGCGCAGGTTTACGCCGACTTACAGCAGCTGCTGACAACGGCCATTGAAAACCTGGGCAAAGTGGGCGGCATTCCGGCCACGGACCTTGTGTACCAGGGCGACAAAGCCAAGTGGACTGCAGCTGCCCACACGCTGAAAGCCCGCTACTACCTCCACGTTGGTGACTATGACAATGCTATTGCCTCGGCAAAATTAGGCATTAGCTCGCCCGCCAATGACTGGGTAGTGGCCCACGCCGACGGCAGCGGGGCGCAAAATGTTTACTATCAGTTCCTGGAACTGGAGCGCAACGGCTATCTGGGTGCCACTAATTCGTATGCGGCCAATATTCTGGACCCCAGCAGAGCAGGCACGGCTAACAACCGCAACAACGCAAAAACCAATGAAGCGGGGCGTTTTGCTTATTATTTCTCCCCTGCTGCCAGCGGCAACAACTACGGTATTCGCGTAGGAGAAGGCTTCTCGGCACCCGACGCAGCTTACCCGCTGGTTACCTATTCGGAAAACCAGTTGATCCTGGCTGAAGCGTACGCACGCAAAGGCCAGTCTGACCTGGCGCTGACAGCGTTGAACAATCATCGTGCAACACTGGAGGCTATGTTCGATGGTACGTATGCAGCTTACGAAGCAGCCGATATTCCCGCTGGTGGTCTGTTGAAAGAAATTCTGACGGAGCGTTATGTAACGTTTATCGGTCAGATTGAAGCTTTCAACGATGTACGTCGTACCGATAATGCTTTGGGTCTGCCTATTAAAGGCAATGGAGCAACCTCTATCCCTCAGCGCTTCCTGTATCCGCAGAGCGAAGTGAACACCAATACAAATACGCCCTCGCCTTTGCCTGGCCTATTTGTACCTACCCCGGTGAACAACTAACCGCATCCTAGTATCATTTAAAAAGGCCTTCCCGGTATCGGGAAGGCCTTTTTTTGTACCCTCATCCTTTCTGACTATAGGTTACCACCTTCTCATAAGATGCCATACCAAACGAGGGGGAGCCGCATGAGCGGTGCAGCCAGCGCAACTACCATTTACTCTTTCAGTTGGCCGTGGTGGGCGAAGTACTCCCCCGCGAGTGGAGCTATAAGCAGACATAACGGCGCTGCGGTATCCAGCGCCGTTGCACAGTAACCGCTACGGCGTGAGCTGGCAAAAGCGGATGCCAGTGCCCCCAGCGCCACGCCCGCCAAGCCAAACGCCACGTAGCCGTGCATTTCTACAAGACATAGTGCCCACGTCTGGTCTTTATGTACGTACTTCCTACCCACACCCATCAGCCAGCAAAAAGCCCCACCGGAAAATCCGAGCGGGGCCCTTGCCTTATTTCTATTGCCCAATAGCCGGACAAGACACCACATCCAGCGCCTTACAGAATATACTGACTCAAGTCGCGGTTGCGGACCATGCCTTGCAGCCGCTCATCCACCAGCTCGCGGGTAATGAGGATCCGGGCATTGGGACCAATCTTGTCGGGCACATCAAAAAGGATGTCATTCAACAGCCGGCTCATGACGGTGTGCAGGCGGCGGGCTCCGATGTTTTCTACGTCAGTATTTACGTCAAAGGCTATTTCAGCCAGACGCTCCAGCGCGCTGTCGTCGAAGCTCAGGGCCACTTCCTCGGCCTGCAGCAGCGCTTCATATTGCTTGGTCAAGGCATTTTTGGGGTCTTTGAGGATGCGGTAGAAATCGTCCTTGGTGAGGCTTTGCAGCTCTACCCGAATAGGAAAACGTCCCTGCAGCTCCGGAATCAGGTCACTGGGCTTGGCTACGTGGAAGGCCCCGGCCGCGATGAAGAGGATATGGTCGGTGTGGATGACCCCGTACTTGGTGCTGACGGCCGAGCCTTCCACGATGGGAAGCAAGTCGCGCTGTACCCCTTCCCGGCTCACATCGGGCCCGCCCCCACCCTTGCCGCTGCGGCTGGCTACTTTGTCGATTTCGTCGATGAAGATGATGCCCGCGTTTTCAGCCAGGCGAATAGCTTCATCTTTTACTTCGTCCATATCAATCAGCTTAGCGGCCTCCTCATCAAGCAGGATTTTGCGGGCCTCGGCAATGGTGACTTTGCGCTTGCGCGTTTTCTTGGGCAGCATGGACCCCAGCATATCCTGCAGGCCCGCCATGGAAGCTTCGTCGATGCCCGCGGGGCCGCCCACGACCCCCAGCCCGGCCGTGGCATTCTGCTGTACCTGGATTTCAATTTTTCGGTCATCTAACTCCCCTGCCCGGATTTTCTCCCGGAACCGTTCCCGCGTCCGCTCATTCAACTCCTGATCTGAGTCAGGCATGGCGGTGAGGTCAGTGATATTGCCAAAACCCGGGGGGCGGCTTAAGCCAACGCCGCTTACCGGCGGAATCAGGGCATCCAGGATAACGTCTTCCACGGCTTGGGCCGCCTGGGATTTCACAGCTTCCTTGCGGCGCTGCTTGACCATGTTCACCGACTGCTCTACCAGGTCGCGCACCATGCTTTCCACGTCGCGGCCCACGTAGCCTACTTCCGTGAACTTAGAGGCTTCTACCTTGGTGAAGGGCGCATCGGCAATGCTGGCCAGCCGCCGGGCAATTTCGGTTTTGCCCACACCCGTGGAGCCGATCATGAGAATGTTGTTGGGCACAATTTCGCGCTGCATAGCCAGCGGGGCGTGCAGGCGGCGCCAGCGGTTGCGCAGGGCTATGGCCACGTGCCGCTTGGCATCGTGCTGGCCAATGATGTACTTATCGAGTTCGGCCACAATCTGGACCGGAGTGAGGAAACTAGTCGCGTCGAGCATAAAAAGCAGGAAAAACAATCGGCAAGGAAGAGTACGGGCAACTCCCAAGGGTTGCCCGGTAACCGGGGCTCCGTACGAAAAACCGACCCAGGCAGCCTAACTGCCGGGCTCCTTTTGAAAAATCGAAGCCAGACTTCGGGACAAGGTAAAGTAGTTGCTGGCTCCGCTGGCGTGGTAGTAGGCCCGGGTATAGTCGAGCTGAAACTGGCTGAGACGGAACGTGAGGCCAAAGCTCAGGCCGGCACCGGCCGAGCTGGTATCCAGCCGCAGCTCGCGGCGGCGCAGGTGGTTATAGCCGATGCGCACGTTGAAGTTCTTACTCAGAATAAGCTCCCCGCCCACCACAAAGTGCCGGGCAATTTTGTCGCCCACTGACTTTTTAGGCTTCTGCTCCTCGTTGTTTTCATCCAGCGTACCGCGCTGGGTGGAGTCGAGGTATACGATGTCGAACTGCTGCAGATTATGCGCGGTAATGGACATGCGCAGGGGCATGTGCTCGGGCTTGATGGAAGCGCCAATCTGCACGTCCAAGGGCAGAGGCTCCCGGTCGGAGCCCGAGTAGGGCTTAAACTGGTAGCCCAGGTTCTTTATCACCAGGCCCACGGTAAAGTCCTTTTCGGGGTGCTTGAACAGGCCACCAGCGTCGAGCAGGGCGCCCAGCGCGTGGTTGCCGGCAATACCCGATACGGCCAGCTTGGCCGTGCCCGCCATGGTAAACGGCCCCGTGGTGACGGACTTGGTAACGCCCAGGGCGTACTCATTCACCGAAAACTCGCCCAGCGGGTTGCCGGCGGCATCAAACTGCTCGAACCGGCCATAGTTCAGGTAGGTCAGCCCGAAGCCCAGCCGACCCAGCCGGTCGGAGTTGTGCACGTAGGTGGCGGTGCTTTGCTTGATGTCCGACAGGTAGTCGATGTACGTGAGGGAGAGGCGACCATCCATCTGCTCGTTCAGCAGCGCGGGGTTACCGTAGAGCATGGTCACATCCGCGTCGCGGGAGGAGACGTTGGCACTGCCAAGGCCAGCCAGCTTGGCGCTGGGTGGCAGCGTCAGAAACGAGAAAGCGCGCTGCCCCCCCAGCTGCGCCGTAGCCGCCGGGCCACTCAGCAGCAGCCCCAGCAGCCAGCAGCCAATACTTATCCGAATGCGTAGCGCGTGCCTCATCTACTTATTCTTAGTTGCTTGTTATTCGTTGTCAGTTGGTCGGCGCTGATTTGTGGTAGCACGCAGCCTTTAGGTATTAGCCTGCTGCTCCCTTCTTACCGAAAGCTACCACTCCCGGCCGAACAACTGACAACCAACAACGAACAACCCGCATTTATTGTACTTCCACGCTGGGCGCGGGCAGCGGTAGCACCTCGTCGCGCACTACCAGCTTCATGGGATGCGCCACTTTCTCCGCCAGCAAAGCCACGCGCAGCACGTCGTCCACGCGGTCGGCGTAGTGGATGGTGAGGTCCTTGAGGTATTCCGCCGGAATTTCGTCGATGTCCTTGCGGTTTTTGTGGCACAGAATAATGTCCCGTACCCCGGCGCGCTTAGCCGCCAGAATCTTCTCCTTGATCCCGCCTACCGGCAGCACTTTGCCGCGCAGGGTAATTTCGCCCGTCATGGCCAGGTGGGAGCGGATTTTGCGCTGGGTGAACACCGACGCAATGCTGGTGAAGATGGCAATACCCGCGCTAGGACCATCCTTGGGCACGGCACCTTCTGGGAAGTGAATGTGCAAGTCGTACTGGTCGAAGAGGCGGTAGTCGATGTCCAGCCCCTCGGCCCGGCTGCGCAGGTAGCTGAGCGCCGTCACGGCCGATTCCTTCATCACGTCGCCGAGCTGCCCGCTAAGGGTGAGCTTACCCCGGCCCCGGCTGAGCAGGCTTTCGATAAACAGGATGTCGCCGCCCACGGAGGTCCAGGCCAGGCCCGTCACTACACCAGCCGTTTCGTTGTCCTGGTACTGGTCGCGGTCGAAAATGGCGGCGCCCAGGATGCGGGTAATGTCCTTGGGCTCCAGGGTGGCCGGGTAAGCTTCCTTCATGGCCTTGCTCTTGGCTACGTTGCGCACCACGCCGCCCAGTTTCCGCTCCAGGCTGCGCACCCCCGACTCGCGGGTGTAGTCATCAATCACGCGCTGCAGGGCCGGCGTGCTGATGCTTACATCCTTCAAGCCCAGGCCGTGCTCGTGCAGGAGCTTGGGCCAAAGGTGCTTTTTGGCAATCTGGGTTTTCTCCTCCAGGGTGTAGCCCGTCAGGTCGATGATTTCCATCCGGTCGCGCAGGGCGGGATGAATGGTATCGAGGGAGTTGGCGGTGGCAATGAAGAGCACCTTGGAAAGGTCGTACTCGACTTCCAGGTAGTTGTCGGTGAAGGTGGCGTTCTGCTCGGGGTCGAGCACCTCCAGCAGGGCCGACTGCGGGTCGCCGCGGAAGTCGGAAGCCAGCTTGTCGATTTCGTCGAGCACGATGACCGGGTTAGAAACGCCGGCTTTCTTGATCTGGGAGATGATGCGGCCGGGCATGGCGCCCACGTAGGTTTTGCGGTGCCCCCGGATTTCGGCCTCATCACGTACCCCACCCAGGCTCATGCGCACGTACTTGCGGCCCAGCGCTGCGGCTACCGAGCGGCCCAGGCTGGTTTTGCCCACGCCGGGCGGGCCATACAAACACAGAATAGGCGCTTTCAGGTCGTTCTTAAGCTTCAGCACCGCTAGGTACTCAATGATGCGCGCCTTCACCTTCTCCATGCCGTAGTGGTCCTGGTCGAGGATGCGCTGGGTGCGCTTGAGGTTGAAGTTATCTTTGGTGTACTCGGCCCAGGGCAGGTCCAGCAGAAACTCCACGTAGTTGAGGCTTACGGGGTACTCGGCGGCCTGCGGGTTGATGCGGCTGAGCTTGTCGATTTCCTTGGTGAAGTGCTTGGCTACGGCTTCCGACCATTGCTTGGTTTTGGCCCGCTGCCGCAGCTTTTCCACTTCTTGGTCGGGGCCGTCGAAGCCCAGCTCGTCCTGCAGCACCTTGATCTGCTGCCGCAGGAAGTAGTCCCGCTGCTGCTGGTCGATGTCGGTGTGTACCTTGGTTTGGATTTCGCGCTTGATTTCCAGAAGCTGAATTTCCTTTAGCATCAGCTCCAGGAGCTGGGTACCACGCTGCACCCCATCGGAGGTTTCCAGTAGCTGCTGCTTTACTCCCACCTCCACGTTGATGTTGGAAGAAAGGAAGTGCGTCAGGAACGACGGCGAGTCGATGTTGTCGACGGCCACCTGCGCTTCCTGGGGCACTTCGGGGTTGAGCTTCATCATCTTGGTAGCCGCATCCTTCAGCGACGCCACCAGCGCTTTTACTTCCTTGGTGCTTTTATTCGGAAACGAATCGGCCAGGTACTGTACCCGGGCCGTGAGGTAGGGCGTTTCCTGCAGCTGCTCTTCTATCTGAAACCGCGACTGGCCCTGAATGATGATGGTGGTGTTGCCATCAGGCAGCACCAGCAGTTTCAGGATCTTGGCCATGGTACCTACCTGATACAAATCCTGCAGGCTGGGGTCGTCGCTCTGCCCGTTTTTCTGGGCTACCACACCCACAATCTTATTTCCCCGGTACGCCTTGCGCACCAGCCGAATGCTTTTCTTGCGCGTGACGGTAACGGGCAGCACCACGCCGGGAAACAGTACCGTATTGCGCACCGGCAGCAGCGGCAGGGAGGCCGGCGCCTCATCAGCGGAAATTGGCTGATCGGCATCCGGAACGGTAATGGTAACTACTTCGGCCGGATCGGCGGCCGCCAGCAGTACGCGGGCGAAGGCAACAGGTGAGGAAGAATCGTGACTCATAGAGAAAGAAGTACCGCTGCGGTGTCAGATTGGCAGGAAGAAAACCATACCTACACCCGCAGCGAACGGAAGCTACTGAATATACCGGATTGACAACTGCTGTGCCACGGCTGCGCGTTGTCATTTTCCAGGGAAAAAATCTGGCAGGGCGGCCCGCAACCGATTGAGGCAGCGCCCACGTGAGAAACGTAGAAATTCTCCTATTTTTGAACCTACCAAGCTCCACTCAGAGCAGCGGTTCGCCGGTACAGTATTTTTATGTCTCGAATTATTGCTTTTGCGTGGCTACTGCTTACGTTGGTAAGCCTGGCGTTGGGGGCCAACGCCCAAGGAAACCTGCGGCAGCGCCCGCTAAAACCCCGGCAAGTGCGCCAGCTCCGGCTGCGTCCCGACGGCACTCCGGAGTTTCTGAACGTAAACCGCCTCCCCTACTTTTACAATAAGAAAGCCCTTAAAGCCATTCAGCAGGCTGAAAAGCGCCACAACTATGCCCAGGCTCGTACCCTGCTGGAGCAATACGTAGCCCAGTTTGGCATCGAGAATTTCTACCGCGACACCAACATGCTCTGGCGCCTGGGCCAGTTGTGCGAACGAGCCAACCAGGAAGAAAAAGCCAAGGCCTACTACCGCTTGGCCCTGAAGCACCACCGCCAGGACGTGCGCAAGGTCCAGCTGTACTATGACTCCCTGGAGCAGAAAGACACCGATTTGTACGTCCCGCTTAAGGAGTACTACGCCTTGGTGGAGTACCGGAAAAACATTGCCACCTTTCGCCCGCCCAAGGGCGTGTACACCAGCATGGGCTCGGCCGTGAACTCCGACGCGCCGGATTATGGCCCTGCCATTACGGCCGATGCCGACCTGCTGATTTTCTCCTCCAAGCGCAAGGTGCGCGGGCTCTACAGCATCGTCGACGAAGACCTGTACCTGTCGCGGCGTGAGGGCGAATCCTGGACGGACGCCGAGCCCCTGCCCAAACCCATCAACTCCCAATACAACGAAGGCTCGGCCTGCCTGAGCAAGGATGGCAAAACCCTGTACTTTGCCCGCTGCGAGTGCCTGGAGTGCAACGGCAACTGCGACCTGTATGTGGCCAAGCTAGGGGCTAATGGCGAATGGAGCGTACCGAAAAGCCTAGGCGCACAGGTCAACTCCAAAGCCTGGGACTCCCAGCCCACCCTTTCACCCGGGGAGGACACCCTGTATTTCGCCTCCGACCGGCTCGGGGGCTTTGGCATGTCGGATATCTGGTTTACCCACAAGCTGAAAAACGGAGAATGGTCGGCGGCCCAGAACATGGGCCCCATTGTAAACACCCGCGAAAGTGAGGTAAGTCCGTTTTACCACCCGCTCTACCACGTCCTGTACTTCAGCTCGCGGGGGCAGCTGCTCAATTTCGGCGACTTCGATATTTACAAAACCTACCGGGTACGGGGCCGCTGGCAGGAGCCCAAAAACATCGGCCCCTTGGTCAATGGCAAAGGCTCGGAGTATTACTTCACCATCGACGGGGACTCCAAAAACCTGTACTACGCCCGCTCCGAAGAAAAAACCCTCAAAAACCTCGACCTCTACTCCTTCCCGCTGCCCATGGAAGCCCAGCCCCTGGCCACCACGCACGTAGAAGGCACGCTGCTGGATTCCGTATCCAGCAAGCCGCTCAACGGGATTGTGAGTGTTATCGACACGGATAATGGCATTGAAGTCGCCAGCAAATACCTCCGGGATGACGGCTCGTTTGACTTCGACCTGATTGAAGGCTCCCACTACGTGCTGCTCATTCAGAGCCCCGACTTTTTTAGCGTGGAAAAGCAGCTGGAGCTGAAAGGCGACACCGTGATGAAGCTCATGACGAACTCCATCGACTACGGGCTGCCCCTGATTTTTAAGAACATTGAGTTCGACCAGGACAAAGCCAGCATCCGGGCCAGTATGCATCCCGTGCTGGACCGCATTGCCCTGTTCATGGTTGACCACCCCGACTTCCGCCTCAGCATAGAAGGGCATACCGACTCGCGGGGCAACCCCGAGTTCAACGAAAAACTTTCCCAGGACCGGGCCGAGGCCATCCGGCGCTACATCGAGCAGAAAGGGAAGCTCAAGCCCAACCGTATCGATAGTATGGGCTACGGCAGTACCAAGCCCCTCAAGGATGAAGTAACTGAGGAAGATGCCCGCACCAACCGCCGCGTAGAGTTCCGGATTATTAAGCCCGAAGGTGCTGGCGGCGCGAAGGATGCCGGGGCCGGCTCCGGGTGGTAATGGCTCTGGCCTCACCCCCGGCCCCTCTCCCGTGGAGAGGGGAGCCAGCCGCGCTGCCCTGCCCATGCGGCTTCTTCGGCTAGCGCCTCCGAAGTCGCTACCACAAATAAAATTGTTTGTATGCGACAACGCCTCGGCTTATCAGCCGAGGCGTTGTTTCGTTTGAGGTCGGCTAGCCCCCCTCTCCCGTGGAGAGGGGTCGAGGGTGAGGCCATCGGGGCCGGGGTGAGGCCATTACCAGCTGAGCGTCTTACTTTCCTCTCCGCCGCGAAACAAAGTGCTTTGTTTTTGCCCACCAGCTTCCAGATTCACAATGTTCATCTGGTCGTCGAATTCTGCCAGCAGCAGCTGGTGGTGCAGCACCAGGCTACGCACTGGCTGGGCCGGCAGCTTGATGGTGACGTAAAGCCAGTGGGCATCACCTTCGCGCTGCATGCCCAGGTAGGTGAGCGGTAACGTTTCGCCGGGCTTGGTGCCGAAGTGCAACGTACGCTTGAGGTAAGCCGCCGTCAGCGGGTTGGTTTGGGCCGCGGGCATATCCGCCAGGCTGATGGACCGGGGCTGACCGGCGGACAGCGCCTTCTCGAAGTCATCGGTAAAGACTTTCAGAGCAATTTCCAGCTGCTGCTTTTGCACGTTGTAGCGCACGTCCATCAGGCTGGTATGGTAGGCGTGGGCAAAAGCGGCCATGCTGCACAAGAGCAAGCCGAAGAGGAATAGCAGAGGACGACGCATATACTCAAGAAACGTAAAAACTCCCCGCCGGAACTGCTCACTCCGTGGGGCCTGGCTGAACGGCTGCCGTTCAACAATCAGACCACGGAACGAAGTTTCAGTTGCCGCGGGGAGTTTTATAAAGACGCAGTCTTAAAACAAAGACTTAATCAGGTCGTTGAAAATCACAAACACCATCAAACTCAGAATCATGGCCATGCCCACCTTTTGGGCATTCTCCAGAAACTTATCCGACGGCTTGCGGCCCGAAATCATTTCGTAGGTCAGGAACATCACGTGGCCGCCATCCAGGGCCGGAATAGGCAACAGGTTCATGAAGGCCAGCACCATGGAGAGCATGCCCGTCAGGGTCCAGAACTTCAGCCAGTCGAAGGTGGCGCCGTACTGCTGGGCAATGGCCATGGGGCCACCCAACGACTTGCGGGCCGAAGCCTCCCCGCGGAAGATCTTACCAAAAGCCTTTATCTGGGTGGTGATAATGCCAAACGCCTGTTTGGTACCCGCCGGCACCGACTCGACCAAGCTATACTTGCGCGTGGCGTACTGCAGCAGAGACTTGGGCCGGAAGCCTACTTTCCCGTCTTCATCTACGTTTACTTTCAGCGCCACCGTCTGACCACCGCGCTCCACCAGCAACGGGGTTTCTTTGCCGGCGTTGTCCTTCAGGGCCTGCTGTAGCTCCGGGAAGAACTGAATAGGCTTACCAGCTACCTGGGCTATCCGGTCGCCGGCTTTCAGGCCGGCCTTGGAAGCCGGCTGCCCGGGCACCACTTCGGCTACCACAAACGGGTCGAGCGGGGCCACGAACAAGGACTGATCCTGGTCGGAGAGGCGGTCCATGAAGTTATTGGGCACCGGCACGTCAATCAGCTGGTTGCCGCGCTCCACAGTGTAGTAGCTGCCCGAGCCCAGCACCACCTCGGGGCTGTACACGTCGTTGAACTCGGTGAACGGGCGGCCGTTGATTTTTACAATCTTGTCGCCGGTGCGGAAGCCGATTTCCTGGCCCAGCTTGTTGGGCACAATGCCATAGCGCACCTCGGAGGCGGGCAGGTAGCTTTCCCCGTAGAGGTAGGTGATAAACGTAAAAATCAGAATGCCCGTGAGCACGTTCACGATGATGCCGCCGAGCATCACAATAAGGCGCTGCCAGGCGGGCTTGGCGCGAAACTCGTAGGGCTTCGGCTCTTCTTTCAGGGCTTCGGTGTCGAGCGACTCGTCCACCATGCCCGTGATTTTCACGAAGCCGCCCAGGGGAATAGCGCCCAGCATGTACTCGGTTTCGCCAATCTGTTTCCCAAAAATCTTGGGCGGAAAGCCAATGGAGAATTTCTCCACCCGCATTCCAAACCATTTGGCCGTCAGCATGTGCCCGAGTTCGTGCACGCCTACCAAAATCGTCAGCCCCAAAATGAGCTGGCCGGCCATTACCAAAATATCCATTCAGTTGTGTGTTGTCAGTTAGGTAGTGTCTTGTTGGCAGTTGTGGTTGCCAGCCAGGCGGTTTTATCGGCGCAGTTGGCGTTGCCAGGGCAGAAAGTCTTCAGCGAAGCTTAACCATTTTCCGCCCGCCGTGCGCAGCTAAAACCGAACCAGTTCCTGGGCGACGCGCCGCGTTTCGGCGTCGGTTTGCACGTAGTCGTCCAGCGTAGGAGCAGCAAGGTACGAAACCCGCGCGAGGCTCGATTCCACCACTTCCGACATTTCCAGAAACCCAATCTTGTCCTGCAGGAAAGCCGCCACGGCCACTTCGTTAGCGGCATTCAGCACGCAGGGGGCGTTGCCGGCCTGCCGCATGGCCTCAAACGCCAGGGCCAGGTTGCGGAACGTGCTGGTATCGGCCGGCTCGAAAGTCAGCTGGGGGAAATCCAGGAAGCGGAAGCGCGGGAAGCTGTTGGGCAGGCGCTGCGGGTAGCCCAATGCGTACTGGATGGGCAGCTTCATATCGGGCAGGCCCAGTTGGGCTTTCAGGGAGCCATCCTCAAATTGCACCAGGGAGTGAATGATGCTCTGTGGATGCACTACCACCTCGATCTGGTCGTTGCGCAGCCCAAACAGCCATTTCGCCTCTATTACCTCCAGCCCTTTGTTCATCAGCGAAGCGGAGTCAATGGTGATTTTGGCGCCCATATCCCAATTAGGATGCTTGAGAGCCTGAGCCTTCGTGACCTGGGCCAGCGCCGCCCGGTCGCGCCCCCGGAAGGGCCCACCCGAAGCCGTCAGCACAATTTTCTCAATGGGATTTTGCTCCTCCCCTACCAGGCACTGGAAAATGGCCGAGTGCTCGGAGTCGACGGGTAGGAGCTGCACGCCGTGTTGCTTTACCAGCTCCGTAATCAGCTGCCCGGCCACCACCAGGGTTTCTTTGTTGGCAAGGGCTATGTTTTTGCCGGCCTGAATGGCGCGCACCGTGGGCAGCAGCCCGGCGTAGCCCACCATAGCCGTCAGCACCACGTCGGCGTCGGGGCGGCCGGCTACCTCGGCCAAGGCGGCGCCCGTCAGCACTTCGGTTTCGGGCTGGGAAGCCAGGGCCGCTTTCACCGCTTGGTACTTCTGCTCCTCTCCGATAACTACGGCCGCAGGCCGAAACTCGCGGGCCTGGGCAATGAGCAGCTCGGCATTGGACTGCGCCGACAAGGCCGTGACGGTGAAGCGGCCGGGCTGGGCCCGGAGCACCTCCAGGGCCTGCGTGCCAATGGAACCAGTAGACCCAAGCAGGGTAACGCGTTTGGGAGAGAAAGACATGGGAATTCGGAAAAAGACGCGGGGCGCGAAGAGGCAAAAGTACGGGGAAGTTTCCCGCACTGCCACCGCTGGCCGGATTTGGCCCCCGGGCATACAAGGCGGGTGGCCCCACAAGCCGTACTTTTGCCTCTGCCGAATCCCCTATCCCTATGAGTAGCCCTGCTTCCGAACCTCAGCTTTCCGCCTTCGATAAAGCCCGCAATGGCCTTTGGCTTAGTTTGCAAAAGCACCTTGAGACGGTGTATGCCGCCGAAAAAAGCTTCCGCGTCGCCGTGCCGCGCACCGACGAACTGCCTTTTTCGGCAGCCCAGATAGAGCCCCAGCTGCTGTTTGAGTACCAGCAGCAACGCGCCCTGCTGCGCGACCTGTACCTGGACGAAACCACTCAGCTCGACAGCCTGGTGAAAGCCGTGCGCCAGAAAAGCTACCAGGAAGACGAGAAAAAGCTGCTCTGGCTGATGATCCTGGGCTACATGGACCTGGCCCACACGGTCTTTGCCCTGCTGGATACGCACCGTCCCAGCCGCCAGGAACCTGATGAAGAACTGACCGATACCACGGCCCGCTTCGAGCGGATTCGCAATTTCATCCGCCTCAACATCCGGGGCATTGCCGGGCTGTTGCCCAAGCTGGGCGGGTGAGGAGTTCGGTTTTCGTTGCTCGTTGTCAGATTTGAAACGAGCAACGAAAACCGGCTATTTCTGCAATGCCTCAGTCTTGGTTCGCTGATAAGTGCGCTGGCTTGCCTGCCGGAATTTGTCGTGCGCTACCGTGAAGAACGTCACGATAGAGTCGATTTCGGTGGTAACGGATACGCTATCCTCTGCTCCCACTGCAGTCTGTAGCGTAGTGATCTGGAATAGGGCTGGCGTTGCAAACTGCCCGTAGGCTTCCGAAATTCCTCCTCCATCGGCCGCGAAATGCGCCACCACCTGCTGCCCGACAAGCTGATGGTTGGTGTTGTACACCAAGCGGAGCAATTGGAATAAATACTCGCCGTCGTGGTGAAGCACCGTTATTTCCTGGCGGGCGGGCGTGTTTTCCTGCAGGGAGTAGAAATAGTAGGGTGCCTGCAGCTGCTCGGTGGCGGGGCGGGGCCGGAGTTGCAGGTAGCGCCCCTCCTGGGCGGGCGTAAGCTTGCGTAGCTTTTCGGTCCCCAGATTAAATCCACCGTCTTCCCCGGTGCGGTAAACGACGCGAAACGTATCCAGCCGGGGCACGGTAAACCACGCTGGATCCAGAAAATCATCGGGTTGAACGCGCACAACGGCCAGGGCGGCAGCCCCTGAGTCGGGGGAAGCAGCCGCGGCCTTCTCTTCTGGCTGCTCCGTTTGCGTGCAGGCCAGACACACGGCTGCCAGGGCGTAGCTTAATTTCTGCATCGGCCTACTGGATACTTAAAATAGTAACTGGTTTACCATTGAAGCTCACCTGCCCGCCGGCCCGCTGCCCCGCCAGCGTCAGGGCTACCGGCGCCGAAGCCGACACGGCAAAGTACTCCTGCCCATCCACTACCAGCTTGCCCGCGCTGATACCCACGTAAAAGTGTCCCAGGCTGGTATGTACCAGCGCGCCGGGCCGCACCGTGTCGCAGGGCAGCTCGGGGTTGATGCGCTGCAGCTCGCCCAGCAGCTGACGGGCCTGCTGCAGCTGCACGGCGTTCCGGTCCCGCTCGTTCTGGGCCATGGCGCGGCCGGTTTCGTACTTATCGCCGGCGCTGCTCTTGGTTTCGGAGTTGGCCGATTCCTGTGCCGCCTGAATGGCCGCCTGGTAGGCGTCGATGCGCTCCTGCACGTAAGTCAGACAGAGCTGATGAAGGGTAGGCTTTGGAAATATCATAGAGAAAATTCAGGCGCTGACCTCATAATCAGCTATGCAGCCATTGCGCTATGGCAA
This sequence comes from Hymenobacter lutimineralis, assembly GCF_008271285.1. Classification (NCBI taxonomy): domain Bacteria; kingdom Pseudomonadati; phylum Bacteroidota; class Cytophagia; order Cytophagales; family Hymenobacteraceae; genus Hymenobacter; species Hymenobacter lutimineralis. The sequence goes on along the minus strand of NZ_VTHL01000012.1, from coordinate 14,260 downwards.
ACGGCGCTTCATGATAAAGGAATAGAAAGGGGCTCCTCCACCATATTGGTTCATTCCATGAATTGCGGCCGAACCATTCACCAACTCAAACCCCTGGGCATTGAGCTTTTCTACTTCCGCTAGCACGGGTGCTAGATCATAGCGTATCTCGTTCTTATCCTTTTGGTACTCCCGTTCGACGCTCGGCTTGGAGCCAACAGTTACACTCAGATAGTTATTCCTACCTGACTGGAATACACTGATTACCGCGTACTCCTCGGTGCGCCCTGCAGCACTCAGCTGCCTCTGGTCTACAAAAGAAAATAAACCGAAGGCAAATGACAGACTTACTAAGGCTACTACTAGGTTCTTTTTCATCATGGGGCAAGTTATAAATGAATGTTTAGGTTCTGGCTTATGGGTTAGGTAGTAGGTATATCGTGTCGCTATGTTCACTGAGCTTTCCTGCCCTTATCCCCTTTCCCTCCGCTAACATTTCAGCCGCCGCCGCTCAAGTTGCAGCAAATTATCTTATCCTTACGCTATGCCCGCCCCCGATTTCCTGGCTCTCCAGCTGCTCTCCCAAAGCCCCCACCCTATTCTGCGTCTCTCGGCCGACGGCAAGGTGCAGTACGCCAATCCGGCGGCGGAAAAGCTCCTGCTGTTGGTCCCTAAACAGCAAGTGCAGCACTGGGCAATCTTACCGGCAGGCACAGCCCCCGATGTGTTGCTGCCTGGGCAAACGTACCAGGTGATGGTGGTAGCCGACGAAGCCGCCCGCACCCTCTACTTCACCCCCACGGCCACCCAACAGCTGACGGAGCAGCGCGCTTTTTTCGAAACTATCTTCCACCACTTACCCACGGGCGTGGCCATCTTCGACGCCCAACACCGGTTTCAGTACGTGAACCCGGCTTCCATTCGCAGCCCGGAAGTGCGGGAGTGGATTATCGGCAAAGACAACTTTGAGTACTGCCTTTACCGCAACCGCCCCACGGCTATGGCCGAAGAGCGGGCCCGGCAGTTTGAGCGCGCCGTGCAAACCCGGGCCGAGGCTACCTGGGAGGAAACCATGCAGAGCCCCAATGGACCGCGGCACTGGCTGCGCATCTACCACCCGGTATTTGGGGCCGATGGAGAGCTGCGCATGATTGTGGGCTCCAGCGCCGATATCACGGACCGCTACCTGGCCGAGCAGGAAACGCAACGCGCCAAGCAGGCGGCCGAAGCCGCCGTGCGGGCCCGGGAAACGTTTCTGGCAAATATGAGCCACGAAATCCGGACGCCCCTGAACGGGGTGCTGGGCATGACGGGCCTGCTGGCGCGCACGGAGCTTAGCCCCCAGCAGCAGGAGTACGTGAGCATCATCCGCAACTCGGGCACGCACTTGCTTTCGGTCCTGAACGACGTGCTGGACGTAGCCAAGATTACGTCCGGCAAGCTGGAGCTGGAGCACATTCCCTTCGACCTGAGCAGCGTCATCCGCATGGCCACCCAAACACAGGTATTTCGGGCCACGGAGAAGGGCATTGGGTTTGTGCTGGAGCCGCTGGACTTGCCCGCCCTGCCAGTCCTTGGCGACCCGCACCGCCTCAGCCAGGTGCTGCTCAACCTGCTCAGCAATGCCATCAAGTTTACCCAGCAGGGGGAAGTCCGGCTGCTGGCCCGGTGCCAGGCTGAAACCCCGGAGGCCCTGACCGTTCATTTTCGGGTGAGCGACACGGGCATTGGCGTGCCCGCCGCCAAGCAGGAGGCCATTTTTGCCAGCTTCTCGCAGGCCTACGCCGATACCACCCGTAATTTCGGAGGCACCGGGCTAGGCCTCACCATCTGCAGCAGCTTGGTGGAGCAGCTGGGAGGCAACCTGGTGCTGTGCAGCGTGCCGGGTGAAGGCAGTACGTTCAGCTTCACGCTATCTTTCCCCAAAGCCGCTACCGATGTGGGCGCAAGGGAGCCGTCGGCGGCCCTGGTCAGCGCGGAGCAGGTACGGGGCTGGCGGGTGCTGCTGGTAGAAGACCACGACGTGAACCGGCTGCTGGCCCAACTGGTGCTGGAGCAATATGGCGTGCAGGTAGATGCGGCCGTCAGCGGGGCGGCGGCTCTCACGCTGTTTGAGCAGCGGCACTACCAGTGCATTCTGATGGATATTCAAATGCCCGACATGAGCGGCCTCGACGTGACGGCCGCCATGCGTCGGCACCCGGAGGTGGCCCGGGCCCGCACGCCTATCATTGCCTTTACGGCCAACGCCTTCCGGGCTGATACCGAAAAATACCTGGCGGCTGGCATGGACGACTGCGTAGCCAAGCCCTTCGACGAGGCAGAGCTGCTGCGCAAGATGCTGGCCCTGCACCAGAAAGCAACCAGCCCCAGTCTTTTCGATTTGGAGCAGCTGCGGCAGATGGCCCACGGCAGCCCTACCTTTGTGGCCCGGATTCTGGATGCCTTTCTGCAACAAACGCCCGCGGTGCTTACCCAGCTGCAGGCCGCCGCCGCCCAGTCCGATTGGTCCGTCGTGAGCCGCTGCACGCATAAGCTCAAGCCTTCCCTGAAGCTGCTGCAAAGCGCCGCTCTGCTTAATACTATTGCGGTGGTGGAAGATGCCGCAGCGGTGCCCGAGCAACGGTTTACGGCCGTACAGGAGCTTTCTTCCCAGCTGCCTACTCTATTGGGACAAGTACAGGCCCACGTGCACACAACTGCCGCTTCGCCTAAATAACTTTTAGCAGGTCACCTTAGCAGAGTGGCTCGCCCGACGCCGCGTGCAGGCGCTCGGCCACGCGCTGCAGGGCCTGCAGGAACCGCTCGTACGTGAAAGGCTTCACCAAGTAGTCGACTACGCGGAGCTCAAAGGCTTCCCAAGCGAAGTTCTCGTGGGCCGTCGTCAGGATAACCTGGGGCGGGGCGGGCAGCAGGCGCAGCATATCCAGCCCACTTAGCTCGGGCATCTCCACGTCCAGGAATAAAATATCTACCCGCGGCCCGGCACTAAAAAAGTCCAGCCCCTGCATACTGCCCGTGAGCGTAGCCACAAGCTGCAACGACCCATCCAGCTGGATATAATGCGCCAGTGTCAGGCAATTGATTTCATCATCATCCAGAATAGCACAGGTTAGCCCTTGCACAGATGGAACCAAGCCGGATAAATCAGCAGCACTCATAGAAAACTAACAGAAAAGCAAATGAATCGTGCCACTGGCTCCCTCCTACGAGGCCGCGCCGGGACCAGCGTAGGCAAGCAAAGTACACATTGAACGACAGGAATGAAATTCCTGACAGGTCAGGATACGTTTTCTACCGGCCATACTCTACCGCCAACTCTTCCCCAGCAATTACCCAAGCAGGCCTTCTGCCAGCTGCCGGTCGTTGCTCAGGCGGGGCACTTTGTTTTGGCCGCCCAGCTTGCCCTGGCTTTTCATGTAGCGCTGAAATGCGCCGGCCGGCAGCGGCGTGAGCAGCAGGGGGGCGAGAATGTTACCAGAAAGCAGGTCGTCGTAGTACACGTTGCGCTGGCGCAGGCCAGCATCCAGGGCTTCGGCAAACCCGGCGAGGTTGTGGGGTGGGCGAGCAAACTCAATCAGCCACTCGTGGCGGGAAGGCACGGCGGGGTCGTCGCTCACGCGGGGCGCCACCGTAAACTCCACAACTTCGGCCTCGGGATATTGGCCCATGGCCTCGCGCAGGGTTTGCTCTACTTCCTCGCCAATGACATGCTCCCCGAAAGCTGACAGAAAGTGCTTGATGCGCCCCGTCACGACCACCCGAAACGGGTATTTCTGGGTGAAGCGCACGGTGTCGCCGAGGGAGTAGCCCCAGAGGCCGGCGTTGCTGCTGAGCACCACCGCATATTGCTGGTCCAGCTCTACCTCCGCAATGGTGAGGCGCGGGGGGTTGGGCTCGAAAAACCGCTCGGCAGGAATGAACTCGTAGAAAATACCCGCGTCCAGCAATAGCAGCAGACCGGGGTTGCCGGGCTCGTCCTGAAACGCCAGAAAGCCCTCCGACGCCGGGAACAACTCAATGCTGTCTACCGGCCGGCCAATGGTTTCAAACAGCTTTTTGCGGTAGGGCTCGAAGTTGACGCCCCCGTACACAAACAAGTCAAACTGCGGAAACACTTCCCCCACCGGCCGGCCCGTGCGCTGCACGATCCGGTCGAAGTACATCTGCACCCAGGGCGGAATCCCTGAGATGAGCGTCATGGGCTGGCCCAGGGTTTCGTCTACTATCCGTTCCAGCTTGGTTTCCCAGTCTTCGATGATGTTGGTCTGGTAGCTGGGCAGCTGGTTGCGGCGCAGGTAGGCCGGCACGTGGTGGTTGGCAATGCCCGAGAGCCGGCCCGTGTGAATACCGCCCACGGCTTCCAGTTCTGAGGAGCCCGACAGGAAGATCAGCTTGCCATCCAGAAAGCGGCTTTTGCCGGTGCGGTGCACGTAGTGCAGCAGCGCGTCGCGGGCTCCGTTGATGTGGTTAGGAATGCTGTCCTTGGTAATGGGAATGTACTTGGCCCCGGAGGTGGTGCCGCTGGTTTTGGCCAGGTACAGCGGCTTGCCCGGCCAGAGCACGTTGGCCTCGCCGGTCTTCAAGCGCTCAAAGTAGGGTTTCAGACCTTCGTAGTCGCGTACGGGCACGCGGGCGGCCAGATCCTGGGCCGTGCGGGCGGCGCTAAGGTCATGGTCGCGGCCGAAGCTGGTGCGGGCGCCTTGGCGCAGCAGTTCCTGGAGTACCCGCTGCTGGGTGCCCACGGGGTCCTGCTGCCAGCGGGCATACTGGCGGGCAACGTACGCGGCCAGCGGCCGGCTCAGAACGGATTTGATGCCCATGCGGGGAAATGAGTGAACGGGAATGAATAAATGAGTGAGAATTCACCCATCAGCCCAGCGCTGCCAGTTTTGGTCAAAAATAGGACTTCGTGCTTTGAAAAAGCTTAATGACTTATCTTTTCAGGGTCGGAGGACGTACGTCACTCAACTATTCACTTACACATTTACTCCCATGATCAACCAACGTGGCAAGGCCGTCTGGAACGGCGACATCAAAGGCAGCGGCGAAATTTCCACCCAAAGCGGCACGGTGCAGGCGCCCTACTCGGTAGGCGCGCGGTTTGAAGGCCAGAAAGGCACCAACCCCGAAGAACTGATTGGCGCGGCCCACGCCGGCTGCTATACCATGTTCCTGACCAGCATCCTGACCAAGGACGGCAAGCAGGTGCAGCAAATCCGCACTGAGTCGAAGGTGACGCTGGATACCTCGGGCGACGTACCGAAAATCGTGAAGATTTCCCTGACGACGGAAGGTGAAGTAGCGGGCCTCTCGCAGGAAGAGTTTCAGCAGTACGCCGAGAAGGCCAAGGAAAACTGCCCCATTTCGCAGGTACTGAAAGCCGTACCGGAAATGGAGCTAGCGTCGGCCACGTTGAAATAAGCAGGAAGTCAGTTGTTGGCCAGTTGCCATACCGCGCCAAGCTCAGGCGGCCTTGCTTACTTTGCCAACCGCAGCCTGTGAGTTGCCTTGGCTTGGCACTCGGCGGTGCACAACCAACAACTGCTTACTTTTGCGGCTTCTCTTTTCCTCACGCTACGTATGCCTCCAGCCTCTACCCGTTTTCGACTTCAGCCCGCCAACACACAGCGCATTCCTTTCTGGGGGCAGCTCTTCATTGGGCTCATCTGGCTGGGCTACGTGCTGGCCCTGATTTTCTCGGGCGAGGGCAGCAGCGACTTTCACTTCCTACACTACGTATTTCTGGTGTTTAGTCTGGTGTATCTGGGCTACGTGCTGGTGCACAACGCGCCCATTTTTGGCACGCAGAGCTACCTGGAATTCACCCCAGCCTACATCGTTCATAAGAATGGCCTTTTCCGGCCCAAGCAGGCCTTTGCCGCCGAAACCATTGCCGCCATTGAGCTGCTGCCCCGCCAGCTACGCCTCAAGCTGAAAGACGGCACCAGCTTCCCCTTGAGCCTGCGCGAGATACGCGGCGCCAAGCGCAAGCGTCTGGTTATCGACAAAGCCCGCACGTTTGCGGCCCAGCACCAGATTCCCGTGCGGGAATAAGGTATCAGCTTCGGTGGTCTCCCCCCGATGGCCTCACCCCCGGCCCCTCTCCCGTGGAGAGGGGAGCCAGCCGCGCTGCCCGGCGCAACTGCTTCGGCTAGCGCCTCGGCAGCTGCTACCGCAAAACAGGATTGTGTCTACATAACAAGGCCTCGGCTGGTAAGCCGAGGCCTTGTTTCGTTTGGGGACGTCAGGCTCCCCTCTCCGTGGGAGAGGGGCCGGGGGTGAGGCCATCGGGGGGTGAGGCCTTACTTCGTAAACTTCTTGCGCAGCTCCTGCACCTGGCTCCGAAACTGCTTATCGGAGTCAATCAAGTCCGAAACGGTTTGAACGGAGTGGATGACGGTGCTATGGTCGCGGCCGCCGAAGTGGTAGCCAATGCTTTTGAGGGAGTGGTTGGTGTGTTCCTTGGCAAAGTACATGGCCACCTGCCGGGCCGTCACTACCTCTTTCTTGCGGGTTTTGGCCTTCAGCAAGTCCACCGAAATGCTGAAGAACTCCGCCACGGTTTTCTGAATAAAGTCCAGGTTTACCTCCGCCTCCACATCCTCAATGATGTGACGCAGGGCCTGCTTGGCCATTTCCAGGTCGATTTCGCGGCGGTTCAGGGAGCTTTGCGCAATGAGCGAAATCAGCACGCCTTCCAGCTCCCGCACGTTGGTATCCACGGAGTAGGCCAGGTACTCCACTACCTGCGGCGGGATGTCAATGCCATCCTGCTGCATCTTGTTCTGGATGATGGCCATGCGCGTCTCAAAGTCGGGGCTTTGCAGGTCGGCCGTGAGGCCCCACTTAAAGCGCGACAGGAGCCGGTCCTCCAAACCCACCAGGTCGCGGGGTGGGCGGTCCGAGGTCATCACAATCTGCTTCCCAGCCTGGTGCAGGTGATTGAAGATGTGAAAGAACATTTCCTGGGTTTTGTCCTTGCCCGACAGGAACTGTACGTCGTCCAGAATCAGGATATCTACCAACAGGTAAAAGTTGGCAAAGTCCTGCACGGCATTGGCGCGCAGGCTCTCGATAAACTGGTTCGTAAACTTCTCCGCCGACACGTACAGCACGAACTTGTCGGTGTTCGAGGCCTTGATGTGGTTGCCGATGGCCTGCACCAAGTGGGTTTTGCCCAGGCCCACGCCCCCGTAAATCATCAGCGGGTTGAAGCTGGTAGTACCGGGCTTGTTGGCCACGGCGAGGCCAGCCGAACGCGCCAAGCGGTTGCAGTCCCCCTCAATGTAATTCTCGAAGGAATACGAGTTATTGAGCTGCGACTGCAGGTAGTTGCGGTCGATGACCTTGGACGCCTCGAAGGGGTTGCGTAGCTGGGCCGGTGCCACCGGCGCCGCCGCGGCAGCGGCCACGTTGCGGGCCGAAGCCGTAAGGGCACCGGCCGCCAGAGAGGCTGCGGGGGTAGATGCCGCCGAAGGCGCCGCCATTTTCCGCGCCGTGGGGATATTCACGGTGCGGGGCTTGTTCTGGCTATTGCCTTGGTCTACCACAATGGAGTACTCCAGCCGCCCTTCCGGGCCCAGCTCCTGGTAGATGCCGCGCTTAAGCTCCTCCACGTAATGCTCTTCCAGCCATTCGTAGAAAAACTGGCTGGGCACCTGAATGACCAGCACATTATCGTGCAGGGCTACCGGCACAATGGGTTCAAACCACGTGCGGAAGCTCTGCTCCCCAATGCTGCTCCTGATGACGCGAAGACAGTTGGCCCATACGATACGGCAATCCTTCAACATCAATGAAAATCAGGCAAATGCGTGGTTGCGAGGGCAAAAAGGGAGAGGCAGAGCAAAGCTCACGAATGAGCCTTTTTTTTAGAGGGAGACAAAAATGTGGAAAAGTCCGGAGACAAAAAAACCCATTTCTGCTTGCGAATGTCAGGCTGTATGCACGGGTAGCACCGCCGCCTGCGCTACGCCCGGCCGGCGCGTGCCCCGCTCGAACACATAATCGATACGGCCCAGGTTGATGCCCGACCACCCTACCTGGTTTATCAGGGTCTGGTGCCCGTTGGGGCCCTTTACCACGTCCGGCTTTTCCAGGAACGTGTGTGTGTGCCCACCTAGTATCAGGTCGATGCCGGGGGCGCCGGCCGCCAATTTAAAATCGTCGATTTTCTCGTCTTCGTATTTATAGCCCAGGTGCGAGAGGCAAATTACCATGTCGCACTTCTCAGCCCCGCGCAGCTTGGCTACCATGTCGCGGGCTGTAGCAATGGGGTCGAGGTACTTGGTAGCGCCATAGTTGCGGTCGGCCACCAGGCCGGCCAGCTTGATGCCTACCCCAAATACCCCAATGCGGTGCCCGGCTTTCTCAAATACTTTATATGGCTGAAAGCGGCCGGCCAGCAGGGTTTCCGAGAAGTCGTAGTTGGCCGACAGAAACGGAAACGCGGCGTTGGGCAGCTGCTTCTGCAAGCCTTCCAGCCCGTTGTCGAAGTCGTGGTTGCCGAGGGTGCTGGCGTCGTAGCGCATCTGCGACATGAGCTTATACTCCAGCTCACCCCCAAAGAAGTTGAAGTAGGGCGTGCCCTGCCAGATGTCGCCGGAGTCGAGCAAGAGCACATGGGGCTCCTGCCGGCGCACCTGCTCGATGAGGGCAGCGCGGCGGGCCATGCCGCCCATGCCCGCCCACTGGGCGGCGTTATCGGGAAATGGCTCAATTCGGGAGTGCATATCGTTGGTATGCAGAATCACCAGCTTCGCGGCATCGGCCGCGGCGGCGGGCAGGCTCAAACCCAACAACCCCAAACTGGCCGCACCCAGCGTGCTATGTTTCAAAAATTCGCGACGGTCCATCTGGTTTAATGTGGAGAATGTGGGGAATGTGCTGCGCTTGGCGAATGTGGGAAATGTGCTGATGGGAGAAATGTGGTTGAATGGGCTAACGCGCAATATTTCCCATTAGCACACCAGCATATCAGCCCCCCATTTGCGAAGCGTGGCACATTGCTATTTCACTCGGCCTTCTACTTTGGCCTCTACCGGCTTGCCGGCTTTGGTCAGCGCTTGGATGTGCTCACTGATGGCGGTACGCAGCAGTACGCCGGTTTTGCGTGGGGGCAGGGCCCGGAAAAACGTCATTTGGTCGCCGCCGCCGGCCAGGTAGTCGCTGATGGCAATGGTGTAGGTGCGGCTGGCATCAAAGGGCTTCCCGCCGATGAGGATGTTGGTGGCTTTGCCCTCGGCCGTGGCCGTGTACACCGCCCCCGACAAGGCCATTTTCACCCGGGCAGCGTAGTCGAACATCTGCTGGGCCACGGCGCCGGGGGCGTCCAGCACCACCAGCTCGTTTTCAAACGGCATCAACTCAAATACCGAGCCCACCGTGACCGGACCAGCTGGCAAAGGCGCCCGCAGGCCCCCGTTGCTCATCACGCCCAGGTCGATGGGCTGCCCCAGTTCCCGCGAGGCGCGGGTGCGCTGCAAGTCCGAAACGAAGTTGGCCAGCGGCGACTCGCCGGGGTTTTTCGTAATAGCCGCCGGCGCATTGCCCAGCACGGCGCTCATGGTTTCCTCTACCTTTTGATGATAAGGCGCAATGGTGGCTTCGGCCTTGGGGTCGGCGGGAAGCTGCTTGCTCACGGGCTGGGCCGTGACGGGCGCTAGCTGGACTGTGGCCTGATAGAAAGGGCGCTGGCAGCCGGCAGTCAGGCTGATACAGGCCAGCGCTGCCCCAAATAAAAAGCCAGAAAAGCTAGAATTCATGCGAGATACACGTTGTAAAGAGGGCAAAGATACACAGCCGCGCGTACCCAAGCAGCCAAGAGGTTTATGATTCACCACCAGGGAAGCTTCCTTTTCCAGGAATAGCCAGGCCCTTGGTGTAAGCCCAAAACGCTGCATAAGCCTGCGCCGATATCTAGGCCAATCCGGTATCTTTAGCCCGTTTTCCACCCGCTTTTGCTATGTCCGACACGCCGCGCCCAGGGTCTGTTTCCTTTGCCGAGTTTGCCCCGCTCACCACCGAGCAGTGGCAGCAGCGCCTCACCCGCGACCTGAAAGGCGCCGACCTGGCCGATCTGCGCTGGCACACCCCCGAGGGGTTGGTGCTGGAGCCCTTTTACCACCGCGAGGCCCTGGCCTCCCTCGGCACGGTGCCTGCTCCGCAGGTCCCCGCCCTGCCCGGCCGCTGGCGCAACGTGCCTACCCTGGTCGTACCAGCCCACGACAACGGCCACGCCGCCATCGACCATGCGGCCCAGGCCCTGCAGCGCGGGGCCGATGGTATCCACTTCGATATCACCGCCCCGGCTTTGTTTGATGTGGGCTATCTGGCCGCTACCCTACCCACTTCTTCCGCTTACCTGGCCTACACCGTTTGCCAGCAGCCCGACGAGTTTCTGCAGCGCCTGCTGGAAGCGGTACCACCTCACACCCTGCGCGGCTTTCTGCGCTACGCACCCGGCCAGGGCAGCTCGCCCGACGACTATGCCCTGCAGGTGGAAGCCCAGCGCCGCTGCCTGGAGCTGGCCCGCACCTGCCCCGATTTTTTGCCTTTAGGCATCAACGGCAACTTTTTTGGCAACCGGGGTGCCACGGCCGTGCAGGAAGTGGCCTACATCCTGAACACCGCCGTAGCCTTCCTCGACAACCTGCCCACCCCCGAGGGTGGTATCGACGCCACGACGGTGGCGGCCGCCCTGCACGTGCACGTGAGCGTGGGCACCAGCTACTTCCTGCAGATAGCCAAGCTGCGCGCTTTGCGCCGGTTGTGGGCTACGCTGCTGCACGCCTTTGGCGTACCGGCCGAAGTAGCCGCCCACCTGCACATTCACGCTACTACCTCCTCGTGGGTGCAAACCACCCTCGACCCGCACACCAACCTCCTACGCGTGACCACCGAGGCCATGAGCGCCGTGCTGGGCGGGGCCGATTCGGTGTCGGTGACGCCCTTCGACAGCCTCTACGCCGAGCCCAATGAGTTTTCGAGCCGCATCGCGCGCAACGTGCCCATCATCTTGCGCGAAGAAGCCTACCTCGACCGGGTAGCCGACCCCGCCGCCGGCTCCTACTTCCTCGAAACCCTCACCGACCAGTTGGCCCAGGAGGCCTGGGCCCTGTTCCAGGAAATGGAAGCCGCCGGGGGCATTTTGTCGGGGCGGGGCCGGATGATGGAGGCCGTCCGCCAGAAAACCATGGAGCAGTTCCAGCGCATTGCCAGCGGCGAGCAGGTAATAGTGGGCACCAACCGCTTCCAGAACGCCCAGGAGCAGTTCGGCTTCGATGCCAAGAAACTGCTGCGCAGCCGCTCCTTTGATAGCACGCGGGCCGCTTATCCTTCGGAAGTACTGCGCCTGGCCACGGCCATGCACTTTGTGCGCAAGGAGCAGAAAAAGAAAAAGGCCGCCGTGGTGCTGCTCGGCACCGATACCATTCAGCTCATCTACGACTCCTTCGTGCGGCTGCTGCCCCCGGCCGAGCGCCCTGCGCCGGCCGAGGCCCCGCCAACCGGGGCTTTGTCCATCCTATTTTCCTCGGCCGAGGAAGCCACGCTCATGTCGGCTACCAACGAGCAGTTCCGGCGCTTCTCGGAGTTTATTCTGCAGGAGCCCCAGGACGACCCCGAGGAAATGCTGGCCGACCACGACGCGCCTGTCCTGCTCTCCGCCGACTTGGCCACCATGCGCGAGGCGTTGCGCGTGTTCGGCTTCCAGGAGTTCACCCTCCACGGCCACACCACCGACGACGTGCTGGCCCGTTTGCAGGGACGGTAAAACAAGTGCAGAAAACACCTGTCATCCTGAGCAGCGCGAAGGACCTTACCACTACAGAAAGACAGGCATGTATATACGTATACCCCTGACGTGATAAGGTCCTTCGCGCTGCTCAGGATGACAAACGAGTAGCTACCCCGCCCCCTACCCCATGAAACCCGACTTCTCCACCATAGCCTACGATGCCGCGCCGCTGGCGGCTCCGCTGGCCCAGCCGGCCACCTCTCCTACCCCCGAGGGCATCGAGCTGAAAGCCTATTACACCGCCGAAGACATAGCCACGCTCGACCACCTGGGGTTTGGGGCGGGGCAGGCGCCCTTTCTGCGCGGGCCTTACTCCTCCATGTATGTGCAGAACCCCTGGACGGTGCGCCAGTACGCGGGCTTCAGCACGGCCGAGGCCAGCAACGCCTTCTACCGCCGCAACCTCGCGGGCGGGCAGAAAGGCCTAAGCGTGGCCTTCGACCTGGCTACGCACCGGGGCTACGACTCCGACCACCCCCGCGTGCAGGGCGACGTGGGCAAGGCCGGCGTGGCCATCGACTCGGTGGAGGACATGAAGATCTTGTTCGACCAGATTCCCCTGGACCAGATGTCGGTGTCGATGACCATGAACGGGGCGGTGCTGCCCATTATGGCCTTTTATATTGTGGCGGCGGAGGAGCAGGGCGTGAGCCCCGAAAAGCTGGCGGGCACCATTCAGAATGACATTCTGAAGGAGTTCATGGTGCGCAACACCTACATCTATCCGCCCGCGCCCAGCATGCGCATCATTGCCGATATCTTCAGCTACACGGCGCGGCTGATGCCCAAGTTCAACTCCATCAGCATCTCGGGCTACCACATGCAGGAAGCCGGGGCCACCGCCGACTTGGAGCTGGCCTACACCCTGGCCGACGGTGTGGAGTACGTGCGCGCCGGCCTCGCAGCGGGCATGACCATCGACCAGTTTGCGCCCCGCCTGAGCTTCTTCTGGGCCATTGGCATGAACCACTTCATGGAAATTGCCAAGATGCGCGCCGGCCGCCTGCTTTGGGCCAAGCTCATGAAAAACCTCGGGGCCGAAAACCCCAAGAGCCTGGCCTTGCGCACCCACTGCCAGACCTCGGGCTACTCCCTCACCGAGCAGGACCCCTTCAACAACGTCACGCGCACCTGCGTGGAGGCCCTGGCCGCGGCCCTGGGTGGCACCCAGAGCCTGCACACCAACGCCCTCGACGAAGCCATTGCCCTGCCCACCGACTTCTCGGCGCGCATTGCCCGCAACACCCAGCTTTACATCCAGCACGAAACCGACATTACCCGCGTGGTAGACCCCTGGGGCGGCTCCTACTACGTGGAGCGCCTCACCCACGAGCTGGCCGACAAAGCCTGGGCCCTCATCCAGGAAGTGGAAGAGCTGGGCGGCATGGCCAAGGCCATTGAAACCGGCCTGCCCAAGCTGCGCATCGAGGAGGCTGCCGCCCGCAAGCAAGCCCGCATCGACTCGGGCAAGGAGGTGATTGTGGGCGTAAACCGCTACCGCCTCACCGAGGAGGAGCAGGCCCGCGAAGCCCAAATCGAAATCCTCGACATCGACAACGCCGCCGTGCGCGAGTCGCAGATTGCCCGCCTCAATAAGTTGAAAGCCGAGCGCGACAACGCCGCCGTGCAGCAAGCCCTACAGGCCCTGACCGACGCGGCCAGAGAGGTTTCGGGTTCTGAGTCTGGGGTTTCGGGTACGGACGTTCAGCCCGAAACTCAAAACCAGAAATCCGAAACCCGAAACCTCCTGGCGTTGGCCGTGCAGGCTGCCCGCCTGCGCGCGACGCTGGGCGAAATCTCCGATGCCCTGGAGGCCGTGTATGGCCGCCACCAGGCCACCATCCGCACCGTGTCGGGGGTGTACTCCCAGGAAATGGACTACGACCAGGAATTTGCCAAGGCCCGCCAGCTGGCCGATGCGTTCAGCCAGAAAGAAGGCCGCCGCCCCCGCATGATGGTGGCAAAAATGGGCCAGGACGGCCACGACCGGGGCGCGAAAGTCATTGCCACTTCCTTCGCCGACGTGGGCTTCGACGTGGACATTGCCCCCCTGTTCCAGACGCCCGAGGAAGTAGCCCGCCAGGCCGCCGAAAACGACGTGCACGTGGTGGGGGTATCCTCGCTGGCTGCCGGCCACAAAACCCTGGTGCCCCAGCTCATCGAAGAGCTGGCTAAATTGGACCGGGCCGATATCCTCGTCATTGCCGGGGGCGTAATCCCGGCCCAGGACTACCAGTTCCTCTACGACGCCGGCGTGACCGGCATCTACGGCCCCGGCACCGTCATTGCCGTAGCCGCCCAGGAGATTCTGCGGAAGCTGGGGGAGTAAACTAATAACCTTTTATATATTAAAAAATCGGCAGTGGTCTAAAGGGTGGTTTTTGCTATGTTGAGGCATGATTCAAACCACCATCTGTTGCGGTAAGTGCGGCAGCACGGCGCTGCGCAAGAACGGGCATAGCAAGGGCAAAGCCAAGTACC